>JAKRSB010000053.1 GCA_022402525.1 Thermosynechococcaceae cyanobacterium MS004
AAACGGCGGCTAAAGACCTTCGAGAGCAGCATCTTGCTAAATTAGATGGCTCTAGGGTTAAAGAAATAGACTTACCTGAATACGGAACCACAACCCAGCAACTTTTACCCCTTGAGACTATCCCAGAGCGTCAACCTATCATTACGCCCCCTCCGGCTGATTTACAGCCTGTCGAAGACAAACTCGTTGAAGACAAGCCAACTGAAGTAAGCGGCGAGTCTAAGGCTAAATCAGGGAGGCGTGAACGACTTAAGAAGTCACCCGACCAGCAAACACCCGCACTGGTCATTGATAAGTCATTAGTTAAGAGCAAAGCGAAAGAGGTTGAGGCTGGTCAAACATGGCGACTCGGCGGATTCCATATTCTTTTTTGCGGTGAGCCTACAGATCCTAGATTCATTAAGCGTCTTCCTCGTAATATCGCACTCCTGCTGGAGTTCCCCCCCTCTCGAATGCTGCTTCCTGAATCTTTCACAGACCCCTTTACAAGTCATTTTTCTTTCTCAACCAAAATCAAGGCAGATTTTGACCTAAACATCATCCGAGAAGCTATTGAAATTACCATTGAGGGCACTACGGACGGTGGTGATGCAGTCGCTCTCTATTGCCTTCCCGACCCTGCCATTTTCCTGCTAATTGACCAGCTCGAATGCATTGCCTACTGTGCTGAACCCGACCCCCACAAGTGCAACATGGCGATCGCGGCATGGACAACGGTGACGAAGAGGGCAGCATCCAGGATTTAAAGGCGCATGTGAGGAATTTCCTCAGATACACTTTGTTACATTTCAGGACTGACTACGCTGACCAGGGCGTGACTGCCCCCAGGCGATCACCTGCTCAATCTTACTGAGCTTCACATCTGCCAACTTTGCAGCCGCCTCTCTCGTTTTGCCGCGCCTGAGCCAGATAATCGCGGTTTGAACCTTCTGCCAAGTCTTTGTGCCCCGCTTGATCTGCGCTTTTTGATGAGCCACCATCAGCCCGTAAACAGCAGCGTTTGCATCGTCAAGGCTTTGTGCTGAATTCTGCTTATCTGGGCGAACAACAGGTTCTTTCTGGGCGATGACAGGAAGTTTTGGACTCTTGGCCTTTTTAGGACTTTCAGCAGAGACAGGGGCTTTCGGTTCTATCTGAAGCGCTTCAACCACTTGAAAAGAGGCGCTCTGCTCTGGGACTACCTCTGGTGCTGACCTCGGCTCCTTAGCCAGCTCCTTAGTCAAATTTGCAGTATCCTGACCATTGGGTAAAACGGCCTTGGCTATCTTTGGGCGCTTACCTGAACGTGGGAGCTGTGCCATCTCTCTAGCCCTTGGTACAGCTTCCACATTTACCGCATAGTAGTCCGGCGCTCCATCTGCGGCTATAACCCTGATTTGGTAGAGCTTCCGACCACGTTCCGATTCCGTGATCACCGTCAGCAGGGTAGCCCCATCCTGACTCGTCATCAGCGGTAGGCTCTGGTCAATCTTGATCCGCCGCAAATGCACAACTGCAGCTACTCCATCCTTTCCGTCGAGATCCATCGCTAGTCGGCTAGGGTCATCCAGCCAAGCTTTGATGATGGATTCCCCAGTCTCAATAAAGCTGAGGTTTAGTCCATACCCAGGCCACACCTTGACGGAAGTGAGCTTATTTCGGCCTTGGGCTTGGGCATTCGTCACTGATAGGGTCTTTGCCCATACAGACGGGCTAGAGCCTAGCAGCAGCGCTAAAGCGGTTGCTAGGGCGATTCGTGTGTTTCCTTTCATTGCCTTACCCTGCTTCTAAATCTAATCCTGTATTCTGGCTCTGGGCCTGGACTTTACGGGATGCGTGGAATTTGATCACCTCATGCATCGTCGTTTTTGCTTTCTCTGATAGTGGCCGTGGCTCCGCTCCATTCAGTCCAATCCCGATATCAGCGATCGCTCCCAGGTAGCGAGAATTCGCATTGGTTTCTCGCGCTGCATAGTGCCAGTTCCACAGCTTATCCTGTAGCTTCCGAAATTCTTGAGTGTCTCGCTGGAGAGCTGCTTTAGCGTCCGGTGCTTGGGTTGAGATTTGGAGGATCTGACTCTGGTATTTGGGAGTATGCTCTAGAGCTTTCGCTATTCTCAGCCATTCCTTTGTCTCAGTATTCGTTGTGATGTTCTGGACTTGGTTACTCCAGCTTTCCTGAATCGGTCGCCGTCGCTGGACTTGCGGTATATCCTTCGCCAGCCCCCAGGCTTTTTGCTCACCCGCTGCGCTATCACCATAGGCCACATAGATTTCACCTCCTTGCTGTGCAAACTGTCTCAGCATCTCTTTGGGCAGTGCCTCAACACTCCCACCCATATAGACCGTTCCTCCCTGCCGCCTATCCACAGTGGATAGGCTCAGCGCATCCATTGGGTTATCAGCTACCAGCACCCGTGAAATCTGACCCCGACCAATCTGGAACCAGAAGCTCCGGCGATCGCTCTCTTCACGAACCTGCGGACTGGCCTTGTCTACCCCTGGTAGGTTCAGTTGAGCATGAGCGCGATCGCCAAATCCTTCAGCACTCACCAGACCCAGATCGTGCATTGCATCTACAAATCTCGCTGGCAAAAGGCTTACCTCCACCAGCTCATGCCGCTTTTCTTCCCAGGTAGGTGCTGGGGTAGGTGCTGGGGCGACCACTTCAGCTTTGATTGGCTCTTTCGGCTGTGCTGGTTGTTTCGGCTGCTGGATTGCTGGGGCGGCTGGGCGCTGAGACTCCGGTTCTGGTGCCAAGACTTCGCCTTGCTCTATGGACTGTTCCGCTACCGCTGGCGGCTCTGCTTTGGGTTCAGGTTGTTGGGTTTCTGCGGCTGGCTCCGGTACTGGGGCTTCAAGCTCCTTATGAACAGGCTTATCGGCACTGAAGACCTGGGCGCTAGCTCCACTTAGAATCTCCCTGGTACTTGGGATCTCGATTCCCAAAAATGCCCGTGCCTTCTCCTTGTATTTATCGGCTACGATGCCACCACCCTCTTGAGACATTAGGTACTCTAAAGTCCCTAGCATCCGCTCTTGGGGCACCATCGTCTTCATGAATGACCCCACTGATACAAACTCTCGATTCATGGCATCCATTAGCCCTTTATCCGAGTGATATTTTGCACCAGCCTTGCCTAAAGACACAGAGAGCGTATACCCTTCTCCCGCTTTCATCTGTGGGAGGATCGTTAAATCCATATCCCTCGTATTTAACCCATTTCCAACCTCATCCAAATATGACAGCGCTTTCTGTGCGCTTGGAAAAACTACAGGCTCTCTCTCTAACTGCTTGGATAGGTCAAAGTCATGACCCATAAGCATTCCCTGCTTGATATTTCCATTGCTATCGGTGAAGTTTGCTAGTCGCCCTTGAAACTTCTCAAACGCTCTCAGCACGTTGCCTGTGAACATCTGTCGCACTTCACGCGACATCGACTGACGCTCATCGAACAGACCGTATATGTCTTTGCCTTGCCACGTCTCCAACGTTGGCCTTATCTGATACCCACGCTCAGTATTCTGGTTGACCTGAGACATTGGTAGGCTCATCCGCCGGAACGAATCCGCCACAAGGATATTCATTTTCCACTTTGACGGTAGCGCAGGATTTCCCTTCTCTAGATTCCGATTCGAGTACCCTTCAATCACCCCATAATGTACCGAAAGCGTCTTGCGGTCTACAATCTCCACTGGCGCACCAGGGGGCAGTCGCTCAAAGTCTCGCTCCATCCATTTCAGGTTGGAATCTGCCCTCGTTTGGTAATAATCCATCCTGCTCTGGATCTTCTTGTCCCGCTCCGCTGGCGTCTTCAGCTTGCTATCATCCAGCACTTCCTCTTCAACTCTGACTTGATAAGCATCTCGATAAATCGGAATAAGCTCCTCAATCTTCGACACTCTCGCACTCGTCTGTTCTTGAGCCAGTTCCTCTACTTGTTCAAAATCATGCTCGGCTATCGTTTGGACGGGTTCAAGACCCAATTCAAACCGCACGGCATTGACCACCTCAAGCGTCGTCATCGGCTTGCGTCTCGCCTTTGCATCGATCACTTCTAAGTAGACAGGCTCATTGAATAAACTGGCCTGCCCCTCACGCGCTGGCAGTACCTCTAGTTTGGCAATTGTCCTTGCATCCAGGTCTAAACCCTCTGCCTCTAAAATATTGTTGCCCATTGACCGCTCTCGCTCCAGCAAGTCAGTATAGGCACTCTCAATCAAGTCGTACACCCGATCCTGTTCTGCGATCGGCAACAACGGGATGCGTCCCGTCACCTTTGCAATAACATCCTTAGTTTCAATTGCATCTAGGTCTGCATCCTCATTCAAACCCTTAATCGGAGAGCCTAGTCTACGGTTTAGGCTTGGGTTATCTGCCAGCAATTCTAAGATCACCCGATCACCGTACTTGTTCATAAAGTCGGTCACGGTATTGAGGTTGAACCCACTTTCTCGCGCTGCCGTTGTGTTCGCATTCAGTGAGGCCAGTTTCTTTAACAAGACCGCTGCGGGGCGCTTCTCGGCGGGGATATCCCCCATGAGCAGGGTAAAGCTCGGTTTCGTCACCTGACCTGTTCGATGAACCCGGCCTAGCATCTGCATGAACTGGTCAATATTGAGTTCTGGCTGGGCAATAATCATCCGCCGTGGGCGTTGGTCAGTAAACCGCTCAGACGCATGAAGACTAATGCCCGTCGCACCCGAACGGTTCAGGATTAGTACATCCAGCTCTCCTGAATTGAAGGCTTTAATCTTCCTGGTATTCGCTTCTACGGATTTCTCCCCTGAATTTCTCTGCTCGTAATACTGCTCCCCATCCGCTCCGTACTCGATCCGGTCATCACGCTTCGTTAGCTCATTGGCGGTATAGCCTTCTTGGGTCAGACGATACCTGATGTAGTCGATGGGTGAGATGGGTATGTCTGACCAGTCTATTTCGCGGATCAGATCCTTGGTTTCCTCAAAAATGGCTACTGCTTCTGGCCCTAGCTCTGCATCCGTCATCCGGTAGCTTTCTCTCCTACCGTCATAATCTCTCAACGTGAGAACCCTAGACCGCTCTAGATAACGTATCAGTAAATCTCCCACGCTCAAGTCAATCGGATCACCCACTCGTAGTGACTGTTCATCGGCTGCTTCTCCAATAAATGAACCCATCGTATTTGATAGGCCAATGACAGGCTTCTCCCCTCGCCGTAGCGCCTCTAAGGACTCCTGTACCGTCGCTTCGGCCTTCATTGCCAACAGCGTTTGACCCACCACGTTATGCATCAGTGCGGTAAAGTTCGTGCTAGAAGCTCCTGCTTTGCCAATGGAATCATCGCGTATGACCCGCTTTGCCTCGGACTTAATCTCGTCGTCCATCCCATCTACAGCATCTTGCTTCGCATAGTCAAACTCCATGATCATGCTCATGGCTTTCGCTATGTTCTCTGCCGCCTCTCGATTTACGGGCAGAACCTTGGCACCAAATTCTATCCCCGTGTACGACCGCTCTCGCCTGATATACTGCCCCGCTTCTGTCAGCTTCGACGCTAACATCTGCTGCAACGGCACTCCGCCATTCTGTATCAACTCGACTAAGCTTTCTTCACGCTCTACCGCATGACGCATCCCCGTCCGCGCTGAGTACAACGTCATCACATGAGGGTTCTTCGCATAGGTCGCTGAGCTATAGACGACCCCTGACGATAGACGCACCAGCTCTCGCACAAAATCTGCCCGATCCGGTTCTTTAGCCTTTACCCCATAGGTCTTTGCCGTTCCCCCAGCATTGTGGCTCTCATCCAGCACCAATATCGACATCGGCGCGATCGCTCTCAGCAGTTCCCGCCGATCCGTATCCCCGCCTTTGACCGTCTGGAGCTGCGAGTAGGTCGTGAACACTGAGTCGTAGTTACCAATATCGCGGCGGCTTGCCAAGTCTTTGATGAGCTGCTTTTGAGCAGGCACTTTACCTGTCTTCAAGCTACTACCATCCGGTAGAAGCACTTCTACATCACTATTCGTAATCAGTGGGTTAAACTCTTTGACTTTGATATCAGCGATATCCCTGAAAATATCCGTGTATAGATCTGGCCTCTCAGTTACAAAAATAGGGATCAGTTCGCGCTGCCGTGCATATTCCAAGACCCCTGCCACAAAACGGCCTTTGCCGATTCCGGTCTGATCCCCAATGATGAATGCTTCCCCTTTTGATAGATTACTGAAGGCCAGAGCCAATGCATCAACCTGTTCCGCGCTATACCTCGAATAAAGCGTCTCTCGGTTTTGAATCCCCAATCGTCCAGCTACATAATCATCCAGGTTGCCGACCTCTTGCTCTAGGTTATCTAGAGCGTTGCCGATGGATGAGCGCATATTGGCTGGCACCAATGTATCGACATTCGGGGCACCTGATTTCGCTTGGTACAGGACTTGCTTAATTTGCTCTCCATCCAAAATGTCATCATCTAAGATTGCCTGTTGATCTGCCATTAGTCCCACTCCTTGTAGATTGTTGCGACTGATATCATCCATTCCTCTAAGGTCATTTCCTCGATCATCTCCCTGACCTCCGGTGTTGCTGCTACTGGTTCCATCGGGAAGTTCAGATCCGGCTCGTTCTCCGTATAAGCTCCCTTCAGCCATTCCTGAAACTCGAAGTTGTAGACCGTCACTGCTTCCCCCCATTCCAGCACCGTCGCGTTCTTCGACGGCACCTCGATCTGATACCACCCCTCCCGATTCAGGTAGTGGGTAATGATGCTCTGTGCCGTCTGAACGCTCTCTTCTTGCAGCATCATCCATGCCACCCTCTCGGCTAGATAGTCCATGTACTCCACCTGAAGATTGCTGACCTCTAGGTACGATTTCATCCTCGGTATCACCTCGTTGCTCGGACACAAGATTGCCGTCAGTTGATAAACCCGCGACCCCTCCTGCGGCCTCCACTGGTACGGACGTTCTAGATACCCTTCCAGGCCATTCCTTTGCAGTTGGTACGCTATTTCCTCGCTCGGTGTCATCCCGATTGAATCTATCTCCTGCTGAAGCTGGTTCAGATATTCCTCCACTTCCGCCTGAGTCATATCCTGGGTGGATTTCCTCGTTACTTCGGTCGGTGTCTCGGTTGGTGCTTGGCTCATTGCTACTTCGCTCGTTGGTTGGTTGCTTGCTTGGTTGGTTAATTCGCTCATGATTCAGTAGCTCCTTCAAGCTTTGAAAGCTTGTGTAGACTTTCGGTAAGTCTACCGCTGGCAGTCTGCGGCTGGATTTCCCCCGACCTTCAATGACCACCACATCCACGGGGAAGGTGGTGCCCTGTCTCCCATACAAATCACCCCCTACTGTGAAATGTTCAACCACTCGATAGTTGTCGTACAGGCTTTTGTAGAATGGCCCTGTCTGCTTTCCGTTATATGCATTAGAGGCTTTTTCCAAATCCCCTAACTTACTTGCCATCGGCGCGGCGAGAATCAATACCGCTCTACCGTCATCCTTCATGGAGGACAAAGCTTGAAAGGCAATCACATGGTCGATCTGCGTGGAGCGGTACGCCCTGGTCGCTGTCCCTCCCCTGACTTGCCAGCTTTGACCCTGCACCTTACCGAACGGTGGATTCGCTATCACTACATCAACTTTCTCTGGTGGCAGATGACCCGTTGCGTCCGCCGTGGTCGTGATGTAGCCCTGCGCTCTCAGATCAGCAGCTCGGTCTAGGTTTAGCTCATTGGCATAGGTGCGGCTTGGGTCTGAACCCAAAATTAAGGCTCCATGCCCTGCTGTGGGCTCATAGACCGTCTTGGTCTGGTCTAACCCCGCTAGGCTTGCTGCCAGGAACCCAATGGGCAACGGGGTACTGTAAGCCTGTTGCCTCATACTCGTCGAGGTTCGTACCCCTAGTCGCGGCTGGCGCTGGTACAGGTCTATCAATCCCTCAAAGGCTTCAATGGAAGTGCTGGATTGAGTGACGATTCTGCGTCCCACCCTTACGAGCGCCCCCTCGATGCTTTCCTCCAATCCCTTTGCCAGCATTGACCCTGCGGGTATTGCCTCTCCCAGCGCTTGCGCTCCATACTGACGCGCTTGCACGATGCTCTCGAAGCGCTCTCCGCGCTCCAGTGCCTCGGCAAAGGCTATTTTCAGTTTTTCAAGTTTTTCCATGAGGGGAAATGGGGGGCTGAACTGTTCTATCAGGAAGCAGAAGTTTTCTTAGTTTCCTTTTCTTCCGTTGTCTCTGCTGGTTCTGGAAAATCAATAAACACAAGGGATTCTCCTACTGCCAGTGCTTGAAGGAGAATATCGCTAGCCATTACAGACTTACCAGCACCAGTCTTCGCAAAAATGGACTGCTCTTGTGGCTCAGACATATTTTTTAGGCTCCTTATATGACACACGATCCGACCGTTGAGGCCATTTGGAGAAACGCTTTGGTCGCCGTGCAAATTTCGTAATGCCTTCCGTGGGCGATCGCCTCGTCGTCCCCGCTCAGTCGAGTACAGGTGATTGAGTATTGGTAGGGGTAAAGTTTACTGCTACTTTTACGGATTGAATGCACGAGATAAAAGGCTCTTGGGGATACAAGAATGTCCCCAGGCATCAAAAAACTCTCATCTTCGGGTGCTTCGCTCAGCGTTAGTGTTTTCTTGCGCGTAAGGCCAATCACCTCAACATCCCAACCTTTACTTAATCTTGGCAACCTTCTCAGGCAGCAGCTTCAGCTTCATCCAGCGTCGCAACTCTGGATTTAGGCACAAACTGGCAGTGGCCGTGATTGAGCCAACATCAATCGCTTCGCGGCTCAGCTCAAGCACAGCGACCAACAGCAAGACTGACGAAATCACCCAGCCAATTACCTGCAAATAGCGCGGCTCAATCAAAAGGCTATGCAGCTCTGGCTTCAGTCGCCAGCGATAGTCCAGATTGAAAACCAACCCTGCCACAATCAACACCCAAGCTGTCCAGCCATTTTCCTGGTGGCCGACGATCACCGCGCCCAAGAAAAATGACGCTGACATTAACCAAAAACTTAGTCGAGCTTGAGCGCTAGACTGCTTACTGAGACTACTTTTCATGCTTTTCTCCTAATTCTCCGAACTTTGGACTCCACCATTTCTCCTCTTTCGCCCTGAAATACACCACGTCCCTATGCTTTTTGTCCTGTCCTGATTTGGGATCTGAGCATTTCAGCATGGACTTAGCCTGACCATCCTTCTGGTAGCTGATTTCAGCCAGTGGCTTACTGCACACCGGACAAGGATATTCAGTGACTTTGGCTGGTGTGGCAGGAGCAGCGCCGGACTCAGAACGAGTGCCTGGTAGCTGCCATTCTTTACCTCGATCTGACCAGAACATCACCAAGTCTTTACCATCAGGCGCTTTACACCCTTCCTCACACTTCAAAAAGTGCCCTTTCTTCACCTTTTTGGTCGGCACTTTGGACATCGGCTTTATGCAGCTTGGGCACTTTGTTCGAGATTTCTCTAGCTGCCGTCTTGTGCCTGTGCCGCTTCCACTACCTTTAGGTAAACCTTCCTTGGCCTTGGTCAACGCTGGCTCAAAGTAGCTGCTGTTCCAACCCATCAGGTATTTTTGCCAGTCTGCTTTACCTTCAGCGATCGCGTCGAGCTGGGCTTCCATCTGCGCGGTAAAGTCTGACTCAATCAGGTCAGGGAGCGCCCCCATCAAGAACTCGTCAACCCTCATGCCCACATCAGTTGGAACCAAGAACCCCTTTGTAATTTCCACATACAGGCGGTCTTTTAAGGTCTTGATGGTCGGTGCATAAGTGCTTGGCCGACCGATGCCCACTTTCTCCATCAGAGCGATCGCCTTTGCTTCCGAGTACCGCGAGGGCGGCTTAGTCTGCTTCTGCTCTGAACCGGCCTGTTCTAGGGTGAGCGCCTGATTCTGTTGGATAACGGGCAGTTCAGAGTCTGCGTTGATGTCATTCCAATATTTTGTATACCCTGGGAATTCAAGCACCTGGCCCCGCGCTTCCCACTGCACAGCACCCGATTTTGTCGTGATCTTGGTTTTTCTGATTCGGGCTGCAGCACTCTGGGAGGCCATTGTCCTTGTCCAGATCAGCACGTACAGCTTGAATTCGTCCTCAGCTACTTCTGTCTTTATCTGGGCGGATGAACGCTTAAGGTCGGTCGGCCTAATCGCTTCATGCGCTTCTTGGGCATCTCCCTTGGCACGGTGCTTGGTGGCCTTCTTCGGTACATTCGTCGGATCATTCTTCTGGAGCCAGTCCCGCACCTCGGCAACAAAGCTCTCGCTCAGGCTGACTGAATCGGTTCGCATGTAGGTGATAAGCCCCTGCTCGTATAGCTTCTGGGCTAACTGCATCGTGTACTCAGGGCTAAACTTTTGGCGGGAACTGGCGGCTTGCTGTAGTCCTGAAGTGGTGAAGGGCGCAGGGGGGGACTTACTGCCAAGTTTGCCCTCAACCTGAATGACTTGGTGCGGATGCCGCTGTGCTTCTTGCACCAGTCGGTCTGCTTCAGCCTGACTCAGTACCTTGGTAGATTCGTTCGTCTCTTCCTCACCTTCGGCGGCAGTTTGACCCCCACGGTAGAACGCACGAAACCCTTCCGCGTAGTCTACAAAAACTGACCAGTAATCTTGGGGGACAAATGCCCGTATCTCTCGCTCTCGCTGGCACAGTAGATGCAGGGTTGCACTCTGCACCCGACCCACAGACTTCGCACCAATATCCAGGGACCACACCAGGGGGCTACCGCGATACCCCACCAACTTATCCAAACAATCCCGACATCTACCCGCACCCACTAGGTTCATATCCAGTGGCCGTGGTCGGGCGATCGCTGCTTTGACGGCTTGTGCCGTTATCTCTGTATAGGTCACACGCTGCGGGTTTTTCAGCCTAAGTTCATCCGCCAAGTGCCACGCGATCGTCTCCCCCTCACGATCTGGGTCAGTGGCGAGGACAACCTCACTGGCTTGTTTCGCCTGTTGCTTCAGTTGGGCAATGACCGATTTTGACTTCTCACTGCGAGGGATGTAGTGACACTTAACCCCACCATTCAACTCAAATCCCAAATGGTCATCACCCTCACTCGATAGCTCTCGAATGTGGCCGACACTGGCTCGAACTATCCAGTCGCTGCCTAGATATGACTGGATCTTCTTCACCTTTCCAGGTGATTCAACGATCAGCAGTTTCATTAGATTTTGGAAGTTTAGAACAGTTTGAAGCGCAATATTTTAGATCGGCGCTGGAAATGCTTTGCCATTAGTCTATACCTATAAAGCAGAAAACTCCAAGGATTATCTCTCTTGGAGTTTCAGATGGAGTGTGGGAAGGGATCGTTAGATGAGCTGTCTATCAATTTCTACAGTCGGTCTGTAGACAGCGCTGGAGATAGATTTCATGAAACTTAGCCATCGCTAAAGCGCCATTTCGCTCAACGTCATTTGTGGCCTCTGCTGCATATTGACGTGTAAAACTAATCGCAGTTTTAAGGTACTGCACCGCCTTAGCCTTGTCTCCCTTAATCGCATAGGCAGTAGCCAAAGCAGAATAACCATTGCCTATGTATTGCTTGTTTTTCTGTAACCTTATCGCTGTCAGAATATCTTCAACCCCTTCATCCCAGGTGAACGGATTTTTAATTCGCTCTTCTCCCCTTACTTTGTAATCAGTAGGCGTTAAAGCTGGTTTCGACGCTTGCACTGAGAAACCGACCGGACTAAACCAGCCATTCAGCCAACCCATAAAGACCAGCAACCCAATCCAAAAGAATGGGCCAAGTCCACCCGCAAACAAATAGGTCAATGCGATATTTCTCGACGCATCCCTGGCATGGCGTTGCTGGCTGGACGATCCCCACATGGTTTTAATGCTCCACTCTCATGCAACATTATACCTACACCCAACGAATTGCCAAATTTTGCCTATGCCTTACGACGAACTTCAGTGTATTCAGTAAATCCAACACGACTCGGCAAAGACCCCAGCAGCAATGATAGAAAGTTGAGCCGTATCCGAATCGCTTCAGTTCTCGTCAGCGGGATGAAAAACTGCTCAACCTTGCAATGAAAATAATCACACAGCATGTAGATATGGTTCATGTCCACTTTCTGACGCACTGGCCAAGCACTCTCAAGAGTTGTGATTGCTCGTTTAGGCACTCCTGACTCCCTTGATAATTCCTGCGCTGATAGCTCATGGGCAAACAAGAAAAACGGCAGCAAGCAATAATTCTCGCGCTCAGGCTCAGAAAGTCTCCTTGAAGAATTTGAAGCGTCCGAAGAATGCAAAGACACAATCTGTAATGGCTTACGCTCTGTATCCTTGCTACTTGCTGTTGAACGCTTTGCTCCTACGCCACGAGTTGCTTGGGGCTTTGTACCCCTAGCAGACGGAGTGGCTGGCGCTCCCTTACCCTTGGTCGCAGTCTGCCTCATTTGATTTTGTTCCTAATTTTTTGTGACGCAGCCAGTGACGCAATCACTCACTGCTCGGCTGATTTCTCTTATATCACACCCATCAGCACAACACCTTATCCCCAAAAATAGACTAAAAATTTTTACGATCTCAAAAACTTTTTTTTTGGATTTTACTAAAACTCCTGAATCCTTTGCTGTACATACATCCTACTCATCCCTATCCTCTAGCTGAGCTGCAAAGCCCTCGTAGTTTTGTGCAAAAATCACTCGATTTTTGGTTCTTTTTCCCTAGCGCCTAGAACCTTTATCTAGCAAGCTTCCTAGACGATTGGCCGTCATTGCAGAAAATTCATGGTAAATTTCTACAACCCATATAGAGCATGGGTTACAAGCATTTTATTTTTGGTGCGGGAAAGGTGTTCAAAATTTCAACTTTTTGATCAAATTGGCATAAAAGTGAATTTTTTGAAAATTGCCCAAAATTGCTGTATGCCCTTCTCCGTCTGATTTACGGCCATTTTAGCCCTATCAAAAAACTGTATGAAACTTACACGCTTTTGTAAAAAAAAGTACGTTTTTTCAGTGCTTCCAGCCATTTGCTGCCCTTGCCAAATCTAGATTCTGTTTGTAGAGTAATTGGCAAGGGAAAACAGACCCTTCTCAAACTATTTATTTTCTACTTCTCAATCTGAATAACCCAGTTCTTTCTCGGCGCAACTCATCAGCGAACCGAGATCCTTTCCTTCGGCTTTGTAAATCATTCCCTTCACCTACAACACAGGCATCCCCATGACAATCCAACGCACTCGGCGCAAGCTAGCGCCTATCCCTTTTATGGACGTGATCAACACTCGCACGTCAACAATGCTTTTTGGCAGCGGCTTTGCAGCCATCGGACTCTGGACTCAGGAGTATCAGTTTGTCCTCGGTTCTATCCCTGTCATGATTGGTGCTGCTTTTTGGCAGGACACTAAACGTCTTCTCAAAGCTTTTGACCGCATTCCCCACGCCACTCAGGTTCTGTTGTTCGGCACCATTACTTTGCTCAGCATTATCCACTTCTTTGTTTTACCTGCCGATGCCGCTTTTTTATCGACAGCTTGCGGACTCCTAAATGAAGTCTTCTCTTCATCAGGGGCTGCGGTTAATCCAGTCAAAATCACCATCAACATCATCAGAGCAATGTTTATCATCTACCTGGCAATCGCCTTGATCCAGGTATTTAACGCAATGAGACAGGATGAAGATTGGCAGATGGCAGTCAGAGCGCCTGTTCTGGCCATTCTGGTCATTGTCATTGTTGACGTGATTTCCCAACTCGTTGTTGAGGGTGGCGCGGGTTCTTGCTGATTTTCAAAAATGCTAGGCGAGAAAAACCATGTCTAAGTCTCAAGATGATTTTCGACCTGTTAATCAACTTTTGGGGGCCAGTCCTAACCTTGGCCCTGTTCCTGCCAATCAGGTTCTGCCCTGGCTGGTCATTTTGGCAATTGGCCTCTTCCTTGGCTCTTTCTTTGGCGTCCCGTGGCACTGGTGCGTAGCCTTCATCTTTTGGGGAATCGCTACTTACTGGCTACTCACAGGTAACAACCCCTGGCGTTTCCTCGCCCGATTCAGAAGCACACCTAACTGGCTACGAGGCCATCCTTTCTATACTTCGCCGCTTGAAGAGGTGATCGCTTTTAAGCATTCAAAGTCTCGTAACCCTAAGCGGCCACGTAGCTCTAACCGTCGTCGCTGACCTTCACTTCATGGATTGACCCCTACGGATAGGCATATTTGACCCATGAAACTTAAAAAACAGAAAATCGGGGGTATTCTTCGCACCCCCTTCGAGAACTTCCTCCATCTCACCTGCATGGTGCAGTACGAGCTAAGAGGTCGGTCGGTTGGGGCAGCTCTCCTTAAGAAAGGGGGCGACTATCAGTTCGCTTTCGGCTTTGACTTTGCTGGCATCCACCCCACTTTGGAAGATGACGAGCTTAAAAAGCTGTTTGAGGCCATCGAACTTGGCCTGAAGGACTTGCCGCCGCTTGAAAAGATGACCATTCACCTTGGCTCCTTCGCTTCCTGCAAAGACCGCATTGCTGACCTCGAATTGCTCTGGGAAAAAGCTCGACATCCCACTCTGCGGCTCATGCTCAAATCTGAGCAAAAAAGGGTTCAGGAGCTTTACCAACAGGGCGTTCGCAAGCCAAAATTTCTCCGCATCTTTGTCACCTACACCGTCGTCTCAGAGTCAGACCGTGCCCAAGGTTGGATTGATCAGGCATTGGCTTGGGGCTACAAACAATATCAAAACATTGCGGGTGATCCTGAAGTTCGCACTACGCAGATCGAAAACCTGCTGGAGAAGGGCTTTGTTGACGGGTTCTTGCTCTGGGAACAGCTTCTCGTTACCAAGATGGGTCTGGATGTTCGACCCCTTCAGTCGGATGAGGTTTGGGACTATCTCTGGTCACGCTTCAATAAGTCTGACTCTATTCCTGTCCCTCAGCGCATTGTTTTGGATGATGACGGCATCCACGATGAGGTCACGACTCGCGTTCACCCTCTGACGCTACTGCAAGAGAACGTGCCTGTTGCTGACCCCCACTGGATTCGGGTCAAAGACAATTTTGTGGGCGTTCTCACCTTCATGGATAAGCCTGGGGGGTGGACTTCACGCTCTCACCAACTCCGCTACATCTGGGAAATGATTGCCAGGGCGCGGGTCACGGATACCGAGGTCGTCTGCCAGATTGGTCGGGCTAACGATAATCTTGTCAAAACCTCGGTACAGCGACTTCTCAAGCAGTCCAATAATGCGGCAACCTTTGCCGCTGGCAAGAACAGCATCGACATGGGCGCTCAGCTCAAGGTGGACAAGGCCATTGATGCTCAGGTGCAGATCCTTGAGGGAAATGTGCCCGTCTGGGTTGGCCTTGCCATCCTCGTTCATCGGCCAAATCTTGAAAAGCTGGATGAAGCGTGCCGATATATCGAAAATTGCTTCTCACGCCCTGCCTGGGTAAAGCGTGAAACCTTCTACGCTTGGCAGATCTGGCTACAGACCTTACCAATCTGCTGGGATGCTCTGCTTGCTCGGCCTTATAAGAGGCGGCTACTCTTCCTCAACTCTGAGGTGATGGGCATGATGCCCCTGGTCATGCCCCAATCTGTTGATAAAAGCGGGTTGGAGCTAGTAACCGAAGAGGGCGGCTGTCCCATCTATGTGGATCTTGCCCTCGATGAGTGCAAGCACCTTGGCCTTTTTGCCACTACCCGCGCAGGGAAGTCGGTTCTGGTTTCTGGTATCCTCACCCGCGCTCTTTCTGATGGCATTCCGGTTCGGGCACTGGATTTTCCAAAGCCTGACGGTAGCTCTACTTTCACCGACTACACTAAGGCCACTGATGGGGCTTACTTCGACATCGGGATTGAGGCAAACAATCTATTTGAGGTTCCTGACCTCAGAGCGCTGCCTCCCAAAATGCAGAAGGAGCGCATGGATGAGTTCATCGCGTTTCTCGAAAATGCTTTGCTCACGATGGTCATGGGTACGGCCAATGACCCCGCACTCAATACCAGATGTCGCTCAATCCTGAGTCTCGCGCTCAAGGAATTTTTTGATAGCGATATCAATCAAGCGCTTTATCGCCATGCCATTGAGGATGGTGTCGGTTCTGAGGCTTGGGCTAAAATTCCGACTCTCAAAGAGTTCCTACCCTTCTGTAAACCAGAAGTTCTCAACATGGAATTCTCAGAAGGGCTGGTCAAAGGCGCTTTCGAGCTGATTGAGCTGCGCCTTCGGTTTTGGCTCGATAGTCGCGTCGGTCGGGCAATTTCTTCACCTTCTACTTTCAAGACTGATTCTGAGCTACTGGTCTTTGCGCTGCGGAATGTAGATAACGAGGAAGATGCAGCAATTCTCGCTCTATCGGCACTCTCTAGCGTCTTGCGATGTGCCCTCCAATATCCAAAGTCCATTTTCTTCATTGACGAGGCACCTATTCTCTTTGCCTTTGATGAGATTGCTCAACTGGTCGGTCGCCTCTGTGCCAACGGCGCTAAGTCTGGAATTCGAGTCATCATTGCCGCTCAAGACCCTGACACAATCGCCAATTCTATTGCAGGGCCGAAGATCCTCCAAAACCTCACGACCAAGCTGATTGGACGCATTCAAAAGACCGCTATCCCTAGCTTCGTAAAGCATCTTCAGTACCCCAGCTCCATCATTAGCAAGAACGCCACTAAAGGGTTCTTCCCCGAAAAGGTCGGCCTTTACTCCAAATGGCTTCTAGACCACAACGGCACTTACACCTTCTGTCGCTACTATCCAGGCGAGATCCAGCTTGCTGCCGTCGCCAATAATCCCGACGAACAGATCATGCGGACTGAGTTCTTGGAGCGAGAGCCTGACCGTGAGTTTGCCCTTGCTTCCTTCGCACAGCATCTCGTTCGCAAAATTCGCGCTAGTTAGACCAGTCCAGACCCTTTGAATTTTAGGTTCCATAAAAGAGGCATAAACTCATGTCTACTGCACTCCTTTCCAATACTGAACTCATTGCCGAAGAGGGCGGCTCTCCGATATCTATCAACCCTTTCAGCGGTCACACACACTTAGGCATCTTTGCCTCACAAGGATCTGGCAAAACTGTGCTGGCTTTGGATATCCTCACTCACGCGCTAGCGGCTGGTATCCCTGTCTTTGCCTTAGACCATCCGAGAATCGACGGTAGCTCTACGCTTAGAGACTATACTCACGCCCTAGAAGGAGACTATAACAATGTTTTGTTTGAGGCTGGCAACCTGTTTGAATTGGCAGATCTCGGTTTCCGTGACACTTCTATTAACCTCCTTCAAGTCACCTTACGAGGAATGGTTGTAGGCAATAGCGACGATCCTTATCTCATAACCCATTGCAGAGATGTTTTGAGCATTGCCCTTAAACAATTCTTTGGCAATCCCTCAATTCAGGAGCGCTATACCAATGCCATTGAGGGCGGGATTGGTTCTGAGGCTTGGGCTAATACTCCCACTCTCAGAGACTTTTTGCCCTTTTGTTCACCGGAGTCACTCGGTTTAGAAGGCTTAAAGAACTTAGAAGGCTTAAAGAACTTAGAAGGCTTAAAGAACGAGCCTGCACTACTCAACGAGCTTAGCGAGTTAATCACCCAGCGCCTCACCTTCTGGCTCAATAGCCCAATTGCCCACGCCATTGCCTCACCCTCTACAAAACAGATCAGTTCCAATTTGCGCGTTTTTGCAGTCCGTGAGGACTCTAGCCCTGACAGCACCATTGAGCAGGTCGCTTTGCAACTCGTGGCACTGCATTTCATCCTGCGATCTGCCTACCTCCATCGACAGTCGATTATTTTCATCCCAAAGTTTTCCAGACTTTGCACCTTGCCCATACTCAGTGACCTAATCGCAAACCTTTGTGCGGGTGGGGCTATGTTTGGCATTCGCATCATCCTGGAAAATCGCTCCATACATCCGATCTCCGACTCACAAGATGGGGAGAGAATTCTTCAAAATCTTAAAACCGTCCTGGTCGGGAAAACTCCCCGTCCTTTTATGCCAGCCCTGGCTTCTGCCCTTGGTTTGTCGCCTGATGTCCTCCACAAAGCTAAGGCTCATCGTTTCTTACAGGCCAAGCAGGAAGGGTACAGCCAATGGCTCGTTGTTCAGAACGACACAAACATTTTGGCACGGCATTACGCCAGCGAAGCGCTACTTGAGATTGTCCATCCCTAGCCAGCGATTCCATTTCCCCCTTTCCCTTCTGTTCCTTCATCCTCTACAGGCATAACCCCATGACATCTAATCTCGCTCTAGCCCAACCCCAGAAACCCCGCAAAGCCCTTAAGCGCAGAGTTACGGCAATATTGCTCAGCACTGCTTTAATCGGCTCTCCAGTTCTTATTGCATCTAATGCACAGGCTATTAGCGTTGCCAGCGCTCTTAAGTATATTCAGCAAGCTCAGAAAATTCTTCAGATTATTAAGGTGGGGAAAAATGGGATTGGAAAGCTTAGCCTTGGCAATCTCAGCAGCATCTTAGGGCTGTTCGGCGACCTCAACATCAAAGAGCTGGATGGTGTTCTTAAAAGCTTCCAAAAGACAATTGATAGCCTTGATCCAGATACTAAAAAGCTCATTGCAGGGATAGGCTCCACGGTTGGTCAACTTGGGATACCTATCCCAAATGAGGTTAATCAGTTGGTCAAGGCCATCACGAAAGATAAGCCTACAGACCTAAATTCGCCCTTCGGCACGACAAAAAATCAAGCCCTACTCTCCGCTCTCAATATTTCCAGCGATAGCGTTGTGAATTCGGTTCTTGGTGAGGGGGGACAGGAATCTCTCAAAGGTATCCTCGATGATTCTCAAACATCCTGGCAAGCAGCAGGGGACATCATCCAAACCAATGGCGGGGCAATCATTACCGATTCTGTTGCGACCGCAATTGGCGCGCAGTTTGCCTTCTCTTCTCAGGATGTTCTCAAGGCAATCACTATTCAAAATGCTCAGCACGCTGTCCTAGCGCAGCAGGTTGGAGCAGCGGGGGTGGAGAACGCCAAAATTGACGCGATGAGCGTAAATCTTCAGGCAAAGGATCTCGTCATCGGGGCAAAGACCCTTGAAGTTGAGCAGTTCCAAGCCAATCAGCTTGCCGCTGGTGAGAATGCTCGTCAGGCCGATACTCAGGGTGCTTTCAATAGCGCAATCACCAACGCCTATATGTTCTCCTGCCTCAGTGAAGAGGATTGCAAATAATAACGGGCGATCGCTGGCTTTATCCACACTACCGAGTTTTGAATATGTACTTTCCCCTTGATCTCATCCCCCTTGACCTAATCGCACAAGTTGATATCAGTGGCCAAGCCAGTGACTTTGCTGACAATGCAATCGCCGCAAGTCAAGCCATCAACGGCGCTATCGATAAGCTTTGGACGAGCGTACAAGAAGGCGGCACTTATAAAGGGCTTTGTAAAATCGGCGCTCAGCTTGCCATCGCCACCATGATCTTCTTCATCTTTGGCTGGTATAAGAAGGTGCTGGCCGAAGATTCTTTTTCATGGGCACCCGTCACGGACTTTATCTGGCCGCTGATTGTCATTTCCCTGCTCGTCACCTCCCCTGGCAATGCAGACGGGTCGCGCCTCTGGGCATTTACGA
>JAKRSB010000054.1 GCA_022402525.1 Thermosynechococcaceae cyanobacterium MS004
AAAAAGGATATGCTTTACAGGCGTTCTAGACCTTTTTATAAAGCAACAACTCTAAAGTAATCAAGTTGATGCCCCCTTGACTGTCCGCTTGTGCTTGCCAGACCAAAAATAGCCAATGAGATCCGTTTTGAGCAGGTCGCTGTAAGGCTTGTCCAACACGCTGTCATCACCACTGGCAACCCCGCCTCTTAAAATTAGATGCTCCTTGACTTCATTGAACAAGTCTCGTGGGGTGTACTGTTCGCGCAACAAAAAGCGATTCACACTGTCATGACTCAGCGTTACCATTACCTCTGATAAGCGTACACAACTCACGTATTGTGGTTCTGCCAATAAAAACAAGATATACAGAGCACAAGTACACTTGGCGGTAGAGGGCTTTGACAGTTCTCTCACAATAGATCACGTGGCCTGCAAGACTACCCTAGACTCACCACATTTGTCGTTCCTTGTCAATGCGTAAGTCCTATGCCACTGCAATTTCAAATGCTGCATCCCTATTTCTCAACTTCCAGAATGACTCCATCCTGCATATGAATCACACGTTTGGTTTGAGCTGCCACCGTCGCATCATGGGTGACGATCGCAATTGTTGTGCCCTGTTGATTTAATGCGGTCAGCAGATCCATGATCTCGTGAGATGTTTTTGAATCTAAGGCTCCCGTTGGTTCATCTGCCAAAACTAAAGCAGGATGGTTAACTAAGGCTCTGGCGATCGCCACTCGCTGCTGCTGTCCCCCCGAAAGTTGGCTGGGGCGGCTTTTGAGGCGATCGCTTAACCCCACTTTAGTCAGGGATTCTGCCGCCGCGCTTAGGCGTGCAGCTCGCGGCACTGCAGCATAGATCATGGGCAGCATCACATTTTCTAGGGCAGATAATCGCGGTAATAGATTAAATTGCTGAAAGACAAATCCAATGTACTGATTGCGGATATCCGCAAGTTCATCATCATCTAGGGTCGTCAGATCTCGACCATCTAAAATGTAGAGTCCGCTCGTAGGCCGATCTAGACAGCCAATAATATTCATCAGCGTTGATTTGCCTGAACCCGATGCACCCATAATTGCGACATATTCGCCATCCTCAATCGATAGGTCGATTTGCTTCAGCACGGGCAGATCCATCCCTTCCAAGTGGAATGTCTGGGTAATGCCCTCCATCCAGATCATGTTTGCCATATTAATCGCTCCGTAGGGCGGAAATGGGATTTAATTTGGCAGCATTGCGCGCTGGAATGCCGCCTGCGAGAACCCCCACCACAAGCGAGAGTCCAAACCCAGCGCCAATGGACCACAACGGAATTACAAAGGGAAACTTGAACAACAGTGCTGCGACATAAGCCAGGGCAATGCCCAACCCCACCCCGATTGCGCCACCGACGACTGAGATAATGATTGCTTCAGTTAAAAACTGACTCAAAATCGAACCGCTGGTGGCACCGACGGCTTTGCGAATCCCAATTTCCCGCGTGCGCTCCATCACTGAAACCAGCATGATGTTTGCAATTCCAATGCCGCCGACGATTAGGGAGATTCCGGCGATCGCACCCACCATCAAGGTCAAAGAACCCATGACGCTATTGAACGCGCTCATAATGTCCACAAAATTCGTAATCCGAAAATCATCAATTCCTGAGGCTTTAATGCCATGCCGAAGCCGGAGAATATTTGTGACCTGAAACTGAGCTGAGTTGAGCTGTTCAGCATCCGCCGCTTCGACCCAGAAGCCATTGATGGCAACCCCCGTCAGCGCGTTATTGCCAACAATTTGGGACGACATATTGGTCAAGGGGATATAGATCGCATCATCAAGATCTTGTCCAGCGGATAAGCCCTTTGATTCCGCCACTCCAACCACGGTGTACCGCTTGCCTCGAATCCGGATGTCTGCCCCCAGCGCCGATTGACCTGTGCTAAATAATTCATCCCGCACCTTAGAACCAATAAACGCCACTGGACGACCTGCATCTAAGTCCGCTTGACTGAAAAAGAGTCCTTCTTGGGGCTGAAGGCTTTTGATGGATTTGTAGTTCAGATCCGTGCCCAACAGCGTAGTGGCGATGTTGATATTGCCCCTCACGACCTGAATTTGTCCGCGCTGCAAGAACGCAGTCACCGATTTAGCGGCGGGCACTTGCTTGGCGATCGCCTGGGCATCTTCCCAAGTCAGCGTGCTGGCGGAACCTGCACCTAAGCTGATGCCGCCCGTTCTGGCTGCTCCTGCTGAAACGACCATTACATTGGTGCCTAAGGCTGAGATTTCCGACGCCGTGGACTTCTGCACACCCTGCCCAACGGCAGTAATCATAATCACCGAGGAGATCCCAATTACCACCCCCAGCATGGTCAACCCTGTTCGTAGCTTGTTGTTCCATAGGGTTTCAATCGACATGATAAGAATTTCACGGAGGGAGACTTTGCGCTTACGCAGTCGGCGTGTTCTACTCCTTAACGGTGGTTTAGCAGGCTTTTTCACGGGGGTTAGGGCCTGCCATTCAGTTTAGAAGCCCGACGGGTTCCAGGGGGAAAGCTCAGCAAAACCTGTTCTGTGCCCGCTAAACCAGACTTGATCTCAGTTTTGTCATTCACCGTTGTCCCCACCACCACGGGTTTGAAGACAGGATCGCCTTTACCCTTGGCGACAAAGACACCCTGGGCATTATCTTGCTGAACGATCGCCCCCGTTGGCACCACCAGCACATTTTTCAACTCTCCAGCATTGAAGATCACAGTTACATTCATTCCTGATCGCAGGAGATGTTTTGGATCGGCGACGGAAGCCTTTACTTCAAAACTGGTCACGTTTTGCACGACCACCGACTGGGTTGCAATTTGCACGACTTGTCCGGTAAAAGTTTTGCCGGAATAGGAATCCGCTTGAATCGCTGCGGTTAGCCCCATCCGAATTTGGGAAATATTTGCTTCTGCGACTTGAGCAACGATCTGGTTTGTAGACGCAAGGGCCAAGATCGAAGACGAACTGGCAGACGTAACCGCACTGCCTGCGGTGGTGGGGGTAACAAACGCCCCTGGGTCAGCAAATTTGCGAGCCACGACCCCGCTAAAGGGTGCCCGAATCACCATGTCGTTGAGATTAACCTGAATGACTTCCACTGCGCCTTGAGCCGCTGTGACCTGGGCGCGGGCTTGCTCAATATCTTCCGGTCGTGACCCCGCTTCAGAAAGGTCCAGAGCGCTCTGTTTTTGCCTAACGACGGCCTCAGCTTGCGTGATCTCTTCTGGACGAGTGCCTGAACGCATCAGTGAAAGGGCTTCTTCTGCCTGCCTCACTTGAGTCTGGGCGCGATCGCGGGTTGTGCGTAGGGTATTGAGACTTTGATGCGAGATTGCCCCCTGGCTATACAGGTTTTGGTTACGCTGCAGGTCGTCATTGGCCTGACGGAGAGCAAATTGGGTATCTTTTAACTGGGATTTCGTTTTGGCAATATCCTGAAGTCGATTCCCATTTCGCAGTTTCTGAAGATTGACGGCCTGTTCTTCCAGGAGCGCTTTGCTGGTCGCGATCTCTTGCGTTCGATTTCCATTCCGTAATTTTTCCCAATTGGCGATCGCCGCCGCCAAATTGCCTTGAGTCTGCCGCAGTTGTCCCTGTAGATCCGAGTTGTCCATATAGGCAAGTACCTGCCCCTGTTTCACAGAATCCCCTTCTTTAACCAGTAGCTGTTTCAAAATCCCAGAGGTTTTAGGACTCACATTCACCGATCGCTCTGGTTGGACTGTCCCATTGGCAGAAACGGTGATCGTGAGATTGCTCCGCTCAACGGAGGCGGTTTCTACCTTATTTTTTGCTTGCTGTTGGGGCACTACCACGAATTGGTGGTAGGCGACGTAGATCAGACCACCTAAGGAGATGAACGCGAGTAAGCCCAGTAGCCACGGATTGAGCTTGGGTAAACTCAATCGCTTTAATTTTAGAGAGATGCTCATGGACAATACCGCTAATTGAAAAACAGGTGACAGGGGATGGGCACATAGGCAGTCCCTAAAGCAATCACCATGAACGTTTGATCCAGCCGCTACAGCTTCATCTGCATCTAGGCCAAATAGCCTGACACGGAGCTACCTTTCCAGTGTGATGCAAGGGTATTTGAAATTAGGGTTGTTGGCAGGGTGGATTTGTATAGGTTGTCTTAAAAAGCATTGAATCGTTACATTTTTTGTCTCCACAGAATGTTGATCAACATTGAATTTTGCGGCGAGTTAAGAAGACTGAATCTTAAAACTTGCGATCGCCTCTGATTACGTTTTGTACCAAAATCAATGAATTTATACGGCAAATCAAACGCTAGCCCTTCAAAGTGGGTATGGCAGTGAAGTGTCATCTCATGGTCAAAATCAAAAAAGTGCTTTCAATTGGGCTTAAGTGATTTCAATCAGAGGAATCAGATTTTCAGATCATGACCACTGCAACTGATTTCAAAGATTACTACGCCATTCTAGGCGTGAGTAAGACGGCTACTGCGGAAGAAATTAAGCGAGCCTATCGCAAACTTGCTCGCAAATATCATCCTGACGTGAATCCTGGCAATCCAGAGGCGGAGGACAAATTCAAAGATCTCAATGAAGCCAATGAGGTTGTATCAAACCCTGAAACGCGGGAAAAGTATGACCAATTTGGACAGCACTGGAAGCAAGCGGCGGCGGGTGATGCGCCTGCGAGGGACGCAAACGCCAATGCAGAAGGATTTGATTTTGATCAATACGGCGGTTTCGATGATTTTATCAACGATTTACTGGGTGGGTTAGGCGGTAGAGCCGGACAAACCCGTTCTCGCACTTCAAATCAGGCCGCCGATCATTTTGCTGGATTTCGCAGCCAAGCCCCTGCACCGGATACGGAAGCGGCGATCGCCCTTTCTTTCTCAGAAGCCTTTCATGGGGTACAAAAACGGTTGCAGTTGGACGATAAACCCATCAACGTTCGCATTCCCGCAGGGGCAAAACCCGGCAGTCGAATTCGGCTGAAAGGGAAAGGTCGCCCCAGTCCTTTTTCTCATCAGCGAGGCGATTTGTACCTCACCATTGAACTTCTGCCCCATCCGTTTTTTCGATTCTCTGGGGCTAATCTGACCTGCGAAGTCTCGATTCGTCCCGATGAAGCGGTCTTGGGCGCTCAAATTCAAGTGCCCACGCCAGACGGTTCTGTCATGATGACGGTTCCCAAAGGGTCGCGTTCTGGGCAATCGCTGCGGTTACGCAATAAAGGTTGGATCGTGCCAAAAGGGGAGCGTACCGATCTGATTGTGAAGCTCCAGATTGTGCCACCTCAGGAATTGAGTGACCTTGAGCAAGATTGCTATGAAAAGATTCAGGCCAATAGTGAATTTAACCCCCGTTCTGCCCTTGATGAGGTGACACTATGACCGAGTTTAGCCTCTCTCGATGGGTGGTCTCCCTAGAGGGCGATCGCCTTTATACCTTTGAATATGCTGCTTTGGTCACGGAAACCTCTACCACTGTGATTGAGGGTTTTGTGCAGTTGGGCTTAATTGAACCGATCGGCCACCTGCTGCGATCGCAGGAAATTGCGCGAATTGCTCAAATTCAACGGCTGCGTCGGGATTTAGGACTGAATCTCGTCGGGGCAATGATGGTTCTAGATATGGCACAGGAAATTGCTCAACTGCGAGCAAGGCTTCAAGCCTTTCAGTCCTAAAGGAAGATATCTGCTGCGCAGCAGATATTTAAAATTACTTTGCTGCAATTGAGGAAATCTCTTATGAAACCGGATTATTTGATTGTTGGCAGTGGTTTATCCGCCTTGGTCTTTGGAGCCTTGATGGCGAACTCAGGCAAGACCGTACAAATCCTCGAAGCCCATGAGCATCCCGGTGGCTTTGGGCATACGTTTACAATGGCGAAAAAATATACGTTTAATGCCCAATTTCACTATGTTTGGGACTGTGGTGAAGGGCAAATGGTCAATCGAGTCCTGAAAAAACTGGGATTGGATCAGGATGTAACCTTTGAGCAATATGACCCCAAGGGCTTTGACCATATGCGAATGCCAGGATATTCGCTCGATATTCCCTCAGAGCCGGAGGAACTGATTCAGCGATTATCAAAGCTGTTTCCTGAACAGGGTGTTGGCGGAGCCTCTCTAGCAGAGACTCGCATTCGTCAGTTTGTGAACGATGTTGAAAAAACGGGTGCAGGCCTGAAACATCTTGCTCCGCCAATCAAGCCCGTTCAACTCCTTAAAAATGCAGGGGAAGTTCTTTGTGCCGCTCAATACCTTAACAGCACCCTTCAGGATGTATTCGATAAGTTCCAGCTCCCGCAAGCCGCCCAAACGCTGTTGGCGTTGCAATGGCTTGATTTTTTGCTGCCGCCCAATCAACTTTCGTTTTATGCCTGGGTGGCACTGTTTAGAGGCTATCAAGCAGGCGCATTTTACCCCACCCAACATTTTGAACAGGTGATCAATTCCCTGGTTAAGGTGATTGAATCCCACGGTGGGCAAGTGTTGCTAAACCACGAAGTTACAAATTTTAGACTTGAAGACAAAACAGTTACGGGGGTTGAGGCAATGGACTTAAGCACCCATCAAACTCAAGAATTTTTGGGCAGCACCATCATTTGTAACCTCGACCCCCAAAGAGCCGCCAAAATGATTGGGCTAGAAAAATTCTCTAAAATCGTGCGCCGGAAACTCAACTATGAGTATTCGGCATCTAACTACATGGTCTATTGTGTCGTCAAAGACCTTGACTTGCGAAATTACGGCTTTGGCAAATGGAATCTTTCCCATACTGGGCATCAGAGCATTAACGAAGCCTTTGCTCAAATGTATGAGCACCATGATTACTCTAATCCGAGTTTTGCCATTACAACGCCCACGCTATTGACCGCAGCAAGGGGCGACTGCCCAGAAGATTGCCAGATTGTGGAATTTCTGACCGTTGCGAACTACGACTACTTTAAGCAATTGCGGGAGAGCGACCCTAAAGCCTACCGCCAGAAAAAACAAGAAATTTTAGATTCTATTTTGGATGTTGTCGAAAAACACTACGTGCCGAATTTTAGGGAGCATATGGTTTTCCATGTCACAGGTAGCCCCACCACCAATGAACGGTTTTGCTGGTGCCCCCAAGGGAATTCCTACGGCTCCATTTTGACCCCCAAAAATATGGGGCTGGGGCGACTGAATCACGAAACTTCACTTAACCAGTTCTATTTTTGCAATGCCTCCTCTGGCTATCCTGGCTTTGCACCCACTTTCTGGACGGGAACGCTCTTGTATCAAAGACTATCTGGCGATGTGCTTTTGGGTGACAGCTAATTGCAATGACTCAAGACAACCGCTCAATGGCTATCCCAAGGGATTTATATCATTAATTTTGAGGTCAGCGATGAGAATTGCAGTGATAGGTGGTGGCGCGAGCGGTATGACGACGGCTTACCTCCTCGATAAACAAGGGCATCAAGTCACTGTCTTTGAGCGGCAGCCAGTATTGGGAGGCCATATCCGCACAATCAACCAAAATGTTCAGCCCAACCAAGCGAACTGCAATGAACGCTTAGAATGCGGGGTACTAGAATTCCCAAGCGTTTTTCATACCTTTATCGCGCTGATGGAAGAGTTGGGCGTTGTGCTAAAACCCGTCAGTCTTGGTTCAGAACTATTCCCCAAGGATGGTAGCCACTTTTTTTCGGGGGTAGCAATTGACGAAAACTTCACGGGTATCCAGCGTCTAATTGAATATCTGCGCTTTGATGCCCTCCATGCCCGTTCCGCTGGATTATGGTTGGAAACCCGATTTGCTGAAGTCGAAGATTTTTATGACCAGCCGTTATCGAAGTATATAAAGAGTCACAGTATTAGCAATCTATGGCTTAAGTTACTCACAATGTATAGCTACTCAATGCCGCTGGATCTGATTGATAACTTTCCGGCAGAGCTAGCGATTCCGATGCTGCGGGACTACATTGCAGTCGACTGGCTCAGAATTGAGGGCGGGGTCTATTCTTATATTGAAAAAATTCTAGAGCGCTTTAAGGGTGAGGTTGTTCTGAATGCAGAGATTGACCGTATTTTCAGGAGCTTGGATGGCGTCAAAATTAAGCGCTTAACGAGCGAAATTCAGTCCTTTGATAAGGTCGTCTTTGCCACGCCCCCCGATCAGGTGATGGCGCTGTTAGCTGACCCGACTGATGCTGAAACGAAACGGTTCTCAAATTGGAAAGCTAACCATGCCACAACCCTTGTTCATCGAGATTCTTCTATGTATGCCAATCAAGGCATCCAGCATCCCTCAGAATTCGATTTTTTCCAGACAGAGACTCGGTGGGGATATAACAGCTACTTGAATCAGCTTTGCGGCATCTCAGCACCCCAGCCCTATTTTCTATCCTTCCAACTAGAGGAGTTGATTGCTCAAGACTGCATAATTCATACCCAAAAGCACCACACGCCCCTTTACACCACTGAATCTTTTCGCTACCGCGATGAAGTGGTGGCGACCAATGGTGAGAACCATACCTACCATGCGGGAGCCTATCTGGGGGATGGTTTACATGAAGGGGCGATCGCATCTGCGTTCCGAGTCGCCGAACTCATCAGTCAAGCCAAGCACTCTCCTGTGCCTTTAGCGGTCTAAAGCGTTTTGGATACATCACCGTCATGGGTCAGGGCGAATATTTGATGCTTCAGAATCCTAAAATGCGGCTGAGTTCTCAGGTAGACATGGACGCTTCCTCACCCTCAAATGAAGCAACCATTCGAGTCCGGGGATTGTTCAAGCACTATGGCAAAATCGCTGCCGTTCGCGGGATGGATTTGGACGTTCGGCGCGGCGAGCTATTTGGGTTGATAGGGCCAGATGGTGCCGGGAAGACGACGGCATTTAATATTTTGGGCGGTGTCTTAGAAGCCACCGCAGGTGTGGTGCGCATTTTAGGATTGCCCGCGAGAGATGCCCGTAACCTGACGGGGTATCTCACTCAACAATTCTCGCTGTATCTAGATTTGAGTGTGGACGAGAACCTGCGCTACAGCGCTGGCCTGCGGCTGGTGCCCGAAGACCAACTCGAAGCACGACAGCGCAAATATCTCAACCTCATGCAGCTCGATCAATTCCGCGATCGCCTTGCGGGTCGCCTCTCTGGGGGTATGAAGCAAAAGCTTGCCCTTTGCTGCGCGCTGATTGCAGAACCCCAGGTGCTGCTCCTGGATGAGCCGACGACGGGAGTAGATACCGTTGCCCGTCGGGAGTTTTGGGATATTCTGGCAGGGTTGACGGCTCAAGGCATCACTGTGGTGGTTGCCACGCCCGATCTCGATGAGGCCGAACGCTGCGATCGCGTTGCCCTCCTCTACAATGGCCAGATCCAGCAGATTGGTACGCCTTCAGCCCTGAAAGCCAACTTGGGATTGGGTCGGCTGGTGATTCGCACGCCCACGCTGCTTCAGGCTGAGCAAATATTGGTGAAAGCGCTGAAGCCGGATTCACAACTGGTCGATGTGGCGACCTTGGGCGATCGGATCGAGGTTCTGGTCAAGGATGCGCAGAAAGGGGAAGTCCAGGTGAGGGACTTACTGACTCAAGCTGGCGTAACCTGCGATCGCCTCCAGCCCGAAGAACCCACCTTGGAAAACGTCTTTATTACGCTGTTACGGCGCAAAGGTTCCGTCCCACAGTTGATCCCCTTTCCCAGATCGGGCAGGGGCAACCAATCTACTGCCTCCTCACCCATACAGGGTCGTTCACCCCAGGCCGTTGCAATTGCGGCCCAGAACCTCAACCGTGTATTTGGCAATTTTCACGCGGTCAATTCCCTCAATCTAGAGATTCGCTATGGGGAGGTCTATGGGTTATTGGGCGCAAATGGTGCTGGCAAAACGACTGCGATTAAGATGCTGTGCGGACTGTTGCCCATCAGTTCGGGATACATTTCCTTGGCAGGAGAAACGGGAAATCTTCGTAGTGCCGCCTTACGGCAACGCATTGGGTACATGAGTCAAAAATTCACCCTTTACGATGACCTCACAATTCTAGAAAACCTCAAGTTTTACAGCGGGGTCTATGGCATTCCGCCTCGGCAGCAACAGGCTAAAATTAGCTGGGTTTTAGCCATCTGTGGCCTAGAAAAACAGAGCCACTTAATGACAGGACAGTTGCCAGGGGGTTGGAAACAGCGCGTCTCCTTCGGGGCATCGGTCATGCATGAGCCAGAAATCTTGTTTCTGGACGAACCCACTTCTGGCGTCGATGTATTAGCACGGCAGCAGTTCTGGCAGTTGATTAATGACTTTGCCCGCAACGGCACCGCCATTTTGGTGACAACCCACTACATGACAGAAGCGGAGCAATGTAACCGCATGTGTTTTATGGTCGCTGGTCGCAAGGTCACAGAAGGATCTGCCAGTGAAATTAAGGCCGCACAGCCAGGGCAATTATTTGAGCTTCAGCCCCAACATCTTCAGGCAAGTTACAACCGCCTCCGCACCCAGCTAGACCCTTGGCGAGTTTCAATTTTTGGCGATCGCCTCCACATCGTCTTAGATCACCCTGAAACCGAACGCCCCAAAATCGAAGCCTTACTGAAGCAGTCCAACCTTCCCTTCTCGAATCTGCACACCGTTCCGTTCTCCCTCGAAGATGCCTTTATTGGCGAAGTGCAAAGAGCTGGGGGTGGTTCGCCATGAGAATTCGACGCATCCGCAATCAGGTTTTGAAAGAGTTAGAGCAATTTCAGCGCGATCGTTTAGGCGTTGCCCTTGCGTTTGTTTTGCCTGTCATTGCACTGCTCATTATTGGCTTTGCCATTCGACTGGAGGCCAGAAACATTGCGATGGCGGTACAGGATCTTGACAATACAGCCTTGAGTCGCACCTATATAGAACGCCTTTACGCCACCCATTTATTTGTGGCAGTCCCTTGGCGAGGAAGCGTATTTCCCGATGCGCTTGATCGCGGAACGGCACAGGTACAGGTGACGATTCCCAGCGGATTTACAGCCAATGTCATTGCGAATCGACAGAGTCCCGTTCAGGTCTTAATCGATGGTGGGGATGTAATTAACGCCCGCGTCAGCAAACTTGCGATTGAAGGCGTCTTTCTGTCGGTGCTCCAATACCAACTGGGTGAGCGATCGGAATTGGGTGTCGTGTCTCAAATTCGGCTTTGGTTTAATCCAGGACGGCGGGAATCACTGTTCATCGTGCCCGGAGCCTATGGTGTCATTTTGGCGGTCTTTCCACCGCTGTTAATTGCGATCGCCTTAGTGCGAGAGAAAGAACAGGGCACCATCCTCCAGCTCTACGCCTCTAGCCTGAGTGCCGCAGAACTTCTGCTCGGCAAATCTTTGGCGTATATGGCAGTGGGGCTAGGCGAAGCCGTTCTGCTATTTATCGTAGGATTTTTGCTCTTTGGCGTCAGCGTGATGGGAGATCCCACGCCTTTAATCGTGGGTACCCCCATTTTTATGCTGGCGAGTGTTCAACTGGGGTTAATTATCGGCATTTTTACCACAACCCAGAGTTCAGCCGTTCAGGCCATTGGCACCATCAAAGTGTTGACGGCCTTTCTGTTGGCTGGTTTTCTGTTTCCCCTTAACAGTGTTGCCTTTCCTTTTTCAGTCTTTGCGTACCTCGTACCTGTGCGCTACTTCATTGAGCTATGCCGCAACGTCTTTGTGCGCGGATCGGGGTGGCTAGGCACCTGGCATTTGGTTGCCATCATGCTGTTCATCGGGAGCATAGAGTTTGGTATTGCCTGGTGGGGAATGCGCCGAATGCAGTTGTCTCGTTAGCAAATTCTCTCCATATCTATGCTCAATATTTAAGCTCAACCTCTATGCTCAACCGTCGTCTACTTGCCCTTCTGATCAAAGAAGCCACTGAGCTGCTGCGGAATCGGCAACTGGTCGGGTTTCTAACCCTTTCACCTGTCCTATCAATGGTCATCTTCGGCTTTGTCCTCAATTCCGATGTCACCCATCTGCGCCTCAGCATTCTTGACCAAAATCAGGTCGCGCTCAGTCGGGAATTGGTCGATGCGTTTACCGCGAACAAAGTCTTTCTGGCCGATCGTTACACCGATAGCCAGCCAGACCTTACCCGTCAAGTTCAGCAGGGTCAAGTCGATGCGGGGCTGATGATTCCAGCTACCTTTAACCGAGATTTGTTAGGGACGGGGAAAGCAGAAATTGAGGTTGCGATTGATGGCATTAATGCCTACAGTTCCGGCATTGCTAAAGGCTACGTTACCCAAATTACGACGCAGTTTAACCTCAACCTTCTGCAAGACAATCTACCGATAGGGACAGAACTAGAACTCCCCGCTCAACCTGAGATTAAATTTCGCTATAACCCTGGGACAAAGGATAGCTGGTTCTTTGTGCCTGGTGTGATTGGAACGATTTTGACCCTGAGTGCGATTCTCGCCGCTGCCGTTGAGGCGGTGCGCGAGAAAGATCAGGGCACCTTGGAACAACTGCTCATGACCCCTGTGGCATCCACTGCCATCCTGATCTCCAAAGTTGTGCCAATTTCTGGATTATTGACTATCACGCTAACGATGTGTTTAGGGGTAGCGCGTTTAGTTTTTGAACTACCCTTTCGGGGCAATCTATTGCTGCTCTGGATTTTTTCAATTCTCTATATCCAGATTGGGGTGGGGATTGGCCTAGCAATTTCAACGTTTTCAAAAAATAAGCTGCAAACCATTCTGGTAGGGATTTTTCTGAACATTCCTATTATTTTGCTGGGCGGTGCCGTGACCTCTATTAACAGTATGCCGCTGCTGTTTCGCTGGGTTGCTCAGCTCAATCCCCTATATCACTACCTCATTATTATGCGGGGCATCCTACTCAAAGGGGTTGGCCTTCAGGTGTGGTGGGTCAATGCGATCGCCATGATTGCCTTTGCCACAGCCACTTTACTGGTGAGTGCCCATCGATATCGCCGTCAACTCAGCTAACACGCTTTAATCTCTCCATCCCAAATCAACGAGGATGATTTTTATGACTCATTTGATCGAGCCATCTACAAAACCACCTAAATCAGCATCTGAATCACCATCTGAACCGCCCATAGAGGCAACGCCTAACCCGTCCCTGGCACTACCAGAAGTATCGCATCCTTTGCGGGGTTCCCATCGATGGCTATGGCTTTTGCTGATAACTGCGGCAGTTATTGGCATTGGCGCTGGTCTTTGGTACTTTTTTTTTCGGACAAAAGCTGCTCCGATGATTCAGTTCAGCGGACGGATTGAAGGGTATGAAACCGATATCAGCACAAAAGCCCCAGGACGCATTGAAGCCATTACGGTTCGTGAAGGCGCAGCCGTAAAAAAGGGACAAATTTTAGTTCGGCTTAGCGATGAGGAAGTTCAGTCTGAACTTAGGGCTGCGACAGGGCAAGTAGAAGCTGCGAAGCAAAAGGAGGCTTCCGCTCGACTCCAAATTGCAGTTCTCAAAAGTCAGCTCACCAATGCAAGATTGGGTTTACAGCAGTCTGAGGGTGACACCCTAGGGAAGGTTTCCGAAGCAGAGGCTCTGGTTAAGACGGCACAGGCTTTTCTAAAACAAGAGCAAGCACGGGTGCAAGAAGCCGAAGCATTACTACAGCAGGCTAGGGTAGATCGCGATCGCTATGGTCAACTTTTTGCGGCGGGGGCAGAAACGGGACAACGTTACGACCTCGCAAAAAATGCGTTTACCGCAGCGCAGGCTTCAGTTCAAAGCCGGAAAGCGGCAGTTGAAGGCTCTCGTCAAGCCATCACCATTGCCCAGGGGAAGTTAACCCAGGCTCGCACTACGGGGCTTAACCCTAGCAGACAACAAACGAATTTAAGTCAAATTGATGTGCAAATAGAACAGGCTCAGCGCAAAATCGCAGAAGCCCAAGCAGATGTTAAAACTGCTGTGGCAAACCAAAAACTTTTTCAGGCGCGGCTCAAAAATCTAACCGTCTATAGTCCAATGAATGGAATTGTTACGGTACGGAGTGTAGAACCAGGCACAGTTATTTTGCCAACGCGATCCTTACTCCGAATTGTAGACCTCAATCAGGTTTATATGCGAGGTTTTATCCCAGAGGGAGAAATTGGGAAAATTCGCGTGGGTCAAGCTGCTAAGGTCTACCTCGATTCAGACCTAAAACACCAAAACCCCCTGAAAGCAAAGATTGCATCCGTTGACGCAAAGGCATCTTTTACACCAGAAAATGTCTATTTTCAAAATGATCGGGTTGAACAAGTGGTAGGGGTAAAGCTAGCCATTGAAAAGCCCGACCGATTTGCGAAGCCCGGAATGCCTGCCGATGCTGAGATTGCTTTGCCTTAATCGGCTCTCATCACATCCCAAAGAGATCTTCCATCTTTTAGATTATCTTCTTTTTTTGTCATCATATCTTTTTCTCATCTCATGATATCTTTTTAAGAAAATTTATGACAGATTAGTGAATTTAAAACAGTTCGGTTTAGGAATAAATTTTCTTAAATCAATTGCCTTACATAAGATTAAATTTAAATAAAAATTTCGTGTTAATCTATGAGAGATACAAGACAAGCGAATAGGCAATCAATCGACCAAGAACGGCGTGAAATTTTACAGCAGCTTGAGGCATGGCTAGAAACGCCCATGTTTCTATTGAGCATTGTATGGACAGCGCTGCTGATTATTGAATTTGTGCAAGGACTCAATCCACTTTTGAATACCGTCAGTATCACAATTTGGATTATATTTGTCTTAGATTTTATACTTCGGTTGTTGCTTGCCCCTCAACGCCTCAGCTATTTAAAACACAACTGGTTAACCGTCTTTTCGCTGTTATTCCCCGCACTATGGATTTTTCGTACAGCCAGAATCTTCCAGATCTTTGGAACCGTGCCTGGGGTGCAAGGGCTGCAACTACTGCGAGTTCTGGCACGCATCAATGGAGGCATGAAGACGCTCTCAAGAAGCGTTAGCCGTCGAGGGTTTGGCTATGCTGTAGTGTTAACGCTGCTGGTTGTTTTACTAGGAGCCGCTGGCATGTATGTGTTTGAGCGAAACATGCCTGGAAGCACGCTTACAAACTATGGCAATGCGCTCTGGTGGACAGCAATGATCATGACAACGATGGGTTCAGATTACTTTCCAAAAACTCCAGAAGGTCGAGTGCTGTGTTTTTTATTAGCATTGTATGCCTTTGTGATATTTGGCTACGTGACTGCTACCCTTGCCACGTTCTTCGTGGGTCAAGACACCACCGATGATGACAGTGCAATTGCCAGCGAGAAGTCTATTAATGCACTCCAATCCGAAATTGCTGCCCTGCGACAAGAGATCCAGGCTCGTCCATAGCAGAATGATACGAAAAATAAGTGAGATTTATAAGTGATATTTCCAATTTCTTGAAAAAAATTAAATCTATAAATTATTTGCTTGAGGTGATGATTTATCTCGAAATCAATCAATTCATGCAGTAACTCAAGCGATGGTCAATCAACGTAGAAGATGAGTTTTCTGATATTAAGCAGGAGAAATGTATGGATGTCCAGATGTCTGGGACTCATCAAAATACTTACAATGCCATCTTTCAACATCCGGCGGCTCGAAACCTTCAGTGGCATGATGTGCGCTCAATGCTCAGCTCAATCGCTGATGTAGAAGAAGAGCATAACGGCAGGCAACCCGTGATTTATCCTGCATGGCGAAACTCTGAGCGTATCTGAGCAATGAAGGAGATTTATCCTTGACGAACGATGTTCCTACTGATGAAAAGTGAATTCATTTTCTCTTTGCGCTCTCAAGCTTAAAACTCGATAGATGCTTATGGTAGAAATTGTTTCAGCAGCCGAAAAAATATGTTTGAAACTCTCTTTACGCCCAATCCCAGTGTCGAAACTAAAGTCAGCATCCGTCCTCGAAAAGGCGTCATTATTGGTGCCGGACAGGTCGGGATGGCCTGTGCCTATTCCCTGATGATTCAAAACTGTTTTGATGAATTGATTCTTCAAGATGTTCAGACCGAGCGACTTCAGGGAGAAGTCATGGATTTAATGCATGGTGTTCCATTTGTAGAACCTGTTGAGATTAAAGCTGGCACGGTGGCTGATGTTGGACAGAATGCTGATTTGGTCATCATTACGGCGGGAGCCACCCAGAAGCCAGGGGAAAGTCGTTTAGCACTCGTTGTTCGTAATGTTGCCATTTTTAAGCAAATAGTCCCAGATATCGTCCAATATTGCCCTAATGCAACCCTGTTGATTGTCAGCAATCCAGTAGACATTATGACTTACGTGACTTTAAAACTCTCCGGTTTTCCGCCTGCGAGGGTCATTGGTTCTGGAACAGTGCTTGACTCAGCTCGTTTCCGCACTTTGTTAGGTCAGAAAATGGGTATTGACCCCCGGAGTGTCCATGCTTACATTATTGGTGAACATGGCGACAGTGAGGTGCCCGTATGGAGCAAGGTAAATATTGCTGGAATGTCCCTTGAAGTACAAGAGGGTAACTCAGCCTCAGAAAATGCTGGACTACAGGCGCTATTTGATCGCGTTAAAAATGCTGGCTACGAAATCCTTAAACTCAAAGGCTCTACTTCCTACGCCATTGGTCTGGCGACAACTGAAATTGTCAAAGCTATCTTACACGGACAAGAGCGTGTTCTAACCGTTAGCGCACTGGTGAATGATTTCTACGGCATTCACGATGTTTGTCTCAGCTTGCCCTGCGTTGTGAATGAAAAAGGTGTGATTAAAACAGTTAATCTTACCCTCAATGATACAGAGCAAACCCAGCTTCTTCATTCTGCCCAAGTTCTACGGGATATTTTTGACACGCTGACACTCTAGTATCACTACCTTTGTATGAACGCTAACTCTGCCAAGGTAAAGCACAATGGCTAAATTAGTTTTGATCCGTCACGGACAAAGTCTTTGGAATGCTGAGAACAAATTTACAGGATGGGTTGATGTTCCCTTAAGCGAACGGGGGCGGGCAGAAGCAAAGATCGCCGCCTGCAAACTGAAGAATTTTCGGGTTAGGGTCTGCTTTACCAGTCTGCTGATTCGAGCGATTGAAACTGCGATTATTATCCTGACAGAAGCGGAGAATATCTGCAACGGAAGAATTCCCATCATAAAGCATGAAGCGGATGATGAAGATTGGCATGGCTGGAATCAATACCAGGGCGAACCTGAACAGGAGCTGCCTGTTTATCTCACGGCCAGTCTAGATGAACGGTTCTATGGCAAGCTGCAAGGGTTAAACAAAGCTGAAACCGCTATAAAATTTGGCGTAGAGCAGGTGCAGATCTGGCGAAGATCCTATGCTGTGGCTCCACCTGGGGGTGAAAGTTTAGCGGATACGGTAAAACGGACTGTTCCTTTTTTTTGCGATCGCATTTTGCAGCACTTAATCACAGACGATAACGTTTTGATTGCAGCCCATGGAAACTCACTCCGTGCCATTATTAAGCATCTAGAAAATCTTTCCGAAGCGGAAATTGTTGACGTTGAACTAGGCACAGCCATTCCAATTGTTTATGATATTGATGCTCAGGGACAGATTACTCATAAAGTTATTTTGAATTGAGATTTCATGAATTGAGATTTCATGTATACGATAAATATTGTGCGATGCGTGGAAACTGATACCCCACGGGCGATCGCCAACGGTTCATTTAATGTCAGTAACATCTGCGTTCGCAACGTTAGTCCAATGAACAGAATGCAGAGCATTAACAGCAAACTGCTTAACACTAAATCTAGTTCTTGAACTGCCAGAATATCGCCAAACAACAGGTTATCTAGTCCACCTTTATACTGCCCCACAAAGCTAAGAATAATGATGGCGATCGCGCTTTACTGTGGGTGCTGCTGCATGGCTTAAGAGCGCGGGAGGTGGAGAGGCTGAATGTGGGAGACTTTGACGGACAGCGGGTGAACATCCGTGAGGCGAAGGATGACAGCGTGGGTCAGGTGCCGTTGTTACCGGAAGCAGTGGAGACACTGGAAGTCTATCTCCAATTCCGGCGCTGTTGGGGAGAAGCATTGGAGCTAGAGTCACCGCAGCCTCAGCGGTGCTGGAGTCACGGGGGCTGAAGGAGTGCAAGCCAGTGTCACTTGAGCAGATGCTAGAGCGAGGGTATTGATGAGGCGATCGCTTCAGAAGCAAGCTGAGGCTCAGTTTTAGCCTGCTGTATTGTTGGTCAGCCAGGACTCTAAATCACTGGGTGCGGTGAAATCTAGAAGGGCTTCTCCCAGTGACTCTAGCTGAGCGAGAGATAAAGCTTGAACTTGCGATCGCAGTTCTGGAGAAACGTCACCGATACGGCGAGTGAGTTGGCGCAGAATGAGGGCTTGGGCTTCTTTGAGTGCGCCTGCCTGTTCACCTTCTTGGCGTCCACGCTGTTCGGTCTGCTGTTCCCATTCAAGATAGGCTTGTGTCAAAACCATCATCAGCTCCTCTTCTGCTTCACCCGTAATCTCAAGGCTGATTTTCCACGACGCTAATAGCCTTAGTATAGCCGACCGCCTTGAATCCCCAGCCTCAAACTCAATCACTTCGTTGACCGCCTGTTTCTGGGTCTGGCCTTTACCCAGCAGTCGCAAAAACAGGGTTGCTTCATTAAGCGGAAGCTGATTGATGGAAATGATGGCTGTTCTGAGAGACGGATGAAGAAAATACACGCCTGAAGGCCAGTCATTGCTTGCAGAAAAGCCAAACCCATTGAGCAGGTTCTCTGAGGCAGACGAGGCCAGAATCCAGAGATGGGGCAGGTCATTTTCCAGAATGGCTGCTTTTTCCCGTCTGGCTTTGCGCTGGTAGTTTCCGTGAACCTGATAGAGCTTCAACAGACAACTACGGACTTCTGAGGGGGTCGGCTGATTGCGAAACGGCTCTAGCAGGCAAGATGCTTGGGCAATACGCCCCAATAGCCCTAGCTCAATGGGAGCGATCGCACACTCTAAGGATGGCTCAAAGTAGACATCTACGAATTGGGATTCACCAGGGACTTCACGGCTCACTTCGACCGCTCCATAGGGAGCCAGGATCCAATGCCACTGAAATAAGCTGAATCAATTGACTAGAGCAGCTTTGAGAACATC
>JAKRSB010000055.1 GCA_022402525.1 Thermosynechococcaceae cyanobacterium MS004
TAAAGATAATGAGGTGGGATGTGACCGTACTACGTGAATCACCCTGGTATTTAGAAATTCGGCAAGAAGGTGAGCAGACTGGCGTTCTCAAGGGTGAGCGATCGCTCGTCCTCCGCCTACTAGCGCGTCGCGTAGGCACTCTCCCGACCGCCGTGGAAGCCCAAGTCCAGGCGCTGGCATTACCTCAGCTTGAGGCTTTGGGTGAGGCGCTGCTTGACTTTACAGGGTTGGATGACTTGACCGACTGGTTACGGGTGAATGGGTGATGCAGTTCGGCAGGGTTGTGCTGTTTTGACTTAATTAGCTATGCGCTGTTGTACGTCAACCGACCACAAAAGTCGCTATCATCATCAACACTACCCTTCTGAGCACTGTTGGTAAATTGATGGCCAAGATGAATGGACTACCTCAACTATTATCAAGGGCTTGGCGTGGTTAGCGGAGTTGTAGACCTTTCAACCGCTCCACAAACAATAACCATTGATGAGACGGCTTACCCTATCTCTTTTAAGCAGAAAGCGCGAAACAAACTTCAGCCTGGGCAAACTCAAAACTTCAGGGTCTATCCCCGCCGTAAAAGAGGAAAGCTTACCTTCAAAGCAATTTCAGTGGTGAGCGTTGACCCTGCACCTTTTGTTCTGAAGGACTGCTGGGAAACTCATGATGATGAACCCCGCTTCATTGTTTATCGCAATCAACTCCGTGGCCAGCCTCCGAAAAGTGCGGGTGGTGTAGTAGCAAAGCTGAAGTTGAGCCGAAGGGAGCGGCGGTTCAGACACCGAAGAGTGGTAAGAAGAAGAGATGACTGGATGGGGGTTAAGCTCAAATGAATCTCTACTCTAGATATCTGTTTCCCAGACTGATGGATTTATCAATGTCTGGAGAGCCCCTTGCAACGCATAGGCGTTCGCTGCTTGCCAATACTTTTGGTACCGTTCTAGAGATCGGGTTTGGCACAGGCTTAAATCTGCCCTTCTATCCAGAGACGATCACTAAACTGACGACCGTTGATAACAATCCTGGTGCCCGTGCAATCGCAGCGCGACGGCTTCAACAGACGCCACCTACGTTTGAAGTAGAGTCCCTAACCTTGAGTAGCGAATCGCTACCAATGGCAGAACAGACCTTTGATTGTGTCGTAAGCACTTGGACGCTTTGTAGCATCTCAAACGTGACGCAAGCTTTGCAGGAAATTCATCGTGTTCTCAAGCCTGGTGGTCATTTCTTCTTTGTAGAGCATGGACTGAGTGATAACCGTAAGATACAGGTCTGGCAGAACCGCTTAAATCCGATTCAGCGCATTGTTGGAGATGGCTGCAATTTCAATCGAGATATGCAGCAATTGGTTGAGGCGCAGTTTAGTCACATGGAAATCGAAGCATTTCCTGAACCCGATTTACCAGCGGTGATGGGCTATTTCTACAAGGGAAGCGCCATCAAGTAAATAGCTGTGTTGATGGATAACCTATTTTTCAAGCTACTGTATAACAACTCATTTTCACTTTAAAACATTGATTTTGTGCCCAAAACTGTTCACTTGACAACCACACTTTGCACATGTCCAGCCACCCAAAAATGCTTGTCGAAAATTAACTGGAATGCGAAATTTAGGAAACTTTTTGCCGCAGTCAGGACAATTTCGACTTGTTTTAAATATTGTTACTAGAATTATATCTGTACAAGAATAAAAAACAAGAAATAAGATAGCAATGCTAATAGGGATAAGTTGTTCCATATGAAGCCTTTTTCTTTTTAAAAAATATGGCGGATTCAACAAAAAGTCGTCTGAGAAAGAAGATAAATTCTTTGACGGCAATAATTTTGGTTGCTATAGGCGATTTGACCGTAATTCTTTTATATCAATACACTTGACATTTTTCTCAGACAGATTTTAATATCAAAAATCAGAATAGCTGACTACATATACAATAGCTAATCTTATTAAAGAGCTATAGAATTTATTCGAAAAAGATTTATTTATTATCTAATTTTAAGTAAGAAGCAATGCTTTTTTAGCAATCAAAAACACTGGTTAACTGTGATTGTAGTCACACTGTTTATTTCATTTTTCCTCTTTCTTCCCCAGATACACTGATTTGTGGGTTTTCCCATCCCAGTACCGTAAATATTGGTACGGTCCACAACCGTTGACCATCTTCTCTTCCACATAGCCTTTTTGATTAAGGGGCTTGCCATGTTCATCTACGCCTTTCTTTTGGGATAACCCTTGCAACCCACTGATCAACGCTTTCAGTTCTCGCTCACTTAACGCGGCGGCTTGCTTGAGTAAGCTCTCAACGGCGGTTGACTGACTTTGACGGCGCGGCATTTTAGGGTCTTTTGGCGATGGACTAGACCCTAAGCTCAATGCCACTGAAATAAGGAGACACAAAACCCTACAAGGCTTGATTTAGATG
>JAKRSB010000056.1 GCA_022402525.1 Thermosynechococcaceae cyanobacterium MS004
ACCGGAGCGGAGCATAGAGCCATCCCAGGAGCCACAGAGCCAGCCAGTAGGTCAAGGCTAGGAGCAAGAGGCATCGACACCGCAGAGGCCATCGGAACAGCAGCGGGTGAGAGAGCCGGAAATTCGGGTACAGGCTCATGAGCCGGAGCGCGAGCCATCGAAGGTGATCGCATTGTTAGGATTGACAAGGTAATGCAATTGCATTACCTTGAAGATATCAATCAATCAACGGGCTTAAAAGTCGCAATGTCAGTAACCCTAGCTCAATGTCCAGAATCTACACTTACAGATCGTTATCAGACGACAATCCCTGATGCAGTTCGTAAAGCTCTTGGCTTGAATAAGCGGGATAAAATCTGCTATACCATTCAACCTAACGGAGAAGTATTGATTTCTCGTGTTGAGCAAGCTGAAAGTGATCCTATACTAAGCGGGTTTCTAAGTTTTCTTGAAAGAGATATCGAAAAAAATCCTCAGCAAATACAGGCAATTAGCTTGGATTTAGTGAGCCGTGTTCAGAACCTAGTATCAGAAGTCGAAGTAGACCTTGAATCACCGCTTCTGGAAGAGGATGAATAAGGTTGTCCGATAATCAGCAGGTAGTGATTAATGGATGGAAAATCTTTGCCCATCCACTATTTCTAAAACAGTTTGAAGAACTTATGATGCAGGTTGAACAATTGCGTCAAAAGTCTCCAAGTGATTATAAGAAGAAAAATGCTACGAAGCGTCTAGCCGCAATCGCAAAATTGGCATTTGAAGTCATTCCTGAAGATCCAAGCCGAAGTGAATATCGTCAAGGCTCAACACTTGGGGATGAATATAAGCACTGGTTTAGAGCGAAGTTTTTTCAGCAGTATCGTCTATTTTTTCGATACCACCAAGGAAGTAAGGTTATCGTCTTAGCCTGGGTTAACGACGAGAAATCTAAACGAGCGTATGAGAGTCATACGGATGCATATCGAGTCTTCAGAAAAATGCTTGAAAGCGGTCATCCCCCTGATGATTGGGATGACTTACTCAAAGAGTCAGAAGGAGCCATCAAGCGCTTAAAAAAGGCACTTAATACGGAAATTTGATGATTCACCCGTCAGACAATTTTGGGTTCAATATCTAACCGCCCGTATGACGAGAGCACCCGCCGATCTGTTGCCGATCTGCCGATTGAGCCTTGGTGTAGGCGATCGCATTCCCCCTGCAAAAGCACTCGCCATTTTGTGAATTTGGTTGCATCATTCTATTTAGTAGCAAACGAGTTTCCATCTATTTGGGAAGTGAGAACAGCGTCAGGGGCGCGGTATTGGGGTTGAAAATCCGAATAGTGGCAGTGCCCCCGCCACGATGACAAGGGCACCCGCCGAGCTGCTACTGAGCCGCCGCCGTCGTTGTCTTTGGCGATCGCCTCCGAGGGGTCTTGTCCAGCGCTTTCCTGTTGCCTGAAGTCTTTGCAGCCTGCCGAGCCTTTGTCGGCACCGGAGCGGCATCAGTGACCGAAGGCACCACCGGAGCGACTGCCGGACTTACCGGAACAGTCAGAGACTCAGCGACCCAAGGAGCCAGCACCAGGGCCAGGGGATAGGTCAGCCAGCACCGGATCGAGTGGTCGGGGTCAGAATATAGACCGAAAGCCATCGGCACCGGAGCGGAGCATAGAGCCATCCCAGGAGCCACAGAGCCAGCCAGCAGGTCAAGACCAGGAACAAGAGGCATCGGCACCGCAGAGGCCATCGAGGGCAGCGCCAGCGCTACGGGAGCGGGAGGAAGCGCCGGAAGTTCGGGCAGTGGTTCATGGATGTGAGCGAAGGCAACGAGTGCGATCGCCTGAGCATCCCTAGCGAAGAATTGACGGGTTGTGTCGATTAGCCAGAGTGAGACATCAATGAGGGTGACGAGCGCCCAGTAGAGGCCATTGATAGCGGCTTCACGAAGCCGAGGCGCAGCCCAGGAATAAAAGGGTTGACATAGTTGTCGTCGAGCCAGTAGAGGCGCTCAGCGAGTGCATAGGCGAAGTCGAGAACTGAAGCGGTCTTGTCAAAAGCGGATTGAAGGGTAGCAACATGATGAGACATCGTGGACTCCTAATGTAGAGAGGGAGTAGGCAATCAAATTTGTAGCGTCCTGAATGCCATGTATAAATAATAGTTGACAACTTTATACAAGTCAAGAACAAGATCGAATAGAATTGAAGCATTATGCAAAGCACAAAAAGCTTAGAAGCTATGTTTTACAGTAGCTTAAGGAAAATCTGAAGTTCTACATCGTTTTTGAGCAGCGTTAGAGCGTTTGTCTCACGCTATTTGTCACAAGTGCAATATGGAGAGCGATCGCTAAGGCGCAAAGCGCTGAAAGTATTGATATATATGGGCACTTCTTGATCCAGAGTTGAAGGATCACGCGCAAAGTGG
>JAKRSB010000057.1 GCA_022402525.1 Thermosynechococcaceae cyanobacterium MS004
CTCCAGCAGTGAAGGCCAAGGCAGCACGAAAGCCAGGTCGGAAGCCTGCGATCGCCAAAGCAAAGGCGAAGCCAAAGCGACCAAAGCGCAGTGAAGCAGAATTACTTGAGATATTGCAGAAAGCAGATGTTCAGATTTAGCCGCTACAACCCAGGGAATAACTGAGATGCAGTCAATTCAAGCTACAATTCACAGCGGTAATGTGAGGAGAATCCATGAATAAGGGTGAATTCGTTGATGCAGTTGCTGAAAAGGCCAACGTCACGAAGAAAGATGCTGACGCCATCCTGAGTGCGACCTTGGACATCATTGTTGAGTCGGTTGCCAGTGGCGATAAAGTGAGCTTGGTAGGCTTTGGTAGCTTCGAGAAACGCGATCGCGCGGCCAGAGAGGGGCGCAATCCCAAGACAGGTGAGAGCATGACCATCGCAGCTACGACTGTGCCTGCATTCAGCGCTGGGAAGTCATTCAAGGAAGCCGTGGCATCATCTAAAGGCTAAGAGCATGATCGCCCTTTCTGACGCCTGACATTGACCCATCACCACAGGACACAACATTTATCCCGATGAAGAAGACGAAGACGAAGCAAGGGACAGAAGCCTTAACGGGTAAAGAGCTGTTGCAAAAGCTGAAGGAACTCTCTCACCTATCGCGTCGGGCAAAAGCGCGGGAATGTGGCTACGTGAGTGAGGTCAAGGATGGAGCAATCCGCGTCAATATTGGCGAATTCTTGAATGCCGTCCTAGCGGCCAAGGGTGTCACCCTAGATATTGAGGATGACAAAGGAGGGCGAGGACGGGAGGTAACCTATCGAACCAGCGTCCACAAGAACGGTCAAATTGTGCTGGGCTCAGCCTACACCGAGGCGATGGGCCTCAAGGTTGGAGATGAGTTTGAAATCAAGCTGGGATATAAGCACATCCATCTGAAGCAGATTGAGGCAGAAGACGACGTAGAGTAATTCCAATGTGGATTGACGTAGAGTAAGTCCAATGTGGATTCAGGACTTCTGATCAGCGAACTGCAAGGTGTCATCGGTTTTTGGGTACTTTGCTAGGATTGGCCAAATTTTAGAGTTTTAGGATGACCTCTAGAATCAACTCCAGTCATGAGCTTTCTGACAGTCCTAAAAAGGACTCAGACGTTAGCGATCGCGCTATAGAAGCATCAGCAGACCTGCAAAACTTTTGACTAAATCCTGTTGGTGTTGCAGCCGCGTGGAGTGAAGATGGTTTTTCAGGCGATCGCCCAGACTTAAGGAAAGCATCGTGATGCGACTGTTGCCAACCTTGCCACCGTGCACGACAACCTGGGACTGAACAAAATCGATATCCTTCACCCGCAACGATAGCCCTCAGATCAATCTACGGCTATCTGGTTAAACCTAGATCTCAAGAAAGACCCGCCTCACAAGTTGGACAGGATGTTTGTGGGTATTGCGTTTGGTAGGTTTGCGAACGCCCACCAAACCAGTCATACCGATGATCGCGCACCTGAGCATAGGTGCGAACGCCCAGCCCCTTTAGCCCAGGAATCGCTCAATGCAGATCCAGTGTGGGCCAAGCAACAGTACAGCGTCGTTATGCAGCGCACCATCCTAGCATTACGAGGGCATTCATGTATTCCTGATAGAGCAGTCCCCGCCATCGCGCCAGTCCATCACCTTATCTCGTTCCTTTGGGCGACCTGTATCTGAGTTGCGAGAATTGAAAGAGGCGATCGCCACCCACTTAAGCCGCGCCGCCGAAAAGCTGGGGCTATATCGACTCACTGCAAATGTGCTTCAGGACTTTGCCCACACGAGTCGATTCCGCGACAATTACTTCAGCAATGGTGTGACGATATCGCTGCCTGTGGCAACCCAAGACACTAGCTAGTAAAACGCAGAGCGAAAGCATTTCCGCGAATGACCAAGTCTCGTGATGTTCTCAAAGCATCTCTAGTCAATTGATTCAGCTTATTTCAGTGGCGTTGCCCTATAGTGTCCTCATGCCCTAGTGTGGATGTCTGTCTTGAGCGTAATTGGTGTTTCTTTAAAGGATGCTATGAACAAAAAAATCAGCGTGGTGGGTAATACAGTGGCTGCGGCGCTTACCCTTGTCAGCAGTACGGGTCTAGTCGCAGCACAAACTGTACTCACTGAGAAACAAATCTCGCTGAGCGCAGCCAATGACGCTGCTCAAGCAACCCTTGCAACTTGTCGCCAAGCTGGGTTCCGCATCTCTGTTGCTGTGCTGGATCGGGGCGGTAATTTAAAAGTGATTCTGAGAGAAGATGGAGCGGGGCTTCACACTGTGGACAGCGCTCGTCGAAAAGCCTACACGGCACTGACTTTTCGTGTTCCTAGCGCAGAATTCGCGCAGCGTACCTCAGCAACACCTGCGCTAACCAATCTCGAAGAGGTGCTGGCATTGGCAGGGGGATTGCCGATCCGTTCTGGCGAAGAAGTGATTGGTGCGATTGGGGTGGGGGGTGCCCCTAGTGGCGATCGCGATGCAGCCTGTGCCCAAGCCGGACTTGATCGCATCAAAAGCAGACTGTAATCATAACGGTTGCAATATGGGCAAGAGATCCGCGATCGCGTGAAGCAATGGACGGATATCGCTGTCAGTATCGGTATAGCCCCTACCAAGACCCTTGCCAAAGTCGCCAACCGAGTTTCAAAGAAGTCCGGCAGGAGTGTTTGTCATCTTGCCCAGCTCAATGTTGAAGAAATCTTGGGTGCAATGGATATTGAGGATGTCTGGGGCATTGGCCAAGAGGGGACAATCCGTGGCCTGACCCTGAGCCTGTTGCTTGACTTATCACTCCTACTTCATCCGAGACAACTGGCCTGTGTTGAAAACAAACTGCCTGCATTTACTGTCGGTAACCTGCAACGTACTATTCAGATAGAGGCATTATTGTTCTATATTGAGCAATTGCTACAAAGCACCAATCCTGCTGAGCAACTGACCCGATTGAGTCAACCGGTACAAGAGTTCTTCTTTCTGAGACCATCTGGAAAACATATGATTGGCAGGGATTTGGGGCGTTTAGAACCAACTCCAGCCCTCAGACATCGGGCCGCAGCTTAAAAACCTGAATATCGAGTTTCAAGTCCTAAATCAAGTCCCATACAACCAGAAAAAAAGCTTAATGCTTTGAAACTTGGCTGATTAGAAGATCTTCTTCCATGGTTAATGATAGATGCATCAACTTGGTATGCCTTAGAGTGGTAGTCATTGGCAGACTCTGAGGCAACAATCCAGCGATGACCAATCCTTTCACCACCAATGTCTCCAGACTTTAACAATTTGCGTACATACTGCTCAGAAAAGCCAAGTATTTCTGAGGTCTCTTTTACAGAATAATAGCCAGTAGACATACTGTTGCGAAAACGAAACTAGAATTAGGTACCAAATTCTAGTTTGGAGACCGCGCTTTAGCAAGCATGCTTAGCTCCCCTCACAGGTTTCATAAGCCTCAAAAAAATTTTCGACCAGGGGATGGCGCACAATATCGCTCTTATTTTGAAGCTGCTTTGACTCAATCGCGTTGAAGCTTATTCATCCAAGGCATGTCAGATTGTGTATATTTCAGGGCTTTGTATAGCCTTACACATTAGGATCTAAAACCTTTGAGCATGATCTGAGTGCTGTAGACAGTATGCAAATTGATCAACAACCCTTCGGCTAAGGCAACCCTAGGGAGGCAAAACACTTGGTTGAGCAACCCCTGACAATATCGATTAATGGACAGACTGCCGATTTAACTGCTGTCTCGCCGATCACGACGCTATTACACTATTTGCATCAAAGCGGTCGCACCGGGACGAAGGAAGGGTGTGGAGATGGAGACTGTGGCGCTTGCACCGTTGCGGTCTTGTGCAGCACCGCAGATGGAACGGCACAATATCAGGCCATGAATAGCTGCTTGATTCCCATCGGTTCCGTCGCCAATCGAGAGATTATTACCGTTGAAGGGTTGGCCGATGAGCATCTGCATCCCGTCCAGGCTGCAATGGTGCAGACGGGCGGATCGCAGTGTGGCTACTGCACGCCGGGATTTATTATGAGTCTGTTTGCGGCATACTACGGCGGCAAAGTGGATGATACTGCCGTCGAGGGGAATCTATGCCGCTGTACGGGCTACCTCCCGATTCGTAAGGCCGCTGCGCTGGTGACTCAGAAAATCGCTGAAACAAAGCCCTGCGATCGCTTTACGGAAAAACTCGCGGCGGCAGACCCAGCACTTGAGCCGCTACAGTACCTGGGACACCCTGAACAGTTTTATCGACCCGCTCAGCTTTCTGAGGTTTTAGATCTGCTGCACCAGCATCCCAACGCCAAGCTGATTGCCGGGGGAACCGACCTCGGCCTCGAAATTAGTCACCAGCGTCAGACGTTTCCAGTGCTCATTTCCCTAGAGGGCGTGACAGACCTGAAACAAATTCATCGTTCAGAGACGGCGGTAGAGATTGGGGCGGCAGTGCCCCTCAGCCAGATTCAGACCGAACTGCGGGGCGTGTTTCCCAGTCTGGATGAAATGCTGTTTTGGTTTGCGGCCTGTCAGGTACGCAATCGCGCTACCCTGGGTGGCAATATTGGCACCGCCTCGCCCATTGGAGATTTACCCCCCGTACTGCTGTCGCTGGATGCCGTCTTGAACCTGGTCGGGTCTCAGGGCACTCGTCGCCTTCCCCTCGTGGATTTTTTTAAGGGCTACCGCCAAACCGATCTTCAGCCAGGGGAGCTGATTCGCTCTATTACGGTTCCCACTACCCTTACGCCTGATGCGGTACGACGCGATAACCAGTCTTACAAAATTGGCAAGCGTGGTACCGACGATATCAGTATTGTGGCCGCAGCCTTTACCGTGGATTTGGATAATGCCGATCGCATTCTCCATGGACGTCTAGCCTACGGGGGCGTTGCGGCGATTCCGGCAAGGGCGATCGCCGCTGAAGCATTCCTCCTTGGCAAACCCTGGACGATTGAAACCGTGCGGCAGGTAAAGCCCCTGCTGCAACAGGCATTTACCCCGCTCACCGACCTGCGCGGCAGCGCCCACTATCGGAGCAAGTTAGTGGTGAATTTATTTGAGAAGTTTTTTGTAGACATGAGCGAAGGAGGAGATCGCAATGGTCATCGGCATCCGTAAGCCCCACGAAAGCGCAGAGGGTCACGTCACGGGCAAAGCGATTTATACCGATGAACAGCGGATTCTGGCGGGAATGCTGTCGCTGTACCCGGTCACTGCGCCCCATGCGAAAGCCCGAATTCTCAATATTGACCTCGCCGCAGCCCTCGCCGTGGAGGGCTGCGTCACCCTCCTCAACGCAGCAGATGTGCCGGGACACAACAATACGGGCGTCATTGTCGCGGACGAAATGCTGTTCCCAACGGAGGAAGTGAGCCACTGGGGACAGGCCGTGGTCTGGGCGGTGGGCACCACGGAAGCAGCGGCTCGGAAAGCGGCTGAAAAAGTATTGGTAGAGTACGAGCCACTAGAGCCAGTGCTGACCGTAGCGGCGGCGATCGCCACCCAGTCTTTTCATACCCGCACTCAAACCATCCGCCGGGGCGACCCCGCCGCCGCGCTTCACCAGACCGACCATCGCCTCAGCGGGGAACTCGCGGTCAACCCCCAGGATCATTTTTATCTCGAAACCCAGACCAGCTGGGTAATCCCTGATGGGGAGGGACACTATCAGGTCTATTCTTCCACCCAGCACCCTTCTGAAACCCAAACCATTGTGGCGGAGGTACTGGGGATTTCGCGCAATCAGGTGGTCGTCACTTGCCCGCGTATGGGCGGAGCCTTCGGCGGAAAAGAATCCCAGGCCAACCCCTACGCGGCAGTGGCGGCGATCGCGGCTCACAAAACCGGATGTCCTGTCCGGGTCAAGCTCAACCGTGAGCACGACATGACCTTGACGGGCAAGCGCCACGGCTTCTTAGGTCGCTACGACGTTGGGTTTACCCAGGACGGCAAAATTACGGCTCTCGATGCCCATCTCTACGCCGATGGCGGCTGGAGCCTCGACCTATCGCCTCCGGTGTTGTCGCGGGCTATGCTGCACATTGATAATGCCTACTACATTCCTCACCTAGAGGTGCGCGGTGATATTGTCCGCACGAACAAAGTCTCCAACACGGCCTTTCGAGGATTTGGTGGCCCCCAGGGAATGCTGGTGATTGAAGAAGTCATGGATCGCATCGCCCGCACCCTCAACCTACCGCCTGAGTTGGTGCGGGAGCGCAACTTCTACCACGGCACCGGAGACACCAACACCACCCACTACGGTCAAGAACTGTTTGACAACCGCCTGATGCGAGTTTGGGAGGAAGTGCAGGCCAAGGCCCATTTTGACGCCCGAAAGGAGGAGATCGCCCAGTTTAATCAGACCAGCACCTACAAAAAACGCGGATTAGCAATTACGCCCGTCAAGTTTGGTATTTCCTTTAATAAGGTCTGCTACAACCAAGCAGGTGCACTCCTGCTCATCTATGCCGACGGGAGCATCCAGCTCAACCACGGCGGTACTGAAATGGGTCAAGGGCTGCATACCAAAATGCTCCAGGTTGCCGCTCAAACGCTGGGCGTAGACCTCCAGCGCTTCCGAATGATGCACACCAGCACCGATAAAGTGCCCAACACTTCCGCCACCGCCGCCTCTAGCGGATCTGACCTCAACGGTCAGGCGGTCAAAGATGCCTGTGAAACCCTTAAAGCCAGACTCGCTCCAGTCGCGGCAAGACTGCTGGGATACGACGCTCCCGAAGATATTGTCTTTGAGGGCGATCAGGTTTTCTGCCGCACCTATCCTGCCGCTAGAGTCGCCTTTGAACAGGTGGTAGAAGAAGCCTACAACAGCCGCATTAGTCTCTCCGCCACGGGGTATTACCGCACCCCTAACCTGAGTTGGGATCCGGTGGCCGGGAAAGGGCGACCCTTCTACTACTTTGCCTACGGCGCAGCCGTGAGCGAGGTAGAGGTAGATGGGTTGACGGGCACCTTTAAGCTCCGTCAGGTGGATATTGTCCATGACGTGGGGGAATCCATCAACCCTTTGGTGGATAGAGGACAGGTAGAAGGAGCCTTTGTTCAGGGGATGGGCTGGCTCACCATGGAAGAACTGGTATGGGATGAGACTGGTCGGCTCCGCACCTTTGCTCCCAGCACCTACAAAATCCCCACCGTCAGCGAAATTCCTGAGCGCTTTGAGGTACATCTTCTAGAGCGTGCAGCCCAAGACGGCGTCATCTACGGCAGCAAAGCGGTCGGAGAGCCGCCCTTTATGCTGGCGATGTCGGTGCGAGAGGCGATTCGAGCAGCGGTGGCGGCCTTCGGGCAAGGCGGTGAAGTGTGCTTGTCTACCCCTGCAACCCCAGAAGCAATCTTGGCGGCGGTTGAGGCGGTTCAAGCGCTGCCGCTATCCCGTGGGGGTGGGCAGGTCATCCCTCAAACCGCTGTATTTAAGCCCCTGGAATAAGGTCTAGATGGAAGCCTAAAATTCTCACTCTGTTCGACAGGTTTGGCGATCCGCCCCAATGCAATTCATGACGATCGCATTTTTTCAGCAGTTTGCCCAATGTCTCCATCAAGGCCAAGTGGTGCTGGCAACCGTGGTAAACATTACCGGATCGGTGCCGCGAGAACTTGGGGCAAAGATGCTAGTGAATGCCCAGGGCGAAATCTGGGGCACCATCGGCGGCGGCGCGGGAGAAGCAAAGGTGATTCGTCATGCCTTGGCCCTAATGGAAACGGGCCAGCCTCAATGGGTAGAGATTGATCTATCTGGAGCAGCCCATCGCAGTGTTGAGGGAGTCTGTGGCGGCATGATGCAGGTTTGGCTGCAGTGCTGGCAGGGGAAAGGGGCGATCGCCCTTATCCAAGACATTATCGAAACGCTTCAGGGCGGGGGATCTTGCACCCTCGTTACGCCCTACAATTCGGACGCTTTACCCTACCAACTGGAACACCCCACCCAAGCGGATCATTTATCAGCACAGGCCTTCGTAGAGTCTTTCAATCCTGCCCCGATTTTGCTCATCGTGGGGGCAGGGCACTGCGGGATTCAGTTGGCGAAGGTTGCAGACCTCCTCGACTTTCAGGTTATTGTCCAGGACGATCGCCCAGAGTGGGCCAACCCCAAGCACTACTCCAACAATATCCAAATTTTTACAGCGTCAGTCCAGACCGTGGTTTCTGGGCTGAGTGCTGAGGCTCAACTGTATGCCGCCTTGGTGACAAGAGGCTACCCCCAGGATGTCCAGGCACTGCTCCCATTGCTTTCTCGGCCTAGACCCTGCGCCTATATTGGCATGATAGGCAGCCAGCAGCGAGTGCGGCGGGTGTTAAGAGCCGTTGAGACAGAACACCCTCTCTCTCAGGCTCGTCTAGAAGCCCAACCTATCCATGCCCCGATTGGTCTTGATATTGGCGCACTCACGCCAGCGGAAATTGCCGTCAGTATTGCCGCCGAGCTGGTGATGGTGCGTCGAGGCGGGACAGGATACCCGCTGACCGTCGTATCAGGGCTTGGAGAACTTTTATAAAATGCTCGCCCAAATCGGTCTCATCGCCTACAGCACCGCCAAATTAAGAATATATTGTTGCCCTGAATTCATTCTCTAAGATAGCGATCGCCTCAATATTCAAGTCAACCATCTGACGGTGCAGCAGGGAGAGGTCATCGGGTTAGCGGGGCTAGAGGGCAGCGGCCAGCAGCTTCTGCTCCAGCTCTGTGCCGGACTGTTGCAGTCCAGTACGGGCCGCCTTCAGCTCCAGGGTGCTGATCTCACCCGCCAACCCTACCAAACCTATCTGAATGCGGGCGTGAGGTATTCCCCCGCTGATCGCCTGCGTGAAGGATTGGTTCAGGGGTTAACCATGCACGAACACGTTGCCCTCAAGACCCCAGCCTCATGCTGGTTTGTGGATTGGAAAGGCACCTTAAAACAAACCCAGGCCGAGATCGCCCTGTTTAATATCCGGGGCAAACCGGACACCAAGGTCGAACGACTGTCGGGAGGAAATCAGCAGCGGACGCAACTCGGGGTCAAGCCGAGATACGGATACTGTTGGCGAATTCAAAAACTAGATTCTTAGGCCATTGCTAGATGCTGTTTTGCCATCTTCGCAAAATGAGATTGACGAGTTTGAGCAAAAGGAATTCCTTCCAACCAAGCATAAATCCTTTCTAGATTCATCGCTGCTGCTATCAAGATATGCTGTAAACGAGTTTTCGCCAGTCCTAAATAGCGACACTGCGTAACTGAAAACCATGAATCCCCTGAGAAATCGTTCCTTCAACCCCCGAACGTAGGGAATACTGCTCCTTAAAATCAGCTGTTTTTTGTCTCTCACGAGCCTTGATAAGAGCTTCATAATCTTCCTGGATCATCGAACCCGTCCACAGATAAGATAATCCCAACAAACGTTTTACCAAGTGGAAAGCATCCTCAATTCTCCATCTGCGGCCCAAATCTTTTCAAAGTGTTTCATCCCATGGGCAACACTTTGGGGTAGCGGACGGTTTCGTACAGCCCATTGGGCTTTTAACCTCGGCACAAGTTCGTGGAGGACTTGTTCAAATAGCTCATGAGGGAAGCTTAAAAAGCGTTCACTCAGGGCCTGACGGCTCACATGAACCGCCTTTGCCCAGAGCATATCTTTGCGGTGGAGCATTCGGGTTAACTCGTTGACCGAGGGGACCTGATGCCACAGCAAGGTGACTACTGCTGCGGCCATCAACGACAAAGTTAATATCCGGTCTCGCATTCCCAAGCTACGGTAGTAGGCCTGTTGACTATAGACGGCGGGACTTAGAAGCTCTTTGAGGTGCCTATCCATGACGGCATTGTCTGGGGCAGGTACATTCCGTCGTCGAATATGATCTGGATTTCGAGAATATTGATGATGACTCATTCGCAGAGTTACCGGGCCAGAACGTTAACCCTGTCTATCCCAATTTTCGGCTCTTGACAAATGATCCCTTGCTTTAACTTGCCACCCATCGTACCTTGCTAGATAAGTCAGAGCGCCGCAAGGTTCCTATCAAAATTGATTATCTAGGCTTGACCATCCCTGATAAATTTATCGTCGGTTATGGCATTGATTTTGATGAAAAATACTGACAGCTACCCGATATTTACACTTTGGAAGCAATGAGTGAGCAGTAGAGCCATTGCAAATGGTAAGGAATGTTCAACTACTTAAAGTCACTTGAATTCACAATGAAGGATTGATAGCGCCATAGCTTAGACCCAACTGTTTTAGCCATTTACGATAGGCCAGAGAACCACGATCACAAGGAAGATGGAATTCCATTTGCATATTTAACGGCAGGTGTTTAGGGTTGTGGCTTGCAAGCAAGACAAAGTCTTCAGAGATCAGGCGATTTTGAAACTGCTCCATCGCCTCAATCGGAATGTCATGGGCATAGTTCATTGCAATCCACATCCAGCCTACACATTCTTCTTCAGCAACCGGAGTGACATGGAACAGAATTGATAAGCAATTTCCCGTGAGGGTTTCTTTACGAAAGTAGGCCGTTAGGGGACGAAAGACTCGATAGTTATAAATCACAAATTCCCCCTGCCCTTGCCCATCGGGGTCAGGTTGCCAGACCCTCACATTGTGTAATGCCACTCCCTCGTTGTCTACTGAAACGGTGTAATCTTCGACAGCAGTTTGACTTGAATCCCCTAACGTACCGGAATGCACAAAGGGAAAATGGGACACATCCAAAAAGTTTTCAATTGCCCGTAGTCCGCTTGTATGGCAGGGGTATGGGCCGCAGAGACAGAGACGATAACTAGGATCCTTCCACTCTGGAAAAGCTGGAATGTCTACCACGGGTTCGCCCAAGGATGCATAGACCAATTCGTGCTTTTCTTGAGCCTTAAAGGTTTTGACGCAGGCTTGCTTTGGGGGCTTGTAATCGGGATGAGCAGGAGCTGAGATACAGTGACCCACTTTATCAAACACCAAGCCATGATAAGAACAAACCACCGTATCGTTAACGATCTGCCCCTCCGAAAGCCGGATGCTGCGATGGGGGCAACGATCTTGCCAGACCTGAATTTGACCATCGCTGTTGCGCCACATGACCAGATCAATATCTAGTAATCTTGCTTTGGTCAGTGTGCCAAGCTTAATATCGGCTGAACGGGCGACAACGTGCCAGTCATTTAATAAAACAGGATCCATAGGTCATGCATTAGTCCGTGGAGATTGGGGAGGTTGGAGGAAATAGTGGAGGCGCAGGCTATTAATCTTGTTGGAAAACTCGTCCCAAGGCGGCAGGGGGCTTGCTGTGAATGCTTTGGGCAATTGCCCATCCAATCCGTGGCGGCAACAGCTTGAGTAACTTCTCCAGCCATTCGCTGGAGGTCAGCACCAAAAATAGAATCATCATCACAAAGGGTGCAACGGTAATGACCTGAGTCGGTACATTGGGAATGGTGCTTTGAGCGACGCTGGCTAGGGATTGTAGAATACCAAACAGATAGCAGCTCAGTGCTACCCGAAGCGGATTCCATCCCCCAAAAATGACGATCGCCAGGGCAATCCAGCCATAGCCAGCGGTGTGTCGATGGCTCCATCCAGCTTTAAAATCCAGGGAAAAGGCAGCTCCTGCAATGCCCACTAACGCTCCCCCCAGCAATGTGTAAAAGTAACGCATAAACACAACGTTGGTACCTCGGACAAATGCCGCCGCTGGCTGTTCCCCAATCGCTCGCAGCATCAGCCCCGGACGGGTGCAATAAAAGAAAAGCCAGGTGAGTAGAATCAACAGGAAACTGATATAGACCAGCAAATCACTCTGGAATAATAAAGGCCCAAAAACCGGAATATCCTGCAAAACCGGAACCTTAAAGCTGGGTACCGTCGGCCCTGGAATTCGCACAAACGGATTGCCCAAAAATGAGGACAGATCGGCACCCAACAAGGTCAATACAAAACCGATAGAAACTTGAGACTGCATTAAGGTTAAAGCACCAAAGGCCACAATGAGGGCGATTGCTGCTCCGGTCAGGGCGGCGGCTCCAAACCCCAGCAGCAGGCTAGGAACGGTGCCCAACCCCTCGGTTGTTTTAGCGACGGCAAATCCCACCATTGCTGAGAGTAAAATCGTACCCTCTGCCGAGAGGTTAATGACCCCAGCGCGCTCGGTGATGGTTTCCCCCAGGGTTGCAAAGACTAAGGGGGTGGAAGTGGCGATTGCCACGGACAGAATTGAAATAATTTGGGAGGTATCCATGGGTGCAGGCATAAGGAATCAAAAGAGACAAAAAGACTGTTCTTGGCTTCAGGGTTTAGCATCGCGCTAGTGGTTGACAGTTTTGTTCAGATCACTCTTATTCAATTCGCTGAACCCACGACCCAATAAGGCAAAGAGCACCAACGTTCCCTGAATTACCCCTGATAGGGAGGATTCTAAATCTAAGGAAAGGGGGAGCTGAAGACTGCCAATATTGAGCGCACTAAAGAAGAATGCGATTGGTAGCAAAAGCCACGCCTGGGAGCCTGAGAGCATGGCAATCAGTAAGGCTAAGTAGCCCAAGTTGCTGGAGATACTGGGAATGAGACGATGAAAGACTGCTAAGACCTGCAACGATCCGGCAATACCCGCAAAGGCACCACAAAGGGCAAAAGCGCTCAGCAACTGACTTAGAGCAGGAATACCTAAGATATAGGAGGCGCGAAGGCTATGACCCACCGCCTTGAGCTTTAGTCCAAAATAGGTGCCCCGCAGGACGATGAAGGTCAGGAGGAGCAAGGACAAGGCGATCACCAAGGCTACTGGACTGGCCTCGGTTTTGCCGAAGGTGGGGAGCCAGATTGCCTCACTAAACTGTTCCGTGCCACTCATGGAGGCAACGCCCGGTTTTTTCCAAGGACCAAAAATGAGATAGAGTGCCAACCCATCGGCCATGAAGTTTAACCCCACCCCCGCAAAAATTTCGTCGATGCGGCCATAGACCTTTAGAATCCCCGCCAACAGGCCCCAGAGCATTCCCCCTAGCGCCCCAGCCGTGATCGCCATTGCTATGACCAGGGGTGCTGGTAAGATCTCCTGAAATAGTCGAATGGGGATCATGGCGGCGATCCCGCCTAGAACAATTTGTCCTTCAATCCCTAGGTTATATAGTCCCGCTGTGAAGGTAAACAGTAAACCGCTGGCACAGAGCAGTAGGGGTGCAAGGGTCGCAACAACACGGGCAAATTGATCTGTTGTACCAAAGGCTCCAGCTCCCATGCTCGTGACGACGGCTAGGGGCGACCCACCCACCATTAGAATCACCCCCGCAATAAACGCCAGGGCAATTACCAGAGAACCGACTTGATAAACATTGAATCTAGATATCGAAATTTTAGAGATCAAGGGGAGTCACCCGTAGGTTCAGGAGGAAGAAGGACACTGCTAATGAGAGCTGATCAAGCGCTGCCGATTTAGCGCTTGGCAGGATGTTTTGTAGAACGCTTTGCCATAACTGGGGAATCATAATGGAGCTTGCCACCAATCATTTGACCCAATCGCTCCACCGTGAGTTTTTTGGCATCAATTGGCTCAGATAACTCACCCCCACTAAAGACAATGACGCGATCGCTATACTGCATGATTTCGTCGAGGTCAGAGGACGTGAACAAAATCGTTGTCCCGCCTTCACATCTAGCAAGGAGCTGTTGCCATACCCAGAGAGTTGAGCCAATATCTAACCCTCGCGTAGGATGCTCCATGAGCAGTAAATTGAGGGGGACGGGCAAAAGGGCAAGTTGAGTTCGTTGCTGATTTCCCCCTGAAAGTCGTTCGACTTTGGTGTCAGGCTTACCCCGAATATTAAATAGGGAGATCGCGGTCTGGGCTTGTTTTAAGGTTCCTTTCCAGTCCACAAACCAGCCTTGGGATGATGTCTTGAGGGCGACGTGTTCGTGAATGGATAGCCCATTGACCAATCCTTCTCGTAGGCGATCGGCCGGAGAATACCCGACGCCCGTGTTGAGGTAGGTTTGATAAGGTTGGCGGGTGAGATCAATGCCCTTGATTTGAAGGCAACCTGTACTGGACTGCAACAGTCCGGCACAGAGCTGAAGCAAAAGCTGCTGGCCACTGCCCTCTAGCCCTGCTAATCCTATGACCTCTCCTTGCTGCACCGTCAGATGGTTGACTTGAATATTGAGACGATCACTCCTTATGGTGATATTTTCTAACGCCAGGGCTACCCCTTCTTGACAGGTGGAATTCTTTGCGGGAGGCGCTAGTTCCTCGCCAAAAATAAGCTCAATCAGTTGAGCATCCGGTGCCGGAATAGGCAAATTTCCTACCACCCGACCCTGACGCATCACTGTAACGCGATCGCAAAGTTCATCGACATCTTCTAACTTGTGGGACACAAAAATTACAGATTTACCCTGACTCGCGAGGAGTCGCGCTGCGGCGAAGAGTGCGTCTTTTTGAGAGGCTGAAATTCCAGTCGTCGGCTCATCCAAAATGAGGGTTTTCACCCCCAAGGACAACAGCCGTAGAATCTCGACCTGCTGTCGTTCCCCAACGGTCAAATCCCCCACCGGCTGACGAATATCTAACGCAAAATTAAACTGAACGGCCAATTGTCGAAATTTTCGGATGACCTCTCGTCGATGGGTAAACAAGCCTCCAGGCTGTCCCACCATAAAGTTGTCTAGCACCGACAGCGGCGGAAAGTCGAGGGGGTCTTGATGCAGCATCCCAATCCCCCTCTGCATCGCATCAGCAGGGGTTTTGATATTGACTTCGTGCCCCTCCAACTGCAAACTCCCCTGCTCGCGGGTCATAAAGCCGCTCAGAATCTTAACCAAGGTGCTTTTGCCAGCCCCATTTTCCCCCAACAGACCGTGAATGCTTCCGGCTTCAACGATTAAAGACACGTCATCGTTGGCCTGAACCGAGCCAAAACGTTTACAGATATTGTGTAACTCGACTCTCATGGGTCTAGCCCTGAAGGTGAATGGCTGATCATCCAGCAAATCAGATGAATATGTACTTGGAGCTTTTGGAGAAGGAGGGAAGGCCCGAAAGTACGAGTTGAAGGAGCAAAAAAGAGATTTCCGACTATATTTCAGAAACCTCTTTCATCCCTTAGGCGCTCGGGCCTTCCATTCCCTTAAGCAGTTGGGGCATGTACCAGATCTTTTGATCCGTTGCTTTTTCCCCTGCCTTCAAAAATTCGCTGCCGTCTTGATAATTAAGCGGACCTTTAAAGAGGTCGATGCTGCCATCCCCCAAGCTTTTGACAAACGCATCAATGTTCTTTTGGTTATCTCCTAAGGCTTTGCCAGGGAGGAAGCCAATCATCGAAGTGGCAGTGCTATTGATATCTTTCCAATCAGGGCCAAGCCACGTAAAGGATTCGAGGGGTTTGCCATCCTTCAGGTTTTGCAGGGTGGTGGTGTAGGGGACATTCCAGTGGTAGTAACGCACGCCCAAGCAAGAATCCGGTGCTAAGTTGCAACCGCCTTTGAAGTCAATGTGGACGTATTTGGCAGATTTGCCTGCTTCGGCTGCTTTTTTCGCTTGTACCGCAGCTTCAGGAGTATCAATCCCCGACATGACCACATCATAGCCCCCGTTGAAGTAATCATCGGCAACCTTTGTGGGGTCTAAGGTTTTGCCTGGAATATTGAACCAGAAACCAATCCAAGTCACCTTAAACTGTAAATCGGAGGCTGGTTTCTTGCGATAGGTTTCCCAGCAGTGTCGGGCACCCAGGTATGCCGAGGAGGCATAGCGTCGCGTTTCATCATTAATGAGAGCACCCAAAAAGCCGATTTTCCCAGTTTCTGTGGAGAGGGCAGCAGCACATCCCCCAATCATTTCGCCGTACTGCATTTTGCCCATGACGTTGGTCAAGTTGGGTTGACCCTTAAAGTTTTTTCCTTCTTTCCATGCATAGTCACCAGAAACATGAAGGACAGGAACATCATTATGTTTTTTAGCCGCAGCAAGAGCATCGTCTTTAAAGTCGTCAGAGTTGAAGATAATCAGTTTTGCACCTTTGGCAATCAAATCATCCGCTACTTGCGCCCCAGTCACGTTGGGGCGATCAGCAGGGTTGACCTTATCGACATATTCCAGCTTTGTGCCAGGAAGTTGCTTAATGGCCTCTTGAATGCCCTCAAAATGCGCTTGGTTCCATCCAGCATCGTTTTTTGGCCCGACCATCACCATACCCACCGTCAGATCCGAACCTGCCAACGGAGAGGCACCAGGAGAAGTCTCAGAGGTTGGAGTATTGACCGATGGGCTACTGCATCCCGCAACAATCCACCAAGTGGCAATGAATAGAGCCACCATACGCCAGCATCGGCGGAAGAATGACCGAGTTTGAGGCATAAAAGAACCTTGGGAAAAATCTGAAATCTTACTCATAGAATTAAACAGATGGAACTCGAAACATCATTCACGTCTCTTCCCACCCAGGGATAGACAGAAAGGTTTTGACTGAGCGTGATTGCCCCTCACCCAACCACCGACGAGAGAGTGGGTGTCTCTGGATGGCCATCAGAGCAAATCTGGACTCTGTTTTGTCCAAAAATCTTGGTGAATTGCCATAATTTCTGCCTCAACTTCAGGAAACGGCCCCCAAACTTTTATCTTTTTTTGACCCCGTTCAAATACAGACCGACACGGCAAATCCAGGGTCGGATTTTCGGGGTGGTTCCCAGTTAATGCCAGCAGTTGTTGCTCCGCAATGCCGTAGACCAAACGCCCAATGTTTGCCCAATATTGCGTACCTGCACACATGACGCAGGGTTCGACGGTGCTGTAAATGGTGCAGTTCCACAGAAGGTCTCGCGTGAATTGTGTACAAGCTGCGCGCGCGAGAACCGCTTCAGCGTGGTTAACGCTATCCACATTGCCCTGCTCTAACAAAACAGTGTCTTGATCCGGAGCGACCAGGATTGCACCAAAGGGATGATGTCCCGCCTGAGCAGACCGAATTGCAATCTGGTTTGCCCGTCGCAGGTTCTGAATCATTTGTCCATGAATTGGATCAACCCCAAGAGGCGGAAAATCGGGGGAGTCTTCTGAAGCAAGACTTGGTTTTATTACTGAATTACTCACACCCTTCTCCTGGAATGAGCAATGGGCGTTATCAACGGCAGGAATCATGATTGAGCAGAAAGTCACCTGTTATTCGCTTTCCACTTAAGGTGATCGCTGCCTTAGAGAATGTATTCAGGACAACAATACATTCTAAATTCGGCGGTATTGCAAGAAAAGGAAGTTAATGTTTTTGGCTGGCAGATTGGGATGCAGCGCAAAGCGGGACAGTTTGAACTGAGTCTTGTCGAGCAAAAATGGCTGTAACACAAACTTTGCCAGACAAAAGATAAAATCCCTAGAGGGTAAGCGGTAGTGTTCACTAGGAGGGTCTAGTGAGGCTGATTAGCACAAGATTGACTTCACACTTTTTTCAACATCTGTGAAGGGGGCATCTTCGGAAACTGGATCAGTTCGATGTCTTGAGGCATCACTTTAACCCCAGTGATGCAAGGGCTTTATCCAGCCTCCACCCACAGCGAAGTTATTCCAGCACCCTCTAGTCTGTGAAAAACCCCAGTGCCGCAACAGCGGAAAAGTTTCAAGCGAGCTGAGGCTCCCTTTGGATGTGGACTGAACACTACCGATAGCCTGTCAGAAGAAAACAAATTGACAGCAGGATGAGAGCAATGGACTTATCCTATTCGACAGGCCTCACTGATGAGCAGTGGGAACTAATATCCTCCTTACTTCCCGCTTCTAAACGCGGTGGATGACCTCGCAGCGTTGATCTCAGAGCTTTCCCCAGCCAGCGTAAGCTAAAGTCAGCTCCAGGAAAGAATACTATGGCAAAGACGGAAGAATGCGATCGCTGTCAGTGCTTCAGCGGCTACTGCGGCTCAGAGTACCTGATCTGTGCTGTCCACCCGCTTGAACCAGCCGAAATCCCGTGCCCTGATTTTGCAGAAGTAGTCGGTCAATGGGAGCCGTTGGGCGCAGGCTACTACGCTGATGAACTGGTGCTACAGCCGGAGCATTTTTTGACGACTGTGGAGCGGCAAGAGATTCTAGAAACGCACCCGCTGTTTACTGGGTTTTGCCCGAAGTGCGGAACGGCGATCGCAGGCGAGAATCTGGTGCATTGGGACTGCGATCGCTGTGGGTGGAAGGATGACAGCGTGGTTTAAGATGCAGAATTTACAGCGAGTGCTCTATGTATGTGCTGCTATGGGTCTACTTGGCCGTTGAGGAAAGACTTCTGCGAGTCGTTGAAGCAGTAAATCAAGTCTGAGAGGAGATCGCATCATCAATCTCCTCAGAATGCTGGCTGTAGTAGCTGAAGGCAGCTTTT
>JAKRSB010000058.1 GCA_022402525.1 Thermosynechococcaceae cyanobacterium MS004
AGTCTGTGGATATTCAGCTTGGGCTATATGCGATCGCGCTTCAGCAGGTCTATCAGCAATCACTCAAGCGGGTGTCTCTTGTCTTTTTGAGGGCGGGGGAGACGCTCAGCTTTGAGGTGAATGATGACCATCGGCAGAAGGTGCGATCGCTTATTGCTGAGCTGGCGCTTAGGCTACGGGCGGATAATGAGTGGGTGCCCAAGGTTGGGGGGCACTGCGATCGTTGTGGTTTTGCTCAGTATTGTGCAGCGAAAACAGAGAAGCCTGAGCCGTTGCCGGAGGCCGAGCGGAAGCTGAGGCTGGTGCAGTTGGCGTTAGCTGTCTGAGGGTGAGTGTGGGAGGGTGGATCTCTTTACTTAAGCAGCCACAAAATCTTTTAAGCAAAGCCCAAATCTCTGAAACTTAAACTCAGAAGCTAAAACAGAATTGGACTGAAACCAAAACCGCTGGCTATCCATCGCGGAGAAGCTCTCGAATTTCGACGGTGCCGCCAGCTTCATAGATTGGGTTTCCGGAAAGGAATACTGCTGCTTCGACGCTGCTTTCGGCGCGCACACGAATGAATCAGTTGATGCTGGGCTCTGAAGGCTCCTCCAGCCAACTCTTTTTGAATTTTGTTCCAGTCCCAATAGAACTTCCGCCATCGAAGCGACCAGAAGCGCGCAAGCCAGAGAAATAGATGCTCCACTTTTCATCATCGTTCGTCATTACTTTGTTGATAGCGTTGTTATGCATGAACAGGATGAAGTCTTTCATGATTCCTTATAACAAAGATCAAAAACTCTGGATTAAACACAGCACCAAATCAGAAATGGACTGATTCAAAACTGGAAGCCATTGGCACAGTCAAACGCTGCCCATCTCCTGCGGCTCAAAACCTGTCCAAACCGATCAACTCTCGGCGGTCGGTGAGCGCGAATGTGTTCGCCTAGATGCGCTATCCCATTCAAATATCAGCTATACGAGCACCGAAGAGCAAGACTATAATACTAAATAGAATCCCTATAACGATAAAGAATAATACGGACATCCAGCGATCGTCCTCATAAACTTGAAGTGATTCCTGCTCAAGATGCTTGACAAAGAAATTGATTTTACTGGATGTTTCGTGTTGAAGACCAGGTGAGTAGGACGTATAGGTCATAGGTATCTCTCCTTGAAATGTTAAAAGTGCTACTCGTCTCGTTATATTATCTCCCGTCCCGTCAACTTGGATGTATGCTCCCCGCAGTGTTTTGAGTGAGAACTGTTGAGTTTTAGACCACCATAAGCCTGCTCTTTCAAGCTCACAAATATTTCTGCTACGTTCACAGTTAAGTGTGGAACGTTGTACTGAAGAGAGGATAGCCAAACACAAGACAAAGAACATGACAATTGTTATAGTAGCAAAGGCAAGTTTTTTAATTTTTGATCTGGGCAATATAGTACGAGCAGTTATGTAAAATACTACTGAAACTACTGTTCCAATAATCAAAGAAATTACCCTATACTTGATAGTTGCAGTTTCTACCTGATAGTTATTTTCCCAAAATTTCAGAAGGTACGGAATCAAAACATGGACCAGACTTATAGCAACCAATCCAAGACAAAAGAATAAACAAGTAATTGCTGCTATCCTACGAATGTATTTTTTGGAAGAGGAATAACTCATGCAGCAATCTTACCTGTATCGTGAGAATGAATTAGGCTTAATCAAATGGTTTAGAGCTTATAGCCCTCATGAATGACTTAGGATTGCTATATTGTCAGCACCATAATTTTTATATATTTATATGACCTTCAGTTAACGTTCAAAATCTTTACAGGGATCTGTAGAATCTCCTGAAGATCTGAGGCCATCATCTCAGCAGATTGCATGCCAGTAGGGATTAGTATTTTATCCTCTGTTTTCAGCCTTATAAAAGCTCTTGGCTCTGCTCCATCATCATATTTTTCAAGATGGATTTCCGTAATGTTATCTAGAGAATATTCTCTGGCATCAATTTCTCTGAACAGCCACTTACTAGTAATTTTCAAACATTTTTGATCAAGATCTATCACGCAGAAAAAAAGCTATATCTTGATAGAAATATAAATATCATCAATCCACATAAAAAAATAGAATGCTAATTATAAAAAATTCAAGACTATTTATCAAGGTTACTGGTTTAACATCTTTATTGGATTTAATATTGTATGCTTGAGATTCTTGAGAAGATAATTTCGCTTCAATATAACTTATTCCGTCTATAGAGAAAAGGAAAAAAGATGGCGTAAATATAATGATACCAAAAATAATCAGAGCTGGCACTCTGGATGCTTGATACTCAAAGCGTTTAGAGTTAGATTTTAGAGCTTTCATGAGTTTACTCATTGATCCTCCAAACATGAAATTCTGAGGTTTTTGAATTTTCTATGGCGATCCCTAAACCAATGAGTTAACATCAGACTTTTACTAACAATGTTTGTCTGATTGAGGATGAACTCTCTCGTCTGAGAACTACCATAAAAGATTTTTTAATACTTTTTAATACTTTACTGATATAGGATCTAACAACTTACGCTTCATTGGACGGCATTGGACTTTGCTACACAACTCATAGCGTATACCACCGTTCTGTGTGCAAGCGCTTCTTATGTTGCTGGCAATGCACAGATTGAACCATTATAAAATTTAAATCGTTATAAAAATATGCAAATAAATCAGGAGGAATAGACATATTTATTGTCAAATAAGTTGACTGGCAGTCATTGATCTTTTCTTAAATTAGCTTACGATGTTCATGCGACAGCAAGGGCTTTAAACTATGCCTTAGCTAAGATGTCTAGATAGATTAACATCTATGAATCCAATGGACTAAAGGCATAGCCTACACGAGTGGAAGAATCTGGCTGAACCTTGATTAAAATCGGTGTACTGGGACGATCGCCTGTAGGCAAAAACTGAATCGGTTCTGCAATGCCTTTGGCCTCATAGGCATTATCCCTTAGAGTTTGCTGCAGCCCCTGACGATCGCTGCTGCGGGCAAGCGCATCGGCAACTGCTTGAGTGGCATCTATGGCCATTGCCGTCCGCCAACTAATTTCGCCCTTCCAAAGCTGACGGGCACGGCTGAGACGAGGATTTGCCGCAGAGATGCTCGGATGCCATGGCGCTGGCACCACTAATCCATTAATATCTTGAGCGCCTGACTGAAGGGTCTTGAAAGTGTACAGCGTTGTGCTACCAAATATCGCCAGTCGTCCTTTGGTCGCACGTGCCACCATCATGGCGCGCTCCAGTCGATCAATATGGGGTGCCAAAAGGATGCTATCTGCGCCTTGCGCGATCGCTTGCGTGACTGCAACTTCAGGATCAAATGTTGGGGCGTTAAAATCACAGGCTACATCGACTACTCGACCGCCATGACTCCAAAAGGATGCAATAAATTCATTTTTGAAACTGACATTATCCTTAGCTTGAGCATCAAAACAGACCGCAATTTGCGTCTTTCGCGCCGTCTTCGTCACATACTTTGCTAAGGGATCGGCTAAAAAGCGTGTATTTGGCACTGTGCGGAAAAGGTAGCTTCCCAGACCAGAGAGTTCGGTTGCCATACTGGTAGGGCTAACCATGACAAGCTTTCCCTTTTGATAGATAGCTCCTGCGGCTAAGCTAGCATCAGATGAATTGTGGCCAATCACCGCACTGACATGGGATTTCTTGACGAGGGCCGTCGCAACTTGTTGAGCGATCGCTGGATCATTTTGATCATCAATCACTTTAACCTTCAGCGGTATTTTGTTGATCCCGCCACTATCGTTAATCTCCCACTGAACCTGAGCAACCCCCCGCAAAATTTCTTGGGCAACATTCAGATTTGAGCTGATGGGCACACTAACAGCAATCGTTTTGCTCTGCTTAGAGCCAATGGCGGCATTACTGCGATAAATAAGCGTTTCAGGATCATTCGCATTGGACCAAAGACTCATATTAAAGTCTTTAATTGCTCTTTTGTAGTCGCCAATGGCAAAAGCAGCAGCACCTCTCTTTTTCTCAATAGTACGTCCAGAAGGTATTAAAATCTTCTCACCAAGGGACATTCGGTTTTCTATGGGACTTTCTAAACCTAAAGTTTCCGACTGAGGTTTACTGGGGCGCAAGGCGCAGTATCCAGTGAAAATGCATAGCCCTATCAGGAGAAAAACGATGGGAGGAGGAGACTTTTTAGTCGTGGTAGTTGTCATAGTTCAACACCTCTGAACTGAAACACTTTTAAACAGCATGATTTCTAAATTGGAAAATCTTTAAATTGAAAAATTTCCAAGCTGCAAAATTTCTCATAATTAGAGAAGACATGTAGAACCGCTACACACTCAGTTCTGGGATAAATGCGCTGGAGCATCCACGAGAGACCGATCTAGCTGCTTAAAACGGCGTTGAACTTTGTCTTCTAGAGTGAGCTGCTCTAGATTTTCCTGAAGGACATCAGCAGGGTTTTGGGATAACTCATGGGCGGCAACTCCATGAATATATTGGTTGTGAATTACTTCCCTGGCTTGCTCGAATTGATTTTTTGCAGTACCGATGTCTAAGGCCCCACTGGTTTTGACGATCGCCTCTAACGCCTTATTCACTCGGACTAAAGCGTCAATATTCTGCAGTTCACCCTTGAAGTGCTCTAGCTTCTGCTGCTCTAGCTTAAGCTTCCGCTGCATCTGCTCTTCCAGCTGCCTTGCCTGGGCCACGCGCTCCTGTAGCTTAGGAAGAAGTTCCTCAATTTGGATTGCTCTCACCATTGCGAGGTGTGCCGTTTCTGATTCGCCTTTTTCATGGGCTAACAGCGCTTGGCTCTCAGCCTGCTTAAACTCTTTTTCCTTTTGTTGATAAATTGCTTTAGCCTGTTGATGAGATGCGCTGACCGTTGCCACTGAGTCTCTTAACTTAGCAACTGAATTCTGCATCGATAGCAGAGATTCTTGGGCAACCTCCTTTGCAATCTGTTGGTTGCCTTCTAGGGGAATGCCCCAAAGCCAATGCCAGGTGGCAATGATGATGCGAGCAGTGCGATCGCCCATGAGCCAATACATGACTTGCTTCATCACTGTTACTCCTAGTTACTCCTAATACTTCTAATAACAATGAGCCTCAAAGAGAGAATTGAAAGATATCTAGCATCAACCATAAGCTTCTGGAAGGGATACAATTATCATTATTCACATCTAGAAATTAGTAAATATTGGACAAATGTAAGGAAGTGTAGCCAAGTGTAAGAAAAGCTATAAGGTATACTTTTTCCTGTTATCTATTGTTAATTAGTGACCTGTCATGAGCTGGAATTCTTTTTTAGAAGCACTTTGCAAACGTCAAGAGCATGGACTAACTGCTCTTGAGTCAGAGGTGATAATGTGTCTCCAAGAAGCTCAAGGTCAAACCAAAGGCGAATTACTGGAAGCTTACATCAAGTCATATTCTGTGATTGAAGAAGAAGCTTTCACCCAAAGATTAAAAAATATCTATAAAAAGTTTCACATTGAAGACAGAGGATATAAACTTCCACAGCTACATAAATATTTAACTGAAAAATATCTGCAATATCAAAACAAAGATGTATTCTTTTCAGAAATTGGACTGAGTTATATTCATTCAGTATTTCCCAGAGAAGCATTTGGAAATGCAATTCATAATTTGATTAACTCAGATAAGTCAGAGCATAGTAAAGTAGATATTCTTCAAACCTTTGCACCCAATTTGAATGACTATACTGATCATTTAAGTCAGTGTCTCCAAAACGATATTCAGATCAGAATATTATTGGCTTGGCCCTATTCTGAAGCAGCCAAGCTAAGGGAAAAGGTTTTGCAGAGATATTCCAGCAGCGGCACTATAGATGAAATGAATATCCGGGAATATGTCATTGCCAATCTGGAGACCTTAGAAAAAATCATCAGAGTTTCAGGCAATTCTGAATTTCTTGAGGTTAAACTATACGATACGCTCCCATCTCTCGCAATTTACCGAGCTGGAGGCTATATGTTAGCAGCACCATTTCTACACGGATCTCTTGCCATCAACACCTTCCAGTTAGAGCTGAAGCTTGGTGCAGCGAATCAACTGATCACGCATACTTTACAAAAAGATTTTGAGTTGATGTGGCAAGTTGCTCGTCCCTTCTATCCAGACCCAATGCGAAATTGGAGAAGTGATTTAAAGATTTTATTCGCAAATTAAAAAAATATGATTGAAGCACTTAACACTTTTGAAGTTTCATTAATTACAAAATTTAAATCTCATCTATTCTTCAGCAATATTGATTCAATCGTCTGGCAAGACTTCCTTAATGTTCTTATTCAGCGCCGATTCTTGTCACTTTCTATCGTTAACCTTTATGAATTTGTGATTGATGCGCTAACTGATGAGCAGATCAAGCGAACGGTTAGAGAAATACTGAGCGAAGAGTTCCCACGCAACACAAAAGGAGTGCCCCTTCCTTCCCATCGAGAGCTACTCTTCCAGGATTTACGCAATCTAGGTGCGACTTCTGAAATGATATTAACTACCCCAGAAACACTTGTTACTAAAAGCGTAAGAGACGAGAGCTATCAGTACATGGTCAGCTGTCTGGGTAAAGAGTATTGTCAGGTTGGTTTAGTTGCATTCCTCCGTTTTTGGGCAGAGGTGCTGGTTTCAGTTGAGTATTCCTGTCTTTGGCAACAAATTTCTCTACGCCTATCCAACGAAAAATCACCGCACAAAATAAGATCGGAGTTCTACTATTTCCACATGGTTCACGACAGCAGAAATTCAGATATTGGACAAGAAAGCATTCTAGGCGGCTTGACCCATTCTCAAGAACTCGCGATTCATTTAAAGCAACTGATCGTGTCTGAAGAGGCCCTTGCTTACTGCCTTAATCTTCAGGAGCATGCATATCAACTTAAATGCCAATTTTATGATCAGTTCATCAGAGATCCCCTTGGTTGTGCAGAAAACTCATGAAAGCCTTATAAATAACAGCATAGGAGTTTCAGAGATGCGTCCTTATCAAAAACAAATCGTTGCCATACTCCTAATTCATTAGAGTTGTTGCCTTTTAAGTCCAAAAATTGCTGAAGCCCTTATCTAGCAAAGGTTACAGGTCTTTTTGAGTAAAATCGCTGAAATGCTCTCTAGGCAAGACTTTCAAGGTTCTTTCATTTTATAAGGCAACAACTCTATTATAAAAGAAATAAGTTGAAGGACTGATCTTTTTAGTGATATTAGTATAACCATTCATGCAATAAAGCCTATCTACACTGGTTTATTGCAGCGCATCAGTTGGGTTAAAGTCAAATCCAAAACCAGACCGCATACCCTTCGTAACCGTCACCAACTGAATTGAGCTGCTGCGATCCCCGGATGGTAAAAACCGAATCGGGGCAGAAGCTCCCTGTGCCGTAAAGTTGGGGGAAGCAAGTGCCTCTTGAACTGCATTTCGATCTGTATCTAATTGTTGCTGGGAGGCTGTAATTAGGGATCGCACTGCATCATAGGATGTTACCGTGCGCCAGCTTACCTCTCCTCTCCAGAGACGCTTTGCTCGGTTGGCAAAAGATTTAGAACTCTCAGCGACTCCATGCCAAGGGATGGCAACAGTCAGCCCTGTACATTGCTCTCGACAAATTTCTAGGATTTTAGGAGAGTAAACATCATCGCCACCTAGGATAGGTAAGCGTCTGTCGTTTGTCTGAGCGATCTGCAAGGCTCTATCCAGTGTTGAGGTGGTGGCTGCCAGCATAATGGCGGTCGCACCCTGCTGCTGGGCTTGGCTTAAACTTTCCCTGACGCTGAGGCCGGAGTTTGCGAGGTCATATTCTGCTGAAACTTGACCGCCTTGAAGTGCGATCGCAGCGCCAAATTCCGACTTTAAGGATTTGCTGTAGGTACTTTTTGAGTCAAAATAAACCACAGCACTTTTGCGTTTTCTTTGATTTAACATGTAGTCTGCCAGCGCTCTAGCAGCAGCATAATCGCTAGGCACAGTCCGAAACACAAACCTACTTTTATTAGAAAGCTGCACAGCAGAACTGACGGGAGAGATGACCGACAGTTTACCCTGCTCGTAGAATGGAGCAGCCGCTAAGGTGACGCTGCTGGCATAGTGACCCACTACGCCCAGGATATCGGACTGTTTTATAAACTGCTGAGCTAGCTCTTGGGCAACTTGAGGACTATTATCATCATTCGCGATTTGAATAATGAGCTTTTTATTCCCAGCCTCTGTCGATTGATTAAACTCCTGCTGAGCCTGAGCAGCTCCTCGCAAAATCTCTTTAGCACCGTTTAAGTCTGAGCCTATTGGCGCGCTAACCGCAATTTTAAAGGTCTGTTGACCTATATTTCTGGCATTGTTTAAGTAAATGAGCGCCTCTGGATCATTCGGTGATCGCAGAAGTGAGGACTCAAAGCTGGCGATCGCCCCTGTATAGTCACCCTTCGCGAAGGCCTGAACTCCTAGCTTTTTCTCAGAAGAGGCAGCGTCTGCAATGAGTAACTTGTCGCCCAAAGAAAGACGATCTTCCAGAGACTGAGCCTGAGGCAGCACATTTTTCTGCGTTAGGCGCGGCCAAACGAGAGAGAAGCTAGCAAAACAAATCACACCTGCGCCAATAAAGACGATAGGAGGCAGACCATTTTTTCGACGAGTTGATTGTGCCATGATAGTTGAGTCCTGAGTAGATTTCATGCAAACGCTGATCAAGAAGAATGCTCATCAGCACTAAGTCTTAAGGCCAAAGACTAAAGTTTTTTATCTCAATCATTCATAACCCTCCGCCAAGAGACGTAAGCGACGCGTTAGCTCTTCATCCAGAACCATCCGCCCCATCTCTGCATTAAGCTGTTCTGCTGGACTTTCCAATAGCTCCGCGATCGCATCGACCTCCGCATGACGCTGCTCGATCGCCGTTTTGGCGCTAGAAAATTGATGCTGTGCAGGGCTTAGCTTCAGGTTCTGCTGCAGACCATTAATGGTAGACATTGCCTGATTTACATTCGTGAGCGCAGTCATATTTTCCATATCAAGCCTCAGTGCCTCTAAGTGCTCCTGCTCATGCCTAAGCTTTTCCTTTGAAGACTTTAGAAGGCCCTCGACCTTTAAAATGCGTTCGAGAAGATGGGGTAAAACTTCCTCAATTTTGATGGCGCGAGTCATCGCCAGTCTGGCTGCTTCTTGGTTGCCAGAACGCGTTGCTAATAGTGCGTGATGTTCCGCCTCTCGACATTCTTTTTGCTTCCCTTCGTAAGTTGCTTGAGCCTGTTGATGAACTGCCATCACCTTTGCCACGGCCTTCTTCAATTCCAAAACCGAATCCTCCATTGCAGCAAGCGCTTCTCTGGCAATTTCTTCACTAATTTTTCCACCCTGCTCTAGGGGGATACCCCATAACCAGTTCCAGGTACCGGAAAGAGTTCTGCCAGCCTGATCGCCCATAAGCCAGTACAAGACCTTTTTAGGCTTTAAGGAATTGAAGGACGGATCTACCATGATCTTTAGCTCCACAAGGTTAATGGAAGGTTCTATCAAGAAATATTAGAGTTAAGAAATACATAACTTAACTAGCTATGTTTGCATCTAAACATAGCTAGTTATTTTTGTCAATCTTGATGCCTCAGGTTTTAAGAAAGCTTGGAATAACTTTTCTTTAGGAGATTTGATTAAAGCGATCTGGCTGGCTCTGAGACGCATTAAACTTTGCAAAAGTATGTTTTATGCAAAATTTCATAGCTAGTTAAGCTTGATGTATACTTCAAAGTAAGTTAGGGTTCAGGTCATGAACGGTTGTGGGTACGATGGATTTCGTAATGGAGACTGAGGCCGCATTAGAGTTTGTGAGGGCAGAAGTTCTTGCCAAGACTGGGAAGCCTTTGAGTGACATTGAGGCCGTGGTGTTAGAAGGAGCATGGAACGGCAAAACCTACGAAGAGATGGCTGTCAGTTCTGGCTATGCGGTAAATTCCCTTAAAAATGACGCAGGCCCAAGATTTTGGAAAACGCTCAGTCTACATGTCTTTGGCGAAAAAGTGAGTAAGGCGAACCTGCGCGCCGTCTTGGATCGCCAGACGGCGCAGCGTGGGGTCGCAATCTCCCCCAATGTAAGCCAACACCCAAGCGCGATCGCTCCCATGCGATCGCGGACTACCTCCCGGATTGACTGGGGAGAAGCGCCCAATTTAGGTGTCTTTTATGGACGAATTGCTGAACTTGAAGCGCTGCAGTTCCAAATTATGGCTCAAAAAAGCCAGCTTATTGCAGTGCTGGGGCTGAGAGGCATTGGTAAAACGACTCTCTCAGTCAAATTAGTAGAAACCCTTCAAACTCAGTCGGATCAATTTGAGCAAGTCATTTGGCGATCGCTCTTTCACGATCCACCTCCCGCTTTACATGACTTACTTGCTGACCTTTTAAAGTCACTGTCAGGCCAAGTCAAGCTGAATTTACCCGCCACTACCGATGAGCGCCTCTCGCTTCTAGTAGAGCAGCTCCAAAAACACCGCTGTCTAGTCATACTCGATAGCTTTAAGTCCTTGATGCAGGCGCACTTACTCGCGGGGCAGTATAAAAGAGGTTACGAAGAGTATGGTGAACTCCTGAAACGTATCGGAATGGAGCATCATCAAAGCTGCCTGGTTTTGACCAGTCAAGACTGCCCTCAAGAAGTTGTAGAGCTTGAGGCACAGCAATTTCCGGTAAAAACACTAGCCATCAACGGTCTAGCGCTACAGGATGCAAAACAAATTTTGCTCGCCAAGGGACTCAGTGACGAAACCTATTGGGAAACCCTCATCGATATCTTTCAAAGTAATCCCCTAGCGCTGCAGCTTGTTTCTGCCAAAATCCAGCGCTCTTTTGGAGGTCAAGTCTCTAGCTTCTTGAAGCAAAAAACGATTACAACTCGACATATTGTGGATCTCATCGACCAGCAATTTCAGAGCCTCTCAACCCTTGAGAAGGAAATTACCTACTGGCTCGCAGTCAGTCCTTTCCCCCTGTCCTTCGCAGACCTGCGTAATCATATCCCGATATCGGGCGCTGTTTTGCTCGATGCCCTAGAATCCCTTCTCCAGCGATCGCTCATTCAAGGCGAAGCAGAGTTTACACTAGAGCCAATTGTGCGCCAGTATGTCCTCAACGAATTTAATAAAGAAGCGCTTGACTCAGATCTACCCAACGCAGGAGTTAGTATTCAAAAGTTGTTAGAGCGCTGTTACGAGAGCAATGAGCGATGACCAAAAGATTGTCTTACGAAAATGCTGCTTAACCCTGCCGCAACTCATTCAACCTTAGCGCTTCATGAGCTACTGCATTAATCCAACCTGTGGGCAGCCCACAAATCCTGATAGTCAGAAATACTGTCAAGCCTGTGGCTCTCGCCTAACCCTAGACGAAGAGCTACTCTACCGCGCAGTGAAGCCCTTGGTCTGCAAATCAGACACACAGCTCTATGAAGTTGTTGACATTCAAGGACAACAAGCCGTCCTAAAAGTTTTGAGCACTCAAAGTGCTCGCCTTATTGAGCTTTTTGACCGAGAGACTGAGATTTTGAAGCGGTTGACCCACACCGGAATTCCTGAATTTAAGCGGGCCTTTCGTTTCGTTACTCAAGCGGGAGTTCCCCTGCCTTGTTTGGTGATGGAAAAAATTGAAGGACAAAATCTAGAGCAATGGTTACACACTCATATCCCTCCAGGAGAAGCTCTCGCTCTAAAGTGGCTCAAGCAGCTCAGTGAAATTTTGTCCGTGGTTCATCGTAGCGGCTTCTTGCATCAAGACATTAAGCCTGCCAATATCATCTGTCAATCAGCCATCGGCAAAACAGCTCCCCAGCTTATGCTAGTGGACTTTAGCAATATTTCAGGGATTGTATCTGCCGGATTCACGCCGCCAGAGCAGGCGGACGGCAACGCCACTTTCGCCTCTGACTTTTTTGCCCTTGGCCGCACGATGGTTTACTTGTTGACGGGGAAACATCCGCTTAATCTCCCTAAAGATCCGCAAACTCAGCAACTCCTTTGGCAGAATCAGGCTGCTCAAATTTCTGAGCCTTTTGCTAAGTTAATCAATGCGTTAATGGCTCCCCAAGCAGAACATCGTCCCCAAAGCGCCCTCGAAATTCTGGTGCGCATTGATGAGATTCAGGAACAGCAGGCAGAAGCGTTACCGCGACCTACAGAAAAACTATCTCCGCAGCCTAGGGTAAAGCGCTCCCAGATAGCAGCCTTAGCCCTAGGGTTATCGGGCTGGGGGCTAGCGATATTTCTGGGGCTAAAGCAGTTTCCTTTGTCAATTTCAGCACCAGTCTGCAATGCCGAACGCCAAGATGCTATTAGCTGTGGCGAAGAAAGTTTTTTGCCAGACCACCGCAAAAATAGCCAGGTGCCTGAGCAAAAAAAACTTGGAATTGATGCCTTCGCAGCCTCAGACTACGGTGCTGCCGTTCAATGGTTTACGGAGGCTCGGCGGCTTGACCCCAGCGATCCAGAAACGCTGATTTATCTCAATAATGCTCGCCTTGCAAAGAGTCAAGCGGTAGCCTACACGATCGCCATTGTGGTGCCCATCAGCACCAGAGTAACGCTGAGTCAAGAGGCGCTGCGCGGCATTGCGCAAGTTCAAGAAGAAGTAAATCAGAAGAAAAAGATTAGAGGGCGAGGTCTAAGGGTCTTAGTGGCAGATGATGCTAATGATGAAGCCCAAGCAAAGGAAGTAGCCACTAGCTTGGTAAAGCGCAGCGATATCCTTGGCGTAGTCGGTCATTACACCTCAGAGATGACCTTGGCAACCGTTCCGATCTATCAGGCTCATGGGTTGGTAATGGTGTCCTACGGCAGTACCTCAGCCGATCTTTCCGCATATGGCGTCTTAGAAAATCACGTCTTCTTTCGTACCGTCCCCACAACTCAAGTTTCTGCAATCGCCCTGGCTGGCTATCTCAAGGATCGCTCTGCCCACCAAAAGGTGGCTGTATTTTACAACCCGCGCAGTCCCTTTAGTCGATCGCTGCGAGACTGGTTTGAGCTAGGGATTAATTCCTTTAATGGCATTATATTTGACAGGATGAAGACTGAAAGCGTTACTAAAGCACCAGAAATCTTTGATCTTTGTCAAGATCCCTTTGACTCTGATCGCTATCTCAACTACGTTCAAAGTCAGAAAGCGACCGCGATCGCTATTTTCCCGGATGGCAAAGTCTGCGAATCATCTTATCCCAATGCGATTGATATGATTCCAACTCGGCCTTCAAGCCTACCAATTGTTGGGAGCTGGCTATTTTCATCCAGCTTTAAAGATAGCCAAAACATTAAGCCTAATCAGCTCCAAAATTTAGTCCTTGCCGCACCGTGGAATCGATTCAGTCCCCAGGTGCAGAACTCTTCTTTTCTGCGGCAGTCCGATTCACTCTGGATGAAAACAGATCAGCTGATTGATGATAAAGTGAGCGGTCTAACCGCCGTTACCCATGATGCAGCACTGGTTCTGGTGCGAGGGCTGGAGGCCCTTAAGTCTGCACAGCGGGTTAACCGGGCAGATATTCAGAAAATTCTCTCAGCCAAAGACTTTCAGGCTGAAGGGGCAACAGGAACTATTCGGTTTAGGGGGGGCGATCGTCAAGAACCTGTCAATCTACTGTTGAAAGTGGTGCCGTCCAAATTTTGCAATCTTTCTGGACATTCTTTTGTCCCAATTAACAGTACCCACAGCTCATCTCAGATTTTGGACTGCTCTAAACTGAGTTCATAAACATTTTATTCCTCTGACGGATTCTGTAGAGAAGATTTGGCCTTCCAGTAGCAACGGGTGACATTTACTTTCTCAGCGATCGCATCTATCAACTCACCTTTATTCATGGCATCGCCTCCTATTACCGCTGTGAATTGTAGTGCTAAATGACGAAGAATCGAGCGGTTGACGGGACTCTAGCGCTAAACCTGTAGATCTACCTTCTGCAATATCTCAAGTCACTCAGCCTCAGTTCGCTTCCGCTTGGGTCGTACTGTCAGGGACTTTCGCTGAAAGGCAGTCGTTACGGGTGGTTTAGCAGACGGGGCAGCAGTGTTATCCGTCGTTACTTCCTGGCCGGGAGGGGTTTGTAAGATTTGGGCGATCGCTTATCGAGACTGGCACTACAACGGCCATAAACAGGAGTGGGACTGGAAATAGAGAAGATGCTTGGAACTCTTATTTGGGGGCACGCATAAAGAATCTGGCGATCCTTATTTCAGTGGCATTGAACTCTATGTTCCACTCCAAGGAATGGTTAGCCTTGATGTGCAAGCTGAATTAATTCACTTGGAGCACTAAACAAATATAGCGGTGACTCCTGCAAAAGCTCAGTTTGAGAACCGTAACCCCAGAGAACGCCACCTGCATCCAAACCATTTTTGTGTGCGGCTATCATATCAACTGCGCGATCGCCAATCATAACTGTAGTTTTACTTACTTGTCCATGCAATAACAAAAACTCTATTTGTTGAGACTTTGACACGCCAATCTCTCCACCACTGATGAATTGAAAGTAGTGTATAATTCCAAACATTTCGAGGATTTGTTCTGCAAAATCCTGACGTTTCAAGGTGCACAAGGCCATAGGTATATTAGCCTTATGAAGATCGAGAAGTACCTCAGCTATTCCTGGATATAGAATGTTTTCACTGTATCCAATATCTCCATATCGCTCACGATATTTTGCAACAAAATTTTGAGACTCTGCTTCATTTCCCGTGATCTTCTTGAAAGTTTCATCTAGTGGTGGGCCAACATACTTAGCAAGCTCAGAAAGTTTGAGCGGCTCATAGCCAAAATGAGTTAGCGCGTAGTTAATTGAACGACCAATACCTTTCAATGGGTCGCTAATCGTTCCGTCCAGATCAAAGAGAATGAGATCGTGATTTTTGAACATAAGACTAGGGCTAACGCCCCCAAATTGAGCGGTGGCTAGAAAAATAAGCCGATTACCCGTGTGTAGCGACCATCCGCTCCAATGCGTAGTGTACGCCCAGCATGGGCATGAACTCATGAGGTGCAAGTCCTCTGTAGGAGAACCAACGTCCAAATGGTCAATTTATAGACCCGAGTGACGCTAACTACTAGCTTAAGGCAAGGGCGTTTCCGTGAGGAGAGGTCTGAAGGAAGCCAGCGGCAAAACTGCGAGCTGACGAACAGCAACATCATAGAAGGCTGAAATTCCTGGGACGAGTTGGCACTACACAACAAAGTCCATTGGTTTAGGGAACACGGTAAATGATGCAGTTGCGCAGGGAAAGTTCATGTTCTTATCTGGGGAGGTCTGCCCCCAAGACTGTGGGAGCGCTAAGGGAGTCTGACTGAGGGCCAGTCCGAAAGGACTGGAACCACCACAGAACCCTAAAGCAACTCAGACAGCCCGTCGTTTGGCAACAGGCGACGCAAAGGGCAGAAGTCAGCCGAGGCCATAGTAGTCAAACGCTTTCCTGTAATGGGAAAGACAAGGCGAAGGGCTGAACCAAACCGAAAAAGGAGGAGCCATGACAAACTCAGACGCATCGACGAACCCGACCGGGGGAGAAGCGGATTGGCGTAGACCCATGCAGCCAGCCTTAGAGATAAACCTGATGGAACGAATCTTAGCCCCAGGGAACCTGCACCGAGCGTGGAAACAAGTAAAGTCAAACAAAGGAGCCTCCGGCATTGACGGGATGGCTCTCAAAGACTTTCCACTCTATGCTCGTCTTCACTGGGACAAAATTCGTCAATCGTTACGGGAAGGCACCTATCAACCGTCCCCTGTGCGTCGGGTTATTATCCCAAAGCCAGGAGGAAAAGGAGAACGATTGCTGGGAGTCCCCACGGTCTTAGACCGAGTAATCCAGCAAGCCATCCTGCAAATTCTAACCCCCATCTTTGACCCTGGATTTTCAGACTCAAGTTTTGGGTGTCGTCCAAAGCGAAGTGCTCACGGCGCGATTAAACGGGTTAAAGGATACGTCAAGCAAGGATATCGAAGGGTCGTAGACATGGACTTGGAAAAGTTCTTTGATAACGTTAACCACGATGTCCTGATGTCGAGGGTTTCTCGCAAAGTGCGGGATAAAACTCTACTGAGCTTGATAGGCCGATACCTGCGCGCTGGGGTAATGGTTGATGGCGTTGTGCAAGCAACGGAATGGGGGACACCTCAGGGTTCACCCCTATCGCCCTTGTTGTCCAATATCCTATTGGATGACCTCGACCAAGAACTGGAGCGACGAGGACACCGCTTTACCCGTTATGTGGACGATTTGGTCATCTTGGTCAAATCAGCCCGAGCGGGTCGGCGGGTGATGGCGAGTGTGACTCGCTATCTGACCCAAGAGTTACGACTGAAGGTGAATCTGCTCAAAAGTCGAGTACGTCGAATCGAGGATTTGGAGTATCTGAGCTTTACGTTTGCGGGTATCCGAATCATTTGGAGCGACCGTGCATTCCAAGACCTTAAGCATCGACTGCGGGGATTAACTTCGCGGCGATGGCGAGTGTCGATGGAATATCGAATTGAGCGGTTAAACCAATATCTACGGGGATGGATGGGCTACTTTGGACTGTCCCAATTGTATGGGCCGATTCCAGAACTAGAGGGGTGGCTGAGGCGACGAATCCGGATGTGTTATTGGAAACAATGGCGCAGACCGAGGACGCGCATTAGCAATCTATTGAAACTTGGAACGTCTCGCAGTCATGCGATTTTGACGGGTCTTAGCCGCAAAGGCTATTGGCGTTTGTCGAGAACGATGGCGACGCAGACGGGAATGACCAACGATTGGTTAACGAAACAAGGATTGCTCTCGATTCGTGACCTTTGGATGAAAGTTCAGGGATACGCAAAGAAGTCAGTCAGTTTGTCTAGCAGTTAGGCTTGGAACCGCCCATTGCGGAGCCGCACGGTGGGTGGTGTGGGAGGGGGGATTTGTGAAGATTCCTCCTATCCCGATTAGCCTGCTTTCGCAAATATGAGGCTAACTAATACTAATTTTTAGCTTCTTAATTAATTCAATCAAGTCATCCCAGTTAACCTCTACATCTGCTTCCCTAAAGTTAATGTCCATGCTTCCAGGATCCCTTCCAGAGCTGTAATAATCCATTTCAAGCTGATTTGCCAATATTGCATAGCACCAAGCAGCAAATTTAGGATGAAAAATTTCAACAACTTTAGTCCCCTCACGACACCAAAGAATATTAGCCATGCCAGCACCATGAATACCAATAACTATTTGTGCATTTGCAAAAGTTTGAATTTGCTCTTTTATGGGAACATTAGTTGGATCAAAAAAACTGACCCCAATCTCTCTCAATTGTCCTCTTATACTTTCATCAAGCCCAATCGCTCTTCGATACCCTCCAATTCGTTCTACAAATAATATTTTTTCGCCAGTCTTATCTTGCTTGTCTATTAAATATTTTCTGCTAATTTCAAGGAGTTCCAAAGGAGCACATAAGAACCACATTTTATCTTTCTCTCGAAAATAGATTTGAGATTCTCCTTCAACAGTAAAGCAGTAATCTCTTGAATCGATAATTTGTCTTTCATCACAACCTAAAATCTTTAAGTAATTAATTAAAAATTTTGGCGGTTTGTGAAATATAAATTTTGCATTTTCCCATTCTTCCTGAAAAATTAACGACTTTATTAGACAAAGTTCTGGAAGTAATTGCAGAACAAAATCTCCATAGGTTAAAAATTGTTGTGGCCAGTTACATATGATTGTCCCTGAAATAAATTTCTTTCTCTTGATATAAGATAAAAGGTAACCCAACATATTGAAAAATTGCTGCCCTTTAAATCCTGTGCAGAGTATTTTTTTGTCAATGCAAATGCCTCCAGAAGGAAGAATTTTAAGGCTTCTATTTTTTGGATTCCTTATTCTAAAAAGGGTTGAGTCATAATAATCTACTTTTACAGGAAGCTCTTTTCTTGTTCCGTTAATTGAGAGTGAACTGATCTCGAAATTATTTGTCTTAAAAATTCCCTCCAGGAAATCTTGGTTTCTGGTATCTTCCCTAGTCAGCGGTATGCAAAATAGAGAAGTTGTTGTCGATAGAATCTCTTTTACTATTTCTTTTGTTTGCTTCTGGAGAAAGTATTTCATCCTGCTGTATTCCTGTGTGAAGAAAAATATAACTCTGTGTCTAGTGGTCGTACTGAACGATTACTAAGACTAAATGCAACCTGATTGACTGACAAAAGATTGAGTGCAGGGTTGGGACGGCGTAGAATGCT
>JAKRSB010000059.1 GCA_022402525.1 Thermosynechococcaceae cyanobacterium MS004
CCCCTCATTCTCCCTAGGGAGAATGAGGATGGAGGATGAGAGCCGGTTGTTTTTTGTCGAACTCACGTCCTAATTAAATACCTTCATCCAATCGCATCCGCCCCATCGTTCCCTATCTCCCTAACCTTAGATGGCTATTCTTACGCTTGCACTGGTGAGTTTTTGCGCTTGGTTGGGGAGTACCTTGGCAGGGGGTGGCAGTCCATTTGTGCTCATTCCCCTTGTGGACTTGATGCTGGGGACAGCATCAGTCACCCCTGTGATCACCTTAGGGATGCTGATCGGCAATGCCCACCGCATTCTGCTGTTTTGGCGCGACATTGACTGGCCGCTGACGGCTTGGTATGCCCCTGGAGCAGTCATTGGGGCAGTGCTGGGTGCCTATACCTATACCCAGGTGCATTTGGACTGGCTCCAGATTTTAACGGGCTTATTTTTACTGGTCAGCATTGTCGGTCTTGGCCTAACCCCCAAAGACACTAAGTTTACGGTCAAAGCCTGGTACATTTTGCCAGCGGCGATCGCTAAGGCTTTTGTGTCCGGCCTCATCGGGACGACGGGGCCAGTCTTAAACCCCTTTTATCTCAACTATGGACTTAATAAAGAGCAGCTCCTAGCCACTAAAGCAACCCATGTGGTGATGATTCACACCATTAAGCTCCTGACCTATAGCGTTTTGGGGGTGCTAACCCTGAAGATGCTGGGAATGGGGTTCGTGATTGGGCTGGCCGCTATTCCGGCCAACTTTTTAGGTCGCGCTATTTTGGCAAAAATGAATGGCCAGCAGTTTCGCGTGCTGGTGCTCTCAACCATGGCCCTGAGCGGGATATCCATGCTGTGGGGGTCTCTTGCGGTCAATGACAACTTTAGGACGGTGCTAAGCGCACTGGCACAGTCGCCCTTCATTAAACTTTTTTGGAGTTAGCGATCGCTCGGTCATCGCCTCATTCTTGGTCATGGTTCCAGCCTCGATTTGGCCCCAGCCTCGACTTAGCCCCAGCCTTGGTTTTAGCCCCAGCCTTGCCAATCCTGACGAGGAACACTCAATCCATCAACTATGCCTGATCGGGGGGCTGCTTTAGCATCTCCATTGCCATGTCTAAGCTCACCTTGAGACGGTTCAGGGAATTTGCCAAAATGCCAATTTCATCCTTAGACTCGTGCTTAAACTCTGCTTCAGCAGCGCCCGTACTGACCAGTTTCGACCATTGGGACATCTGGGTAATGGGCTGAATAATGGCTAATTTCAAAAATAGATTCAGAATCACAATCGCCAAAATACAGCCAGCGGCAAGAATACCAATGACCAATCCCTGAAGCTGTCTGGCACTGGATAAAATTTTACTGGCCGGAACAGAGACAATCTTTGCGCCGACAATTTCATTCATTTTCCAACCAAACCCATTTTCGCTGCCGTAGGTGGTTAGCTGACTTTTTGGCGCGGCATCTGGGGTACTATGGCACCGCAGACAGGCCTCCTTTGTGATGGCAATAGGGCGCGCAACGTAAAAAATATCCCCACCTGGAAACGACCGAAATCCACTGAGTTCAGTGAGCTGAGATTGCTGCCGAAATTCATTCACAATGGTGGATTCAAACTTGTCTGCCTTGTCTCTTAAGTTGGTTGGGTTTAGGGTTGCTTCTTTGTAGAAAAACTCTTTGTACTGCTCTCGCTTTCGCAGGTTTTCAAAAACCTCGCGGGCAGAGTATCCCGGTACGGTCTGGGGCAAAAACTGTTCTTCCGTCTCTAGGCGAGGGGCTAGCTCCGGGTTGATTTGGGCGCTGGTATAGTCTCTGACTGAGCCCATCGCTTCAATTAAGAGTGCAGCCTTAGAGGTAATGTCCCTTTCTGCATTTTGCTGTAAGATTTGCGAAAGAATTATTCCATTAATGCCAACAATAATAATAAAGACAATTATTAAAATTAAGTTTAACTTAACGCCCAATTTTAGATTATTTAAGGCTTGAACTTTAGTTGACATGGCTAATCTCAAAGTAAAAAATTAATAGCGCTTAATTCTAATTAACTCTAAGGAGCATAAAATCTTTACTAAACTTAATGATTTCGATTAAAATCCTCTATTTTAAGCCTAGTATAAGTGAAATAAGCCAGTCGTCTTGAGTTTCAATATGTTTTTACGTCGCTTTTGGGTACGTCGCACTTGGGGTATTCATTTATTGCTTGCTTTTTTGGCGGGCAGTCTGACGGCTGGTCTTTCAGCCTGTAGTTCTCCAGAACCATCTGAACAAAAGAAGCTGGTGGTGGGCGTGGTGAGCTATGGAGACGGGCAGCAGTCTATTGAGCGATTTGATGACGTTAAAACGCAGTTAGAGTCAGAGCTTAAAACTATCGTTGAGCTAGAGCCGGCCTTCAATGAAGTGCAGGCCTTGCAGCAAATTGAGCGCCAAGCATGGGATGTGGTTTTTGCTCCACCGGGACTTGCGGCGATCGCCATTTCCCAGAAACAATATTTACCCCTATTGTCCCAATCGGGCGGCGAGAAGGAGCGATCAATCCTTGTCGTGCGTGCAGACAGTCCGATCAGAACAATTCAGGATCTTGCAAATAAAGTCGTCGGGCTGGGGCAGCGCGGGTCAGCCACCGGATACTATCTCCCGCTCTATAATCTCTACGGCTTAACCTTAGCCGAAATCCGATTTGCCCCTACCCCAAAAACCCTGCTGGGCTGGGTCAACGAGGGGACAATCGCGGCAGGAGCCCTGTCGATCGCCGAGCTAGATCGGTACCGAAGCGACTTCGGCTCGACCAAATTTCGCGTCCTTCACCGGGATTTACGCCCCGTGCCTGCGGGCTCTATTTTGGTGGGGCCTACCATTGAGCGCAATGCGCAGCAGCAAGTCTTAAAAGCCCTAGAAAATGTGCCTGCTCCGGTTGCGGCGGCGGCGGGATATGTGTCAAATGCATCCCCCCCAGACTATAGCTACCTGATTAAGGTTGTGAAGCGCGTCAGACCAATTGCCCAACGCATTAGAGAAAAACCTGCACCCCTTTACTAAAAGCATCTTGTGTCTTGGGTATCTTGTGTCTTGGGTACAGTAAGAGCGGCAGTATTGATCAATTTGCACAGGATCGAATCTGCAAGCAACCTGCCATCAATCGAACATCGAAACTCTCTGTCGAGGTCAGCATAATGAATGTGCTTGGATATCTGGTCATGATCTGCTGGATTCCGACGGTGCTGTTTTTCTTCAATCGGCTACCGGTACAGCGAGCCGTAATCTTCAGCTTTTTGGTTGCTTGGCTATTTTTGCCGATGGCAAGTATTTCGCTGAAGGGAGTGCCAGACTACACCAAAATGTCTGCAACCTGCTACGGCATTTTGCTCGCTACCGCAATCTTTGACCTGCAGCGATTTCGACAATTTCGGCTGCATTGGGTTGATGCGCCCCTCGTGGTTTGGTGCCTATGCCCTCTAGCGTCCTCTCTCACCAATGGCTTAGGGCCCTACGATGGCCTGTCTGCAGTTCTTGACCAGACCGTGACCTGGGGGTTCCCCTACTTTTTGGGCCGGCTCTACTTGGGCTCACTTAAAGGGCTAGAAAAGCTAGCCGTTGGCATCATTTGGGGAGGACTGGCCTATGTGCCCTTGTGCCTACTTGAAGTGCGGCTTAGCCCTCAGCTCCACCAGTGGCTCTACGGCTTTAACCCCCAGTCTTTTGATCAGGCGATCCGCTATGGGGGATTTCGTCCCATTGTGTTTATGCAGCATGGGCTGATGGTGGGGGTGTGGATGATGGCTGCAACCCTACTGGCGATCGCGCTCTGGCGGTCTGGAATGCTCTGGCAGCGACTCATGCAGTTTTTACAGGAAGATTTACTAGGGCAAAGGGTGAGTCAAAGCAAAGCTGTTCAGGGGCAGGAGCCGGTCTTGGGTGTAGCGGCTGTGAGCGTTGTCACTTTGCTGGTGACGTTTGTGCTTGTTAAGTCGACGGGGGCCTATTTCCTGCTGTTGATTGGGTTAGGGCTATTGTTTTTAGTGCAGTGGGGCCGGACGGCCTTACCAATTATTGCGATCGCCTTATTGCTATCGGGCTATTTGGTGTTTACCACGACGGGTGGGCTAACGCCGGAGCGCATTTCACAAATTTCAACCGTCGTGACCCGAATTAGCAATGTTGATCGAGCGCAGTCCCTGGCCTTTCGGCTGAAGAATGAAGAGCTCCTAACGGAAAAAGCGCGGCTTCAGCCCGTCTTTGGCTGGGGTGGCTGGGGGCGAGCCCGCATTTTCAATGAGTATGGCCAAGACATTTCCATTACCGACAGCCTTTGGATCATTAATTTTGGCAATTTGGGATTGGTGGGGCTCTGGAGCTGGATGGGCATATTCTTGGTGCCAATTCTGGGGTTTGCGCTGCGTCGGTATCCGCCAAGTACCTGGTCTCATCTGCAAGTGGTGCCTGCCGCCACGCTGAGCGTTGTGCTGCTGCTGTACGTTATGGACTGTCTCGTCAATGCGATGGTGAATCCCATCTTTACCTTGGCGGCGGGGGGGCTGGCAGGTCTTGTGGCTCGTCCAGTCCCGGCCCATGCTCGTCCGTCTACTTCGTCACGGAATTTTGCTCCATTCCCCCGCCGTCTTCCGACCCATCGAGCCTAGCGCCTTTTCCATGCTGGCCTTAGGTCTTTTTTCGTGTAGACCCAATTCTGACCCAATTCTGAGTGTGGAATATGGGCTAATCGCTCTATTTTTATCTCCTGCATTTTTATCTCCTGCATTTTTATCTCCTGAATGACTTATGGCCTAAATGAGCTGGTGCTTGCTATGTCCCCTTGGGCCCAAGGGAAGAGCGCTTTGCTAGGTCGGCTAATGTCGGCGACGGAGGTATAGAAAAAGTCTTGCCATTCGTGTTCAGGCAGTCCGGCAAAAATCATCAGGTTGAGGGGATACTGTTCGCTGTCTGTACAGCGCCGAAAATCGTCGCGAAACAGAAAGATGGCCTTATTGAGCGCGATCGCGACCCCTAGCTCCACCATGACCCCCTCATCGGGTGGCGTACCATTAACGATCGCAAAAATGCCGTCACAGGTTTTCACATCCCTCAGATCAGCCTGAGCCACCTGATAGGCCCAGCCCGCTTGAGACAGGTCAATTTGGTTATTGCGCCCAAAGGGTTCCCACACTTCGATGCCGAGCGCCTCTAATGCTTCGACAATCGGCGGGAGCAACAGCGATCGCTGCTGTGCCGAGAACCCATAGGGATTTGCTAAATAGAGCGTTTTTGCCAAAGCGTCTGAACCTCAGGCGGGATACTCAAATCTTCTCAAATTTTACTGAATCTCATTGAGGGAGCGTCTTAAATTCTCTTCAGAGGACGGCATCCAGTTTTTCCCTTTCAGCTTTCGCAGCATCTGCATCGCAGCCTCGCGGGACTGTCCTGTGTTGCGCTCATAGCGCTGCCAAAACGTGGCCCACCAGTCTGGCGGCTCCTGCTGAGGGCCATCATGCTCTGTGGGGCGTTTGGTTTGTCCATCCACCACTAAGCTGCCCACATAGTCTGCATCCTCATAGACCTTTGCAATTTGCTGATGAATCGCTTTCATGTCAGAAGGCGAAACCACGCCATTGCTGGTGCCCTTATAAAACTGAACCGTCACCCGAATGGGGTATCTAGGGTCGCGCTCAATGGCCAGATCATCCACTTCTGTAAACGGCCCCTCCACTTTGCCGTGACCAATCACCGCCGCTTCCACATTGCTCCTTTGACTCATTTGAGCCGATTCTGACACCGGAGCCGCTGACATCGGCATCGCCATGCCCATTCCAAGCTGCCGAGGGCGTTCCTTTTGCTTCAAGGGCACCTGAATGAGCAGCACCATGTTTAGCCCCTCCTCCGCTGCCGTGGATACCTGGGGCGTAGGGCGATCGCCTTTGGGTGCGTCCGTTTGCCTAAAGTCGCTGATGCGCTGACCCGTAAAGCTGGCCCGTTGGCCATTTTTATTAAAAAAGAGTCGCTGTCCCCAGGTGCGTCCTGCTTCAAAGCCGTCCCGCTGGTTGTCAATGACCGTGATGCTGGTGCCTTCGCGGGAGGCCAGAATGGTCAAAACGGCAGGGTTTTTAGCATAGGACTGGTAGTTAAATAAAACCGGATTAAACTGAGCCGTCCCGCCTTGGGGAATCGGCAAAAAGCAAGCCTGAGCGCTGACCAAGGCATGGGTATCTCTGGGGGCAAGGAGAGACTTTTGTGAGCCTTTCCAGGAATTAGGCTTAGAGAGATAGCGACGTAGATTCGCTAGGACATCCCGCAGCGCGACCCGTTGGAGCCCCTTCCCCGATTGATTGCCAACCTTCAGAAAAAAACGATCGAGGGGGACATCCGCAGATTTATCAGCAAAGTTGGGGTAGCGGATCACGGGCATCAGGTGCAGGGAATAGTCCTTCGTTACTGGATTAAGCTGCTGCACCTGAATGGTCATATCGCTGATATTTGGCCCCACAGCGGAATTTTTGAAGCGTCCCGTATCTTCCCAAGTGACGTTTAGAATATTCAGGCCATACTGCTGTGCAAGCCTCTGAGCATGGCTATCAGAAACCATCGCGGCTGTCGTCTCAATGGTGCGCTGATAGGGGTTGATCATCATTCTGCGGGAACTAGGCTTGTTAGTGCTCGGTGGTGCGACATTCGATGATGCGACATTTGATGATGCGGCAACGGAGGTTGCAATGGGCTCTCCCTCAATGGGTTCTTCTATCGGATTACTGGCAGAAACACTCGCGACTTGCTCTGAGCTAGCGGCAGGTCGTAAATGAATGAATAAAGCAGTTAGCCCAAGTGGAATGAGTAAGCCCATTATGGGTGTGAAGCGTTTCATGGTCTGTTCCCCAACTTTAAAGACTGTCAAAAGTAAAGATTGTCAAAAGCGGCCGATGCCTTAATCATCAACGCTGTCCTCTCCAAAAGGGCTTCAGGTTTCAGATTTGGAAACGGTCGGAACAGTTTGCAAAAAAAGCCCCCTGATGATGGGGCCCTCTAGCAATCTCCCCTAGTAATTTAGGGATTTATAACCTCTAGGATGGCGTTGTGGCAGTCGCTTTCCACTTGTCGAGCTGCTTTTGGAGACGATCGCTATTTTGTGAATCGTTTTTGGCTGTAAAGAGTTGAATGGCGGATTCTAGATCCGCGATCGCCTCTTTTTTCTGATCCATCGCAAAGTACGTTGCGCCGCGATTGGCCAGGGCAAACCCAGAGTCTGGCTCTAGCTCTAGGGCCTTGGTGTAGTCGTCAATTGCCTCCTTGTACTGCTTCATCTGATGATGGGCATTGGCACGATTGAAGTAGGCAAGGATCTGGGTCGGGTCTAGCTCTAGGGCCTTCGTATAGTCCGCGATCGCCTTTGGGTTTTGACCGAGCTCGTTGTGGGCAATGCCGCGATTGATATAGTTCTGAGCATCCTTTGGGTTTTCCGCGATCGCGGTGCTGTAAGCCTTCACGGCACCCTCCAAGTCCCCTGTGCGGAGCTTCTGCATCGCGTCCAGGGCCGCCTGAGACTGGGGCGGCGGTTCGGGGGGTGGGCTGCTTTCACAGGCGATCATTAGACTCCCCAGGAGAAACACCAGGCTCAGCGATCTTGGAAAAGATCTAGTTGGAAAAGATCTAGTTGGAAAAGATCTAGAAAATGACTTAAGCCGAGGTAAAGCGAACGCGGACTGAAAAAATCCCATAGCACCTAGGAAGCCGGAAGATACTGCACGATAAATTCAATCACCTTGGACAACCCTTCTTGGTGTTTGAGATTCGTAAACACAAAGGGTTTTACCCCGCGCATGGTCTGAGAATCTCGATTCATCGTACCCAAATCAGCCCCCACATAGGGCGCAAGATCTGTTTTATTGATGACCAGTAAATCAGATTTTGTGATGCCAGGGCCGCCCTTGCGCGGAATTTTATCGCCCCCAGCCACATCAATCACGTAGATGGTGAGATCCACCAGCTCTGGGCTAAAAGTCGCAGCCAGATTATCTCCACCACTCTCCACAAATACAATATCGAGCTGCGGAAAACGCCGCTCCATGGTTTCGATCGCCGCTACATTAATGGAGGCATCTTCGCGTATGGCCGTATGGGGACAGCCCCCCGTTTCAACGCCCAGAATGCGATCCTCGGATAAAGCCTGCGATCGCACTAAAAACTTTGCGTCTTCTTGGGTATAGATATCGTTCGTCACCACGGCCAGCTCATAGGTTTGGCGCAGGGCTTTACAGAGCGCGTCCACCAAAGCCGTCTTGCCGGAACCTACGGGGCCAGCAACACCAATACGAAGCGGATTTTGAGTCATAAGCTTAACATCAGCCTTCTTGAGGACAAAAATTAGCTACGAAAGAGTCTACTGTATTGAGTTTCATGCGCCATACTGGCTAAGGAAAGTCCCCATCCGCAGCTTTCGAGCGCTTCATTCGGAAGATCAAGAATTTCTTGAGCAGCGCACTCAAGCACAGGCTGAAGGTTGAGCAGCATCTGCTGCCCTGCGGTTTGACCCAGTGGAATCAACTTAATGCCCGCTGCAATGAGGTTGGTTGCCCAGCTTTGGAGGTGTCCTAAAAGGGCGTGGGCTGGCTCAATTTTCCAGGCCGCAGCAATAATGCCAAAGGCGATCGCAAAGTTGCAGTCTTGCGCTAACAAGGTTTCTAAGGGTGGCCAGGTTTTATTGACATGACTGGTTGGGACATGACTGGTTGGGACAGACTCTTCTAACGTGAGAAAAAGCTGTAAGAGCGATCGCCCCATTTGCCAGCTTTGCAGCCGCATCTCTTCTGTATCCCGTGCCGCAGACCACCAGTTATTCCAGCCCAGGAGGCTTTCCCCATCCTGGGAGAGCGTAGTCTGGTACGCCCGCAAAACCAGGCCAGACTCTACCCGAATTGACCCATAGGTAAGTTCTTGCTTTAGCCAGTCCTGAAGTAGGGTGGCTGAGTTCATGGAGCCTGCTTCCACCAAATACTCTAAGCCTTCTGAATAGGTATAGGCTCCTACCGGAAGGGTGCTGCTAGACAACTGAAGCAGCCGCAGAATCTGCATTGCGCTGGTTGTGGTGCTGGTGATTTCACAATCAGCGCCATAACCAGCGCCATAACTAGCGCCATAACTGGCCTCATCATTCATCTCGTGCTGTATCCCATAAATAGCTGGTTCTCTCCTAGTAGAGCTTGTAAATCTAGCGCTGATGCCTCTTGAGTCTGTAAATCTAGATCTGATGAATCTAGGATTTGAGGTAAGTGTAGCTGCTCAAGCTTTTTTCATAATTTTTAAGCAGGAGCTGCGCTTCTTGGAGCGTAATGCGGCCTTCCTGAAGCGCTTGCTCGGACTGGTTGCGGATATTTTCTAACAGATCTTCAGGGTCGTACTGAACATAACCCAGCACTTCCCGCACCGTATCCCCTCGCACCACATGCTCAATGCGGTAGCCCTCGGAGGTGAGCCGAATATGTACGGTATTTGTGTCGCCAAACAGGTTGTGGAGGTTGCCCATAATTTCTTGGTAGGCTCCGTTGAGGAACATTCCGAGGTAGTAGGGTGTATGGGACTGAAGGGGGTGTAGCTCTAGTAAAGACTTCACGTCCTTGAGGTCAATAAACTGGTCAATTTTACCGTCGCTATCGCAGGTGAGGTCGGCTAGGGTGGCGCGACAGGTGGGTTCTTCGTCAAGGCGATGGATCGGCATAATCGGAAAGAGCTGGTCGATCGCCCAGCTATCTGGCGCGGACTGAAATACCGATAGGTTGGCGTAGTAGATGGCGGCGAGGTTTTGCTCTAGGGTCTCCAGATCATCCGGGACGTAGTCTTGCTGGCGGGCAATGCCCAGAATTTTATGACAGCAGGCCCAGTAGAGGCTTTCCGCACGGGCGCGATCGCCCAGGCTCAGATACCCCAGCGTAAATCGGCTGATGGCTTCATCCTTAAACTGGATGGCGTCGTTGTAGGCTTCTTGATAGTTTTCGGGGGTAATTGAAAGATAGGTCTCGTAGAGATTTTGCAGGGTGAGGGGCGCATCCGAGGGGAGCGGCTCCGGCGCCTCAAAGGAGACTTCGCTTTTACCCAAAATGTCAAACACCAGCACCGACTGGTGGGAGGCGATCGCTCGTCCACTCTCGCTAATCAGGGTAGGCACCGGAATTTTGGCGACGGTGCAGGCGTCTCTCACTTCTGCTACGACATCATTGGCGTAGTTTTGCATATTGTAGTTTTTGGAGGCATAAAAGCTGGTTTTAGAGCCGTCATAGTCCACGGCTAGGCCGCCCCCCACATCTAGGTACTGCATGGGCGCACCCAGCTTCACCAGCTCTACATAAATCTGACTGGCCTCTTTGAGAGCATCTTTCACCACGCCAATGGAAGAAATCTGGGAGCCAATATGAAAATGCAGAAGCTGGAGCGACCCCAACAGGTCGGCGGTCTTGAGTTTATTGACCGCCTGCAGGATTTCCGGGATCGTCAGCCCAAACTTAGCGCGATCGCCTGCGGAAGTGCCCCAGCGCCCCTCACCCTTCGCCGTGAGCTTGGCGCGTAGACCCACAATGGGCTGAATGCCGAGCTTTTTGCTGCTCTCAATGACCAGCTCCACTTCTTCCACCTGCTCCAGCACGATGACGCACTTTTGGCCAAGACGCTGAGCCAGGATGGCGGCCTCAATGTACTCACTATCTTTATAGCCATTGCAGATCAGCAAAGCTCCAGGGGTATCCAGCATCGCCAGGGTAATCATCAGCTCAGGCTTTGAGCCAGCCTCTAGACCAAACTGATGGGCTTTACCAAAGCGCACTAGGTCTTCTACTAGGTGTCGATGCTGGTTGCACTTGATCGGGAAAACCCCTCGATAGGTTCCCCCATAGCTATAGCGGGCGATCGCTTTGGCAAAGCAGGCGTTAAGGCGCTCAATGCGGTCTTCTAAGATATCGGCAAAGCGAATCAGTAATGGCAGATGAATATTGCGCTGCTTCAGGGCATTCACCAGCTCAAACAGGTCTAAGGAACCTCCGCGATCACCTTTGGGGGCAACGGTGACGTGACCCGCCGCATTGACGGAAAAATAGGGTTCGCCCCAGCCCCGAATTTGGTAGAGGGCTTCGCTATCTTCAAGGCTCCAAGGGGTCGCGGCGGGGTCGGCAGATTCAGAGCGGCTGGGCGAGGGTTCCGTGTTGAGAGAGGGATGACTAGAGGGATGACTGGGCAGGTGGCTAGATGGCTGGTTGGGCGTAGGGTTTAAGGCTTGTTCTTCTTGATCCTTGTCAAGGGCACTGATCGCCGAGAGTTCCGCTGACTTTGACTTTACACTCATGCTTACCGCACCTTCCCTAAAAGCACCCACGCCAGATAGTCTAGCCTACATCTAGAGCTTCAAGCCCCACTGCTTCGGCCAAATTCAGCCCCTACCCAGATGCCTCTACCCAGATACCTAAGACAGGGATCGCTCAGCCCTCACATCGCGTTAAACTGGCAGATGAATTTTAGCTTAGGCCATTTAGGATCGGATGGATTTTAATCTGCTTTTCAAAGCACTCTTCATCCAATCTGTTCTAGGGTTGGGTTCGGTTGTCGTTGCCGAGCTGGTGCGCGATGTCTATCATGTGGCGGGTCACTACTGGCAACCCCTTCAGTCCCCTCACAATCTACATCACAAAGCCTACCGCCGCGATCTAAGCATTGTCAGCTTGGCGGCGTATCAAAAAGCACAGTGGCATAACGATGTCCCAGAGGCGCTGGTGATGGTCATTAGCACGGCGTTGATTGCGTTAGCAGGCGGCCAATTTGGTGCAGCTTACGGCCTATGGGCGGGCTGCCTATATTCTCTGAGCTTTTTAATCACGGCGATCGCGCGATCTCAAGGGCGATTGCTCCAGACCGACCTTACCCATAAGCCAGGGGACTTGACCGAAATCCCGTCTCAATGGAGCGTGAACCGCACCTATCACTGGCGGCACCATTTTGACCAAGGCAACGCCTATTTTTGCGGCACTTTGACCTTTATGGATAAAATTTTGGGCACCAGCCTATCCCTGAAGGGGAAAGTGGTGGGCGTAACTGGAGCCTCTGGCGCGCTCGGTCAGGCGCTGATTCGGCAACTGTCGCGTCAGGGGGCTAAGGTGATTGCTCTGACTAGCCATCTGGATGCAGCATTTCCTCCAGAGGTTGAGGTTATCCCTTGGCGGATTAGTCCAGAGGGAAACCCAGAGGCCAATTCAGAGTCTAATTCAGAGGCCAACCTAGAAGCCAGTCTCAAAGATCAGCTTGAGCGGATGGATATTTTAATTTTGAACCACGGCGTCAATGTCTATGGCGATCGCTCTTTTGCCGCAATTCAGGCCTCCTATGCGGTCAACACCTTTTCTACCCTAAAGCTCACCGAACTGTTTTTAGACACTGTTACAAAGTCCTCTCATAAAGCCATTAAAGAGCTGTGGATCAACACCTCAGAAGCCGAAGTCAACCCTGCCTTTAGTCCCCTTTACGAACTCTCTAAGCGTACCCTCGGAGACCTGATTACCCTCAAGCGGCTGGATGCACCCTGCATTATTCGCAAGCTGGTGCTTGGCCCCTTTAAGAGCAAGCTAAATCCTTATGGCGTCATGACGGCTCAGGGCGTGGCCTGGGCGATCGTCGAGCTGGCAAAGCGAGATTTCCGAGATGTAATTGTCACCATCAATCCCCTTACCTACTTACTCTTTCCTGTTAAAGAGCTATTTCAGTCGCTCTACTTCAAGCTCTTTACTCACTCCCGCGCCCCTCAATCTAAGCAAGGACAGACCGCCCAGACGCTTCAGAAGATTTAGGTTACTTCCGCTCTGGACGCTCTAGATCGGGAGCGCCCCCCATGTCATTGATGGCTGCAATCATTTGGTACAGTCGGCCATGATTTCGCTGATTGAACCGAAAACGAAGTCGCGGCAAGTTTTCCGTTTGATCTGAAACTTGCTGGGGCTGGGGCTGCTGATGCTCCGTTTCCTGCTCTAGCATCTGGCACTTTTCGATTTGGCCAGAAATCAAGATGTCGCTAAAGTTTTCATTGAGTGCAGCTACTTGAGCATCCTCAATCTCATGATTCAGCCGAATCACAAGCTCGTCACCCACATAGCGGCTAGAGTGATATACCCGATAAAACCCCGATATGGCGCTGCAGGCCACGCCTAGATCATCGGTCAGGGTGTACAAACAGCTGTCTTCAGGGCTAATCAATCGGCTGGGGATCAGGTGAGACTGAATGTAATGGTTCCAAGCTTTCCAATAGGTGCCGCCCGGCTTATCAATCAAGATCACAGGGACAGGGGGAGATTTTCCGGTTTGGCTTAAGGTCAGGCATTCAAAGGCTTCATCTTGCGTGCCAAATCCGCCCGGAAAGAGGGCAACCGCATCAGCCTCTCTCAAGAAAAAGAGCTTCCGGGTAAAGAAATATTTGAAGTTGATCAGCTTAGAATCGCCTTCAATAAAGGGGTTTGAGAACTGCTCAAAGGGCAGCTCGATATTCAAGCCAAAAGACTGATCTGCCCCTGCACCCTTATTTGCGGCTTCCATGATGCCGCCACCTGCTCCAGTCATGACCATAAAGCCTTGGCTGGCGGCACATTGGGCAAATCGAGCGGCCATTTGGTATTCTTCGCTTTCTTCCGGTAGACGGGCTGAGCCAAAGACCGCAATTTTACGAACGTGGCGGTAGTTATGAAAGACTTGAAAGGCGCGCTCCATGTCCTGGAGCGAGGCGCGTAGAATTTTCCAGTCCAGACGATCAATGTCTTCCTCGGTCATGCGCAGCAGTGTGAGCAACGCCTCTACCGCAAAGTCTCCTTGAGGTAGATGGGGGAGACGAGTTAGGAAGGTATCGAAGTCGTTTTTTAATCGCTGTGCAGCTGTTTCTGAGACTGGAAATACCATATCGTTTGTGTGATACAGCCTCTATTTTACGATGGTTGATTAAACTCTTGTTTAAGGAAGCTGCCTGTATTTCCGGTAATAACCCATAGAACGGCTCTAGCGCCATCAAAAATCGCTTTTTCGAGGGGTTCTGCTGCTTTCTGAGACGGGATCACTACGGGCTGGAACTGAATGCCTCGGCTGCTTAAGACAACTTGTCCAATCCATTCGGCGCGGCGCATGTGGTAGTCGGAGGTGATCAGGTAGATGCTGGTGATTCCCTGCGATCGCAATTTATCCACAATTGTCGTAAAGTTTGTGAGCGTATCGACAGCATCGTAGTCTAGGTGTACGAGATTGGCTGAGACGCCTGCCTGCTGAAAGATCCATTCTGCATACTCAGGATTACTCCCTCCTGAAACCCAGATCGGCAGGTTAGGGTGCTGTTTTGCAAACTGGGCGGCAAACTGCTCACGGCGCGGCTCTCCACCTAAGACAAGCGCTGCCTGGGGCGTCTTTGCGGGAGGTTTGAGATATCCATAGGCCAAACCACCACCCAAGAGCGCCATCAAAACAAATCGACGCAGCTTAAAGCGCGATCGCCCCCGACGAGCAGCACGCCTTTGTGGGCGCAAGGCTCGATTTTGAGCCATAGGATGAGATAGATGACGCTCTCGCATGGGGCAAAGGAGTTTAAACAGCTCTAAAAAATCAAGACGCTAGAAAACAAGCGCCAGAATTATCGTCCACCCAGCTATCTAGAATAGAGCAATGTCACACTCTAGTTCGCACTCTAGCTCGCTCCCTAGCTCGCAATCAGCTCCCGTCGCTCTCACCGTGCAGCAACAAGGACAGGGATATCCAATCCTGTGTCTCCACGGTCATCCTGGTTCAGCCGACTGTATGCGAGTGTTTACGGAACCACTCTCAAAAAAATTTTGGACGATCGCACCTGATCTTAGGGGCTATGGCCGTAGCAAAACGCGATCGCCGTTCACCATGGGGGATCACCTCAGCGATCTCGAAGCATTACTAGATCGCCTCCAGATTGATCGCTGCTTTATTCTAGGCTGGTCCTTGGGGGGCATTCTAGCCCTAGAGCTGGCGCTGCGTCAGCCAGAGCGCATTGCCGGATTGATCTTAGTGGCCACATCCGCGCGTCCGGTCAGCGACCTACCCCAGCCCAGCCTAGCAGAGTTGGGTCTGACGCTCCTGGCAGGAAGCCTCAACTGGATTAATCCAGGCTGGCCCTGGAACATCGAGACCTTTGGCAAGCGATCGCTGCTCAAGTACCTCATTTCTCAACACACCGCTGAAGCCTACCGCTTTTTGGCAGAAGCGGGCAGCGCTGCAGTCCTGCAAACCTCCAGCCATGCCCATCAGGCCCTTAACGCAGCCTTAAGCCAGCGCTATGACCGCCGCGCCAGCCTAGCTACTCTCACGCAGCCCTGCCTCATTTTGAGTGGGGCCAATGATCGGCATATCCTGTCCCAGTCCAGCCAAGAAACTGCTCAAACGCTTCCGAACAGCAACTATATCTGCTATCCGGGGGTTGCCCATTTGTTTCCGTGGGAAATTCCCACAGCCGTCAACCGGGATATCCAGGAGTGGCTCCAGACCATTTCTGGATATCCGAATTTTAGTCAGGGGTAGGCGAGGTCGGGCCTAGGGGATCGCTAAGGAAGCTGTTGGGTGAGGCGAGACTTTTGCTTAGAAAACAGCTCCACGTCATCAAAAATTGTCAGTTCCGAGGGCTGACAGCGTTTAACAACCGCTTGAATCCCCTGCGCATGCTCATGCTGTAAATCTTCGAGAAAGCCGGGAAGATCAGCCTCAGCTTCTTTCGACGAGGTAAAAGGTCCGAAGTAGTAGACACAGCTAGGCTCTTGTGTTGTCACCTCAATCCACCAAGCCAGGCCTAAACGGTTTAGTAAAGAAGCAAATTGACCCGCCAAACTCATAGACCTTTTCTTCTGAACAACTTTCAAAATGTTAACCTCCTTAAACGGCACCCAGGAACGTAGCGCCGAGGCAGACATAAAAACTAAAGCACTAAAACTAAAGATCTACTTAAGCTCTTGGTCAAAACATCAGGAAACTTCCTTTTCCTAGTCTTTCAGATCTAGCTTGAAACGTGATGTACTCTCTGTAACCATCTTTGCCGAAACACTTCATAGAGCGCCATCCCTGCAGCAACAGAAGCATTCAGACTGGCGGTTTTTCCCTGCAGTGGAATTGAAGTCAGTACGTCACAGTGTTTCTGGGTTAGCAAGCTAAGTCCTTCCCCTTCCGCGCCTACAACCAAAACAACTGCCCCCGCCAATTTCATCTGGTGAAGGGGCTCCTTGGCCCCTGAAGCTAACCCGTAGATCCAAAAGCCACTTTCTTTGAGCTGTTCTAAAGCCTGATTTAAGTTCACCACCCGCGCCACCGGGATTGATTCCAGGGCACCCGCAGCCACTTTCGCCACGGCAGAAGTGATGCCCACAGCCCTCCGCTGGGGGATGATAATGCCCTGCGCACCCAGCGCTTCTGCCGTGCGGACGATCGCCCCCAGGTTATGGGGATCGGTCATGCTGTCAAGCGCCACCAGAATGGGATGCTCTGTGGCAGCTTTGGCTCCACGAATGAGGTCTGCTAGATCTAAATATTCATGGGAGGCAACCTGTCCAGCAATGCCCTGATGCTTAGCGTGATGGGTCAGAAAATCCAGGCGGCGGCTGTCCACTTCGTCAATGACGGTGCCTTTTCGCTTGGCCTGGTCTAGCAGAGAATGAAATCGAGCGTCATAGCGCAGATGGGACAAGACCCAAATTCGATTCAGGGTGCGATCGCTCTCCAACGCCGCCGCAATCGTATGGCGTCCATAGATCAGGTCATCAGAATCTTCATCCTCTGACGCACCATCCAGTTCAAGAATTGGAGTGACAATTTTTCTGGGCGGGACAGGCTTCTGAAACTTGGCACGTGGCGCTGAGCGCGCTGCAGATCCTGAGCCAATTCGTTTCGGCTTATCCCCTGAAAGCTTTGGTTTACGGCTAGAGAGACTAGGCTTGCGGCTGGGAGGTTTAGGCATGAGATTTTCCTCTTTATCTTAAGTCTGGCTTACGAAGGGTTTGCTCGTTTTCAGCTTTTTGGCGTTTTTGCCAGTTCTTCAAGGGAAAAATATCCAAGAATTTCCTGGAGGCGGCAGGAATCTGTTAAGTAAAGATAGCCCACCAGGGTCTCTAGCGCCGTAGCTTGACGATACACTTCAGGCAAAAGACGTTTCGGCTGTCCAGTGGCAGCATTTCGCCCCTGCTTTGAAATTTGTTTTTCCGCATCGCTTAAACGGGGCAAAAGCGCCACCATAAACATTGCCTGAGTCTCAGCTCTGACACAGGTTACAACCTGTTGATGATAGTCTCGAATTCTACTGGGTGGAAGCAGGTATTGCGTGCGAATATAAATCTCAAAGACCGCGTCTCCAAGATAAGCGAGCGCCGCTGGCGAGAGCATTTGCAGCGTGGAATGAGGAAGTGGATGCTGGAAGCCAACTGGAAGCAGCGGATTAGCCTCCACAGCAGATTAACTCCTGTTGTGCTTCCCCCTTAGAGTTGCTGCTCCAGGAGATCTTGCGAGCTAGGCCCCTAGAGCCTTGTCCTTTGTGGCTCAAGTTACAAACGATTAGGTTACAAACGATTAGATTACAAATGATTAGATTGCAAGAGATTAAATTGCAACCGTCAAGATTGCAAAAGTTGAGATTGCAAGTGCCTAAATCACGGGCCTTTAACTCACCAACATCTAGCTCACAAACGCTATTCTCATGTTTTATCAACCTTTCCATCGGCCTCAAAACTTAGCGCCTTCCCCTAGGTGGAGGGAAGATTGGCAAGGGCTGTCTCAAGATCAGACTGAAGCGCAAGGAAGTCCTGAAGGCGAACCAGTTTAACCGTTTGAGTCACCCTAGGGTTGGTCACAATTTGAAAAGAACCCTTGGAATTTTGCATTTGTTTCGCTAAACGCACAAGGACGCCCAAACCTGAACTATCTATGAAATCAATCTTAGATAGATCCAAAATGACGTTATTCGGCTCCTCTTCCAGACACTTTGTCATGACCTTCAAGAAGACAGGCTCTGAAAAAGCATCAAGCAGCCCAGTTAGGCGAAATAGCTGATAGTTATCCCTGATATCTCTGGTGCCTCGCAAGCTCACCGTCAGGTTTAATGGCTCAGGAATAGTCCCCTCCTTGTTGATGCT
>JAKRSB010000060.1 GCA_022402525.1 Thermosynechococcaceae cyanobacterium MS004
CGATTGAACCAGCGGGTGAAGACACCGTGCTGGCATATCTCGCTATCAGCAGTACCAGGGGAGAAGCTTAGCGATGCTCAGTGGAGCCAGGTGGCTGAACGATATCTCGACAATATGAAGTTTGACCGGAACCAGCATCAATATGTGGTGGTGCGCCATAACGACACCCGCCATCAGCACGTTCATATTGTGGCGAACCGAGTCGCAATGGACGGCAGCGCTAACTATGTGAAATGGCATCTCAAGGACACGAAAAAAGCGACGCGGCGACTAGAGCAAGAGCTGAGTTATTTGCAGCCCACCTGCTTAGACCAGAACAAAGCCAAGTTAGAGCAGGATTACCAGCAGCCCGCCGTCGAGCCGAGCCAGCGCCGCGAAGCGATTAAAGGTCAATATCAGCGACACCGACGGGAGACAGCCCAGGAGAAAACCCCGCAGCCGATCATTCAGCAGCGGTTACAGGAGGTCGCGGGTCGGGTCTTGGGCCAGAGCCAGAATCTAGAGGACTTCATTGCGCGTCTATCGGCGGAAGGAATTGAAGCGAAGATCCGTATCCGTCGAGAGCGCCAAGTGGGAATTTCTTATCGTCTGGATGGGGTGGCTCTCAGAGGAGCCAAGGTAGGGGAGGACTATAGCTGGAAAAACCTACAACAGTATTTTGAGCAGCGACAGTCAGCGCCGCAAGTCAAAATTTCAGACTTGAATGATGTAGCCGAACAGCCAACCCAAAAGCAGCTAGATCGGCGCGTGAACGTTGCCGATCCAGTTAAAGAGGATGCACCAGTAAAACCAGCTCCCGCACCAGAGATTGAAGTCATTGCTGAAGTACCTCAACAGGTGGAGGCACCGTCTAAAGATTTAGGGGATCAACCTCCTCAAGTAGTTGATGTAGAAGAACAGCGACTACTGGCGATCGCCCAGGGGTGGAGCGATGCCGAGCTACTGGACATTGAGCAGCGAGTACGGTCGTACTTTAAGCAGGCGTTGCCAGAGCCGAACTGGGATAGGGGTCGGCAGCTAAGGGCAGAGATGGAGAGGTTAGCCGAGCAGTGTGAACAGTTCAGGGCGATCGCTGCTCGGCAAAGAGAAGTGGTTGAGCGGTTGGGGGTGGCGCGGTCATGGAAGAATCCGTTTGGGTCGCCGCCAGCGGAGGGCAGAGCTGCTGAGATGAAGCTTGAGCAAGCGAGGGAGAGGTTGACCCAGGCCAAGTATGAGTATGAGCAGGCTCAAGATGCCTTCAGTCTTTGGCAAGCGCCAGCACAGCGTTACCACCAGTGGCGCTATAGCGAGTATGGGGAGCAACTGCACGAGCAGCAAAAGATTTTGGGCTTAGTGCCTGTGCAGAATCGACTGGCTGGAATCCATCAGGCTCAACAGCGGCAGAAGATGGTGGAAAAGTTGCGGGAATGGCGGGTGATTGCGGTTCGGTTGGGGCATTCAGAAGCTTACATCAAGGCAATTGAGCAAACCACCGCTGCTTATATTAAGGGTCGCCCCTTGAGCGAGAAAGCTATCACCGCCCTAAATCGGGACTTTGAATTTTATCAAAAGGAGGAAAAGCAACAAAGACAAGTGAAGCCCCAGCCCGAACAGCGTGGATTTAGCCTCTAACCTTGTCTTGCTTCCTCTACCTTAACTCTCGACAAAGGGAACTCTTTTGTTGAAGGTATGTACAAATGCTAGATGGATATATCAGTATCGAGGGATTAAATTAGTCTCTTCTGGTCAATCTATAACAGCTATAAGAAATGAGTATAATTTTACTCAGTATGAATTTTCTAAAACTAAATGAACAACGACGAAATAAGAGCCGTAACTCCAGTTAACCTTCATCAAGGTTTCCAAATACCAAAAATAAATTTTGCTCCCATTCCCCCAAATCCATCTGCTACTTTGAAGGAAATTGCTGAAGCAAATTTAGCAAGTGAATTCTATAATCGACTTGTTCAATGGATTAATCGATTTGATGCGGATCTTGACAATGAACATGATGTGGGAGTGCGCCTAGTTAGCTTTGGTCAAACTATGATTTTTCATCTGGAAGGCATGAGCTATTGGAATCCATCACTAATAATGTTTCAAGGGAAGACAGAAGCAGATGAACCTGTTGAGCTTATTCAGCATACAAGTCAAATCAGCATTCTACTGATGAAACTTCCGCGTAAAGATCCGCAATCGCCAAAAAGTCCGATAGGCTTTTGCACAAATAGTTAACACTTTTTTCAATAAGTGAAGAAATCGCCCCTATCAATTCTTTCTCTAACCCTCAACAAAATGAACCATTTTGTCGAGGGTCTACTAAGAGGGGTACGGTGGGATAAGGGTTTGAACCCTATTGGGTAGGGCAAACTCTCGACAAAA
>JAKRSB010000007.1 GCA_022402525.1 Thermosynechococcaceae cyanobacterium MS004
CTATCCTGAAAGGGGTTTTAGGCTTTTAGATTCATCTTTTGTCAGTCAACCAGCTTTTGTCAGTCAACCAGCAATCACCTCTGGCGCAGCCTGAGTCGCTACTTTTTTTATTACAATAAAGTCTTCTGGTTTATATTGAGAGATTATTCGCCGTGTCTATTGTTACTCTTCATGCTTTCAACTGGAAATATAACGAGATCATTGATAGCTTGGACTCGATTCGTCATGCTGGCTACAGCGCAATTTTGATACCGCCTCCGCTATATTCTGATCCAAATGGGGACCAATGGTGGCAGCGCTATCAGCCAAAAGATTACCGGGTTCTTCTCTCCTATCTTGGTGGCAAAAAAGACCTTGAAGCGTTGATCGCAGCCTGCCATGACGGAAGTCCAAAGATCCGAGTCTACGCTGATCTCGTTATCAACCACATGGCTAACGAAGCTCGCGAAGATCACTTTGATTTTCCCGGTAAGGCCGAAATTCAGCGCTATCAACTGGAAGAAGATTTATATCAGGAAAATCGCCTATACGGTGATCTAAGCACGGGGTTATTCTCTTTTAATGACTTTAATCATGCGGGTGAAATTGAGAGTTGGGAGTGGTCAGATCGAGGCTCTGTTCAGTTTCAGAATTTATCAGGCTTGCCCGACCTAAAGGATTCTGATTGGGTCTTAAATCAACAGCACCAAATGGTCAATGCATTGGTAGATATGGGCTTTGATGGTTTTCGTGTTGATGCCATTAAACACATCACGGAGAGAATGATCGACAATGTTGCCGACAAGCCTTCGGTTCGAGATAAGTTTTGGTTCGGGGAAGTGCTAACTGGAAGTGAGCATGACGAAAGGGTTTTCCTTGAACCTTTTTTCCAGGAAACTTGGATGTCAGCCTACGACTTTCCGCTCTTTCATACCATGAGGAACGCTTTCTCTTTCGGTGGTTCTCTCAAATCTCTTGTTAATCCAGAGAACTCTGGAAATGCTCTGCCCTGGAATAGATCTGTAACTTTTGTAGTAAACCATGATGTTCCCCATAATGATGGGTTTCGTTCTTGGCTGTTCGAGCAGCAAGATGAACACTTAGCTCATGCTTTCATTCTGGGACGAGATGGCGGAGTTCCTTTAATCTATTCTGACCACAACGAATCTAAGTATGAAGCAGACCGAAACCGATGGCTAGACTTCTACAAGCGGCCGGACATCTTAGGCATGATTAAGTTTCATAATTCGGTACATGGTATGCCGATGGTCATGCTTTATGAAAGTGATTCACTCCTGATTTTTCGCAGAGGAGACAAGGGTCTTGTTGCCATTAACAAGAGTGACTCCAGTATGAATGCAGCGTTTAGTACCTGGGGATTAAGAAATCCTGGGAAATATCAGGATCTAATTCACGGCTATAGTCTAGATTTATCTGGCAACAGGTTCAGCTTATTCATCCCGCCTCGTACAGCACAACTCTGGCTAGCTTTTGATTAGCAGAAATACGATATCCGCTGATCCTGATACCCCCGACACCCCTCTTTCTAAATTAGCCGTGGGTTTATGGCTGAAATTCAGCGCTTGTCGGTTTAACCCAAAAGTAAGAAGAAAAAGGAAGACCGTGGGTTGGGGATGCGGAATTGAGGTAGTTCAATAACAACACCTCAAAACCACTGGTACTCCTCGGCCATCACGCTAAATCAGGTTGTTGCCCATTATTGCTGCAAAGTTAGTGCAGATACGGGCGACTGACCTGTTCTAAGGCTTCTACCTCATCAGGCGTGAGCGCCCAGCCGATTGCACCTGCATTCTCTTGAGCCTGCCTTGCGTTTTTTGCGCCAGGTATGGGGATGACATTTTCCTGTTGGATGAGCCAATTGAGCGCGACCTGCCCTAATGTTTTATCGTGCGCTTCTGCACTTTGTTTCAATGCATCCAAGACAGGGGCGAGTTTTGTCAGTCCTTTGGCGTTAAACCGTGGGTCTAACCTGCGGGCACCTTGCGGCAAATTTTGGGCAGTATATTTTCCCGTCAGCAAGCCTTGGGCCAAGGGGCTGTAGGCTAAAAGCGTGACTCCCAACTGCCGCGATCGCGCCAATAACCCCTGTTGCTCAATCTGCCGGGTCACGAGGGAGTAGCGCACCTGATTGACTGCCAGTGGTATACCAAAACTCGCCAGACTATCGTGGGCGTTTTGCATTTGTTGCTCGTTGTAGTTGCTCACCCCCACTGACTGAATCCAGCCCCGCTGTACACCCTCCGCTAAGGCTTCAAAAAGGGTTGGCTGACTCAACAAAAAGCTGAATGGCCAATGCACTTGATACAGGGCAATGCTATCCATTTGGAGTCGGGATAAGCTAGCCTCAATTGCTTCCAGAACCGACGCTTTGGTGAAGCGCCACGGTAGGGGGCCAAATTTTGTTGCAATCTGAAGGGGGCTAGAGGTTGTCTTGCAAAATCGCCCCAATAGCCGCTCCGACTCTCCTGTGCCGTAAACCTCTGCCGTGTCAAAAAAGGTAATGCCTGCACTGACCGATGCCTGAAACGCTTCCTCAACGTCCGTCTCGCCATAGCGATCGCCATAGCCCCAAAAGAGCTTATCCCCCCACGCCCAGGTGCCAATGCCCAAGGCTGAAACCTGTACTCCTGTCCGCCCAAGCTGACGACTCGTGCTCATGGTTGCATTTATCTAACGCTTTGCCCTTTTAGTCTAAGCCTCAAAATTACTTTATTGACAATAATCATAAGCTTTCTAATCCGTGCAGTCAGTGCGCTCTAGCCAATCGAAGATCTTGTCCACTTTCTCTAGGTCTATCAGGCCATAATTCCACAGCACAATCGGCAGCTCGGTCATGCTCGGCGGCTGTTCTCGACTCGCTAGGGCGATCGCGTTCTCTCAGGATTTGACGCTTTTTACGGGCTGGATTGAAGCCTTCCATGCACTGCGATCCACACACACGGTGGGTTTTCACTTGTGTACTCTACGCGATGGCGACAATGGGCGGGTATCAGCAGATGGTCGCCTGATTTAAGGTGATAGGTTTCCCCTTCTGCAAACCTCAATTCTGCTTCTCCCTGAAGCAATGTCACCCATTCGTCTTCTTCCTGGTCATACCATTCCCCGACTGGCGTTGTTTGGCCTGTTGATAGGATGCGCTCGATGCGAACCCCTTTTCCTACGGCAAGAATTTCGGTTTCCTCTACGGCTGGCAGCGGCGAGGGCAGCTCAAACAGGTTTGCGAGGGTTGGTGTCATGTCTCTATTCTCCTTCTTTTGTCATCACCTACACCATGCCCCTGCTTTCATCCAGAAATGCCCCTGCTTTCATCCAGAAGGTAGGTGATAAAATCTATTACACTCTGACTTCAATCACCCCTAATACATGAATGGAACGCAGATCGGTGTCAAACTTTCTCCACTGACTTTGATGACTTCTGAGGCGCTATGAATTATTCTGCTAGCCTGAACGCACTTTTAGGTGTAAGTATTGCGCTGGTGCAGGTACAACCTGCCCAGGCGCTTACGAGAGTTGAAGTGAGCAAGATTGCCCAAAGCATCACGGTCATGATTC
>JAKRSB010000061.1 GCA_022402525.1 Thermosynechococcaceae cyanobacterium MS004
CCCCTCCTTCTCCCTAGGGAGAAGGAGGATGGGAGGATGAGGGGCGGTTGTTTCTTGCCGAACTCCCGTTAAGCAAACCAGACTAAGCAAGCCAGACTAACCACCCATTCTTAGCTTCTCCATTAGGGGTTAGAATCCCGTCCTCCCAAGGGGCGGGATTTTTGATGTCCCCTCAACCCTGAGAAAAGAGCGATCGCCTCCTAGCCTCGCGCCACTCGCTCTAGTAAAACAATGCCGCTCCGGGTCATAGCCTTCCACTGTTGGCGCGCAAAAAGGCGCAGCAGCCATTCCCAAAGCCAAGCTAATTTCGCGCTGCGCTTCAGCCGTCGGGACGCATTCCACACGGAATGCACTTCCACAGCCCGCCAGCCATAGCGCTCAAAAAAAGCAGCCCCCTGCTGGGGCGCAAATTGAAACGCCTTACCCCCCAAAAAATATTGATCAAACAGCTTTTGCCCATAGGGTCTGGGGGCAGGAGGAGCAGGGGGCAATAGCTCCAGCAGCCACCACCGAAACTGAGGCTGCTGATGTAAATCCATTGCCAGAGTTGCCACCGCCTCTGGAGACAAGTATCCTAAAATCCCCTCGGTCATGATCAGACAGCCCCCTGGTGCCTGATTCACCCTCGAAAACAGTGTCGTTCTCTCCGGCTGCTTAAGGTCTAGGTCAACATGCTCTAGACGACAGTGGGGCGACTGTTCCTGAAGCACCTGCGCTTTATAGGCCAAAATCTCCGGCAAATCGACTTCAATCCAGTGCAGGGTCGCTGGCAAGTTCAGGCGATAGGGTCGGGCATCTAGCCCCGCCGCAAGGTTCAGCACGGTCTCAACTTCGCCCGCATCCACCAGCCGCATCAAAACATCATCCATCATTCGCGTGCGGAGGGCGATCGCGTTTGCCCCCTGCCGCATCTGCCCCAGCACTGTGGCCTGAAGTGCCCCCTGGCCTCCCGCTAATCTGCGCGCCCAAGGATCCTGAAACAGCGCATCGGGACGTTCTGACTCTAGGGCACGATACATCGCCACCAAAAACGCGGTTTCCGAAATTTTATCCACAGGCCATGTCTCCCAGCCTCAGACAACCCAAGTGATTCCTGCCCACCCGCTTCTGCATTATCTCTCTATCCGCCCTGCCCCATGTTTAGAGATTTGTGCAGCATCGCAAGCAGGGCCAGATTTGCGATCGCGTCGCAACCAGAGCTAGATTTGCGATCGCCATCCTAAAAGCTCTCAGCGATTGATACAGTAGAAGGAAGAAACAATTCCCAAGCAACCCTGGGATCTTCTATCCATCGAACCATGCCGACCTAATGGAGACTAGATGTACACCGTTGAAGTAACCCTACGGGGCACCCCCCTCACCCTAGCCGTCCAGCGTAAAGAGCTAGAAGATGCTAAAACCCTGTATCGTTCAATATTAAATGCCGTCCAGACGGGGACGCCCAAGCTGCTGGAGCTAACCTGCGAGAAAGAAACCGAAAAGCAGATTGGCCTGCTCATTACTGAAGTATCTGCGGTACAGATGGCAGAAAAGGGTGGCGGGGCTGCGGCAGGTCGAATGACTGGGTTCGGTGCCCTGTTGTCTTCCTAAACCAGTGAGTCTAAACCAGTGACCATCATGAGCCAATTCCCATGAGCCAATGGGCTATTGATATTCAGGATTTATGCTTTTACTGGCAAACAGAACCGTCCACCAAGCTGCCCATTCTGGATCATTGCTCTATTCAGATTCCTAAGGGTGAGTTCTGGATGCTTTTGGGCACCAACGGCAGCGGGAAATCAACCCTACTGCGGACGATGGCAGGCTTGCTTCAGCCCCAGTCAGGACAAGTTCAGATTCAGCCGCCCGTTGGGTTTGTCTTTCAAAATCCAGATCATCAACTGGTCATGCCGACGGTGGGTGCAGATGTCGCCTTTGGCCTGGTGGAAGAAAAGTTATCCTACGCCCAAGTCAATGCACGGGTAGATGAGGCGCTGGATGCCATTAATCTCCTTGCGCTGAAGCGCCGTCCCATCTACGCCCTCAGCGGTGGGCAAAAGCAGCGGGTGGCGATCGCCGGGGCGATCGCCCGTCACTGTAGCGTACTGCTGCTGGATGAGCCCACCGCATTGCTAGACCCAGAAAGCCAGTTTGACCTCGTTACGCAGGTTAAAACCCTTGTGCAGCAAAAAGGACTCACCGCCCTCTGGGTCACACACCGTCTCGAAGAATTGAGCTACTGCGACGGCGCAGTTTTACTAGAGAAAGGTAAAGTCGTGCAGACTGGAGACCCTAGCGCCATCAGAGCAAGGCTTCAGCAGTCTTGGGTCACTAAATCTGATTAAAGAGTAGAGAAATAGAGAAACCAGAACTCTCGATACGCGCCCTACAGCACGGATATCAGGGCCACATCGCAGGACAAATTTCAGGGCTGCTGGGACAAAGAAAGGGGTGCTAGGGACGTTTCCCTCAGCAAATCTTGCCAAGCCCGCGAGAGTTCTGGGTTCTGGGGCTGCTCCTGACGACGAGCAGCCAAGTCTTGAATTGCGTCGTACCACAGCCCATCTTCTGCGTAGACATCATACTTTTGATCAGTAATCGCAAGCTGAGAGGTGAGGGACGGACTCGGTTCAACGCGGGTAATCCAGCCCTGAATACTAACCTGAGAACCGTTGGCGGTTTCATCCTCTGGCCCTAGCTGAGAGCAAATGAGCGTAACCTTCCAGAGATAGGTGGTGCCAATCTCTAGGGGGGGTAGACCCAATTGCGAGGGCAGCGTAAGACTCGCCAATGGAGATTGATTCCTTAGGCGAAAGGTGGTGCTGTAGACCGGGTACTCCTCTCGCTGCATCGACTGGGTGGCGTACAGTTCAAAGCGTGCCCAAGTAAACTGATGGTTGGCTTGATACCAGTACAGCGTGGGATAGGCTGCGGTCGTTTCGCCATAGTTAGAAGCAGGCAGAATGGGCGCGAAGGCAAATTCATTTTTGGCACAGCCCCCACGGGTCGCAGCCCCTTGTCTTCCGCCAGGAAGCTGTAAGTTGGAAGGGGGACGATACTTCGCAACAGTGGGCAGCGTGGGTAGAATGAAGCCGAAGACCGCTAACAACAGGGCAGTCCAATATATTTGACGGGTAACCATAGCATTCACTTGAGAGATAGCTTGAGAGATAGCTGAAAAACATAGCGCAGAAGCGTCACGCAGCACACAGCTTTTAAGGCAAGTACGTTGTCGCAACTAAAATAAAAAAATGCGTAAAGCTTAAAATTTATTTTTGGAAAGGCTGTAGCTTTTAAGACGAAGATCAACCCAAAAGGGTTGCGCCGCCAGATAGCATCTCTTTCACTGCCATACCCACAGAGTAATCTGGTTCATCTATCCTTGTGATGACTGATATCGCAAAGTTATGTGACTCTGATCTCTCTCACTCGGTGTGCGCTGTCATTACTCTGACGTAAGTTCGACAAGAAACAACCGCCCTCATCCTCTCATCCTCCTTTTCCCTGGGGAGAAGGAGGGGCAATTAAAATACTGATTAAAAATCAACCTTCTTAAGCCCCTCGCCTTTGGGAGAGGTTTTTGGGGTGAGGGGCTTCGAGTGCATCATCGAACTCACGTTACGCTGGGCGACCGTTCACACAATTTTTTACATAGACTTTTCACATCAACTTCTTTTCACACAAACTTCTTTTCACACAAGCTTAGGTTGTATACTCTGCGTTGATTTTGACGTAATCATAGCTAAGGTCGCAGCCCCAAGCCGTACCGCTCCCTTTCCCATCGCCAATACTGAGGGTAATCATGACGGGATGGGTGATGTTTTGCACCACCGCATTTCGAGAAAAGGCTGACACTGCACTGCCTTCCACCACTTCCAGGTCATTGCTGTTGTTCGTGGTGGCCACATTTTCGGGCAGACTGGCCTGTACAGCAGCTTCCTTGAGATAGGCGATCGCAGCGGGTCTGTCAAAGATTTGGGGGGTGCCGTTTTCCATCAGCAAGAAGTCACCTAGATGAATGGTGAGCTTCTCGGCATTAAACGTTACCCCAGCCCGCCCCGCCGCCGCCGCAATGCGTCCCCAGTTTGGGTCACGGCCAAAGATCGCAGACTTTAGCAGCATGGAGCCCGCGACCGTTCGCGCCACCTGCCTTGCCGCCGCATCATCCGTTGCGCCGCTCACCCGAATCTCGACCAGACAGGTCGCCCCTTCCCCATCGCGCACGATACGCTTGGCTAAATCAGCGCACACCTCCGTCAGCATTGCCTCTAGCTGCTCTGCCTCTGGCCCCATCTCCGTAATGGCAGGGGTGCGGGACTGGCCGTTGGCCAGCGCCAACACCATATCGTTGGTGCTGGTGTCCCCATCCACCGTAATTTGATTAAAGCTGCGCGCCACAGCACGGCTCAGCATCTGCTGCCAAAGATGGGAAGAAACCGCCGCATCACAGGTCACAAAGGCCAGCAATGTCGCCATATCAGGGTGAATCATCCCCGACCCCTTGGCAATGCCGCCCACCCGTACTGGGCGATCGCCAATCAGTCCTTCGATCGCAATACTTTTGGTCACCAGATCGGTGGTCACAATGGCGTGGCTGGCGCGATCTGACCCGTCTGGGGAGAGATCCGCAATCAAGGCTGGAATTGCCTGACGCAAAGGCTCCATAGGAATCAGCTTGCCAATCACCCCCGTAGAGGCAATCAACACCTGCTCCGGCGGAATGTTGAGGGCGTCGCCAATGAGCTGGGCTTTTTCGTACACCGCAGCCCAGCCCTGTTCTCCCGTGCCTGCATTGGCCTGCCCCGCATTGCACAGAATCGCTTGAGCGGTTGACTTTTGAGCCAGCCCCTGACGGCAGTAGTCCACGCAGGCCGCTCGCACTTGGTTCGTGGTGAAGACGCCCGCCGCGATCGCCGGCAGGTCTGAGACGATCAGCGCGAGATCAGGCAGGCCAGAGGGCTTAAGCCCTGCGCGAATCCCTGCTGCCCGATAGCCCTTGGGTGCCGTTACGCCCCCTTCAACCGTCCACCAATCCGCCATAGTTTTTTTCCCTTAATCGCTGTCTCGTAATCTAATGCGCAGCCAATCTAATTAATGTGCAGCTAATCTAATGTGCAGCACCAGATCTATCTAATATGCAGCACTAGATACCAGACCGAGCAAACAGACTTCAATCTTAGTGCCACCCTAGGGCTGATTGAAAGAGACTGAGACTGAAAATAGGTCAAATCTTATGAACGCCAGACATCTCGTCACCTACTGCATCAGCTCTTGCGTGAAGTGCGCTTTGCTAAATGCGCTTTAAGATACTCAGGCCGTGGGTATCTGTACCGCAGGTCTGGAAAAGATTGTGGGCGTTTCCGAGCTGCAAAACCTGCTCCATTTGCTTGAGGCTTGGACTCCAGGGATCTAGATTGCCATAGCAGTAAAAGCCTTCTACGCCATCAATTCCTAGCTCAGCCGCCGCAGGGATCAGATCCCCAGGCGATCGCCGATACCGAACCGGATGCGCCAGCACGGCCAGTCCGCCTGCCTGCTGAATGCCCTGAATCACGCTATCAGCACGACCAGCCGTTCCTGTCGGATGCTCTCCGTTGAGGTAGGGCTGAATGCCTGCATGGGCTGGGTCAAAGCCGTAGCCCAAAATATGCACCTCTATCCCCAACAGTTCCGCCGTAATTTCAATCCCTGACCAAAGAATGGGCCCATCTTGATGATGGCTGAGCGTCCAGGCTTCTAGCCACCGACAAGCTTCCTGATAGCCCGCTACCGTATGGTGATCTGTAATAGCAAATCCTTTTAGACCGTGGGCGATCGCCTGCTGCACAATAGATTCAGGGCGCAACTGACCGTCTGAGTAAAGGGTGTGCAAATGAAAGTTGTACTGCCAAGGGCAGCTCTCAGCCGAGACGGACTGAAACACTGACTTAAGAGAAGCCACTTCTCCCTGCGGACTTGAATTTACAATCATCCTGGCGTTGTCCCACTATTCGCCTTCTGCAATCTTAATCTATTTTTACAAAGCCTATTTTGGGGATCAGTTTGAGGACAGATTTGATACCCCGACTAGAGAACCCGTTTAGAGAATCCATATAGCTGAAGCAGCGATCGCAGCCCTTAGTCAACAGCCCTTAGTCGGCAGCCGTTAGTCAACACCCTTTAATCAGCAACCCTAAACTTCATTCTCAGAGGGAGAAGCGGGGTGAATATAGTGCGACAGAAACGCCCCCAGCAAGCCAATGGAAAACCCAGCCACATTCCGGGCGATCGGTAGCCAGTCAGACGTTCGCACCAAGACCGGGCCTAGCCCAAAGGACAAAAACAACATGCCCCACAGCGGCGAAAAGATGAGTGCCCACTGCCAAGAAAAGAACTGACCTTCCTTGCGAGGCCGCCCCGCAAAGCCGCAAATAATGCCGCCAACTACCGACGTCACCAGCGTCAAAATCCACTGCTCTTGAGGAATCCCCGGAACAACGCTACAGCCGCCCTTCCTGAGACAACCCTCCACCGCAGAGAGGGACTGCAAAATGGCCTGATCCTCGCCATTGTCCCGCACGAAATATTGGTTACCAAATCGCGTCTGTAGCTCAATCCAGAAGGTGCGCGGCAAGAGCGGATAGAAATCATCACCCACCGCAAAGCTTAAGATATTGCCGCCCTTGGCATCGGCTACCAGCACAGCGCTCTTATCATCCAGATTCCAGAACGGAATCACGGCTCGACCTGGAGTTTGTTCAAACTGGGTCAGCACCCGTAAGCGCCAGCCCGTCTCCTGCTCAAAGGTCTCTAGCTCCTGCACCAGATTTTCGCGCTGCAGACTGGTAAAGGTTTTGGCTAGATCCACCACGGGGGTTGGGGCTGCTGGCAAAAGCTGGGGGTTATCGTAGGCGCGGGCCTCTGGCCCTAACATCCACAAACTCACCACAAGCAGAAAGGCGAAGCTTGCTCGAACCCAACGCAGCAGATTGTGTTTCATGTTTGGCAGAAAAAAGGAGTGATAGACCTAGGACTCAATTCAATAACAATGCTTAGTGGCCATGCTTAACGGCAGTGCTTAGTGGCAATGCCTAACGGCAACATTCCAACCCATCGCCAGACGTGAAAACTTAGGGCTCACAAACCCAAGAACACTCGCCTTTCGCCATCAAACTGGGATGCTTAATACTTGTTTACTTTTCTCTAATAATACTATGACTTCTCACAAACTGGTCTGAAACACGGCAATAACCTCTACGCCTGATCGTGGTAACTTCTATTTTTCTCCTTAAGAGATTCAAGAATGCCTAACTTTGGGCTTAAAGTAAGGCCATCTATTGACCCAGTTGCCCCGTATCAAGATCGCCCAACTCAAAATCTGGGAATAAAGCTCTGAATTGGGGCTCTGAATTGGGGCTCTGAACAGGGCTCTGAACAGGGCTCTGAATTGGGGCTCCGGCCATTAAGGACGAGCGTAGACTGCCTTTGCAAAAATCTCTTCCTTTAGGCTTAGGCTTCACGTTCAGGACTTTGATAAGTTTACGGAGGCGATAATGATGTCGAAATTAGTTTGAAATTAGCTTGAAATTAGTTTGAAATTAGCTTGACTCCCAATCAGTTAGGTTATCGTACTTAGATCTTTTAGGCAGGCCCATAGACAGACTCGCGAGCAGGAGTTGGATTAAACCCCATGAAAAACCCACACCTCAAAGTCACGCACCTCAAAGTCACGCACCTCAAAGTCTTTTTTGAAACTCTGCGTAATTTTTTAGCGTCTAGGGTTTCTCCTGGTTGTCGAGGATAGGGCCATCTTTAAGATCGACGTTTATGATGCTGGCCATGTCAGGGAACACTGTAAGGCAAGATACGACAGGCCCTAGAAAATTCTCCATAAAACTTTCTGGAAGGAATACCACCTTTAAGGAGTACGGCAATTCACACCTAGGGATCTTTGGCGAGACTGAGATAATCGCATAAGATAGAAAAACAAACTCATACTGACTTCGCTTAGCTGTATGTTGTTCATCCATAAATTGTTCATTGTGATCTCATTTTGAATGAGGGGGTACTGCGTCCCATGACCAAAGTGACTGAGAAAAAAGCATATAATCCAGCTCCTGCAGGGCGAGACATGGTGAGAACCTACCTGCATGAAATTGGTCGTGTGCCGCTTTTAACCCATGAGCAAGAAATTATTCTGGGCAAGCAGGTTCAGCAGATGATGGCGCTCTTGGAAATCCAGGAGCAGCTTGAGCAAACCTTGGGCCATGAGCCAACCCGACTTGAATGGCTGCAAAAGGCGAACCTCAGCGAGGATGAGCTAGAGAAGGCGCTGCGACTGGGTAAGCGCGCAAAGCAAAAAATGATTGAGGCGAATCTGCGCCTGGTGGTTGCGGTTGCGAAGAAGTACCAAAAGCGGAATCTAGAGCTTCTGGATCTGATTCAGGAGGGCACACTGGGTCTGGAGCGCGGGGTTGAAAAGTTTGACCCCATGCGGGGCTATAAGTTTTCGACCTATGCTTACTGGTGGATTCGACAGGCCATTACGCGGGCGATCGCCCAGCAGGCCAGAACCATTCGTCTGCCGATCCACATCACGGAGAAGCTCAACAAGATCAAAAAAGCCCAGCGCGAGCTGTCTCAGCAGCTTGGCCGCAGCGCGACTCCAGCCGAAATTGCCAAGGAGCTAGAGCTAGAGCCAGCCCAAATTCGGGAATTTTTGACCCTAGCCCGACAGCCCGTTTCTTTAGATCTGCGGGTTGGCGACAACCAAGATACGGAACTGCGGGACTTACTGGAAGATGATGGCCAGTCTCCGGAGCAGTTTACGGCGAAGGAGTCCTTACGGGAGGACATCCACAGTCTGCTCACGGAGCTTTCTCCCCAGCAGCGGGATGTCTTGACCCTGCGATTTGGACTGGACAACGGCAAGGAGCTATCTCTGGCAAAAGTGGGTGAGCAGCTTAGCCTCAGCCGCGAGCGGGTTCGCCAGCTAGAGCGACAGGCGCTAGACTATCTCCGCCGCCGTAAGCTAGATGTTCGAGAATATCTGGCCAGCTAGGCGAGCGTTGCTTTTTAAGTAAACGTGAGTTCGGTGATGCACTTGAAGCCCCTCACCCCAAATCCCTCTCCCAAAGGCGAGGGGCTTAAGAAGCTTGATTTTTCATGGCTCCTCCTTCTCCCTAGGGAGAAGGACAGGAGGATGAGGGGCGGTTGTTTTTTGGCGAACTCACGTTAAGTAAAGCAGTGGAGAGCGATCGCTCTCCACTGCTTTATTCATTACCCTTTGTTTCGTTGGCGTAGGCTCACCGTTAGGGCAAAGGCCCAATCCGCGACAGCAGAGACTGACGGTTATAAGCAACACTCATCAGCGTTTCCACCCCCAGGCCTCCAACCACCAGAGCCGCCACCACAGAACCGGGGCGTGTGGATGGAGCCGCAAGCAGAAGCATTGCGATTCCCGTCCCGACGAACAAGAGTCCAAAGGCTGACTCCACCCAGCGGTTTATTGTTGATCTCGCTCTGGATTGACTGGGCTGTTTTTTCATGGGGCAACACTAGACTTCGCGTAACCTCAGGGCATCATTTAAGCGCGCGCTAAACACGGCCCCGCAGAATTTGCGCCATTTCATTGGGCTTCGGTGAGGAATCGATCGCCGTTTCCTCATCAATGCGCCCCTGCTCATAGAGTTCGTACAGGCACTGGTTCATGGTCATCATTCCGTCGTAGGTACATTGAGGGATGAGCTGCTCGATCGCTTCCACCTCTCCGCGCAGAATGTAGTCCTTCATGGCATCGGTGTTAATCATAATTTCATGCACCGCTGCCCGCTTGCCGTCCGTGGTGCGCACCAGGGACTGCGCGATGACGCCCACCAAAGATTCTGCCACCTGCACCCGCATGGGGCCTTGTTCTTCGGGGTTATAGAGGTTCAAGATCCGCTCAATGGTTTTGACCGCGCTGTTGGTGTGCAGGGTGCCAAACACTAAGTGACCCGTCTGCGCCGCCTTGAGTGCCGTATTCACCGTCTCGCGATCGCGCATTTCCCCAATCAAGATAATGTCTGGATCTTCCCGCAGCGATGCCTTCAGGGCATTGTCAAACTTGTGGGTATGAATCCCCACTTCCCGCTGACGAATCATCGCCTTACGGCTCTTGTGGACAAACTCCACCGGATCTTCGATCGCCACAATATGCTTAGGCATCTCGGAATTGATGTAGTCAATCATGGCGGCAAGGGTTGTGGATTTTCCAGAACCCGTCGGCCCTGTGACCAGAATCAATCCCTTGTGATACTGGCAAAGATCTCGAAAGATCATCGGTAGACAAAGCTCATCGATGGTTTTAATGCGCAGCGGAATCAGCCGCAGCACCATCGCAGGGCCTCTCAGGCTCACAAACACATTGATCCGCACCCGCACAATTTCTTCGTACTGCGTCGCGCCGTCAAATTCTAGGTCGTTGTGAAATTTTTGGATTTGCTCCGGCGTCAGAATTTCTTCTAGCCAGTATTCAAAAGTTTCTTGATCTGTGGGCGGATAGCTCGTCGGCTCTAGACGACCGCGATCGCGAAAGCGCGGCACCTCTCCCACGCCCAAGTGGATATCTGAAAAATCATGGTCGTAGGCTTCATGTACCAGATTTTCCAGCGTCAAGCCATTCAGGGGGCGCTTGAGCACTTTCATCGTGGACTGGGTAGGATCCTCTTGCCCAAACAGATGGGTCTGCAGATCACGGTCGTAGAGCGGCGTGGTTGGGGGAGAGAGGGGCTGGGTTTGCGTAATATTCTGCGACCTATTTACAACGGCATAGGTTGCAGAGGTTTGATCTCCGGACGCAGTTTGATAGGGGATCGGCGAAGGATGGGTCGACGGGCTGTCCATCGCTAAGGTGGGGTCGGTTGCGGGCTTACTGCGCGCAAAATGCGGCGGTGGCGGCGGAATGCGATCGACCGGAAAGGGAGGGGGGAGTTCTTGGGGATTGTTTGTCATGGTTATCTAGGGCTGATACTGACGCACAGAGGGGGAGCTATAGAGCAACGTGATTAAGCTAGGGATTAAGCTAGCTGTTCCCAAAATAAATGACTTTGTTTCAGGCTGCCGGGGTGGCTGAGGGAGGGCTGAAGGCTATAGATGCGGGCTGATATTCGTAGGCGACTTGCGAGTCCTATACATACAAACGATCTTTCCGGCTATTGCAAGTATGGACTCAGGCTGTCCTAAATCTGACACCAGCCCATGACCTGACGATGACATGTCCCCATGACATGCCCCCATGACATGAACCCATGATCTGGCCATGACGGAATTGCGCGATCGCAGATTGAAGCTGCACCCAGAAAACCAGAAGACTCAACCTGTGCTGGATAATAGTAGGGCTTTCTTGATTGGCCTTAGCGCCCTCCAGCTTAACTATGCGGCAGTTTCCAACCCTCTGCGATCGCCTTCCGGCCCCGGTACAGCCTGGATTGGCCCTCACTGCCCTGGCACCCATGCAGGATGTGACCGACCTGATGTTTATGGGCCTCATTGCCGACTGTGGCAGCCCGGACTACTTTTTTACGGAATATTTTCGCGTTTATGGAGAGTCTCGCCTCGACAAGCAAATTCTGCGCTCCATTACCGAGAATAAAACCCAGCGCCCGATCTTTGCCCAGCTCATTGGCGAAAGTATTCCCGATTTAGTGCGATCCGCTCAAACCCTGATGCAGTACGACATTGCCGGGATTGATCTAAATCTAGGCTGTCCTGCGCCGAGGGTTTATCGCAAAAATGTGGGGGGTGGGCTACTACGCGACCCAGATACGGTGGATCGGATTTTAGGGGCGCTGCGGGAGGCCATTCCAGGGCGGTTTACGGTAAAAATGCGCATTGGTTTTGCCGATACAGGCCACTTTGAGCGCCTTCTCGATTTGATCAATCGGCACAGGATTGACCTACTCAGCCTGCATGGCCGCACCGTGAAGGAGATGTACCAAACTATCGTTCACTATGACTACATTGCCCAGGCCGTCCAGCGCGTCAACTGTCCTGTCTTGGCCAACGGTAGCGTCTCTTCCGCTACGTCCGCTGCCGAAGTTTTGGCGCAGACCAAAGCCGCTGGCGTCATGGTTGGGCGGGGTGCAATCCGGAACCCCTGGATTTTTAAGCAGATTCGGGAGCAGCTCAGCGGTCAGCCGATTTCCGTCGTCACCCTAGCAGACGTGCGGCAATACATTGACCGTCTCTACCGCACTGCAACGGCACCCACTGTCTCGGAGCAGGCTCGCGTGAGTCATTTAAAGAAGTATCTAAACTTTATTGGGGAGGGGGTTGACCCAGATGGCCTATTTCTGCGAGAAATGCGCTTGACTCGGACAGAAGCAGATTTGTTTGAAGTTTGCGATCGCTATCTGCTCACCAATCCCAATCAAGCCTTTGAATAGTGGGGCTCAGGGTAATCAACCCAAACGCTGGAATCGACAATAATCATCCGTTATTTCTAAGGGCTTCTAGGTCGCCATCCCAAGGCAGCTTGCCGCGAAAGGCTTTAATGGCCTCTTGCTTTTTGAGCTGTACCAGTCTTTGCAGGGCCAGCTCTACGACTTCCCGCTTGGTTTTGAGTCCGGTTGCTTTGAGGGCTTCTTGCATGAGGTCATCGTCAATTACGATATTTGTTCGCATGAGCTGCTTTGTGTGCCTCATGAATGTGTAAGAATGTTGATTATTGTACACATTTCTTTTGCCTAAAAACTTTGATACACCAACCTTTTTTGACTTGCATCGGTTGTTGTGGGCGCTTGTCTTAATAATTGAATTCGTATGCGAAAATTAAGTCAATTGTGAAGTTTTAGACCACTCTAGGCACCTATGACGGATTCTTCTAACGTTAAGCTTACGCTCAATTTTAATGACCCTGATTTAGACGCTGAAGATCGGGATGAGCAGGTGCAGCAGATATTGAATGAACTTAAGCAGATTGACGAGGTTGAGACGGTGGGTCGGGTGCTTGACCCTAATCCTCCAGAGGGTAATAAGGCTGTAGGTGGTTTTCTCGTGGGGCTGCTGCTGGCTGAGGTTAATGTTGCTAATGCAGGAAAATGTTTGAGATTTTTAGGCGATCGCCTTGGGAACAAACCCATCGAACTATCTGTAGAGGCCAATGGCAAAAAACTAACGGTGAAAGCCCACAGCAGGGAAGAGTTAGAAGCTGCTATTAAAGCTGCCCAAGATTTTATTGCATCATAGGCAACACCATAGGCAAAAAGTATGGCAAAGATTGCCCTGCTGATTGGGGTCAGTGAATACGAGTCTGGGTTAGATGGGTTGCCCTCGGCGATCAATGATGTGACTGCGATGCGACAGGTTTTGACCCACCCTGGGATGGGTGAGTTTGCGGATGCTGCTGTGACGGTGCTGCCTAATCCCTCTCGGCAGGTCATGGAAGATGCCATCTACAATCTTTTTGCCCATCGGCAAAAAAATGATTTGGTGCTGCTCTATTTCTCTGGGCATGGCGTGATAGATGAGGGGGGCGAGTTTTACTTTGCCAGTCGTTTTACCCGTAAAGAGCAGGGACGATTGGTGCCCACAACTGCCACTGCCGCTCGTTCTGTCTGTGATTGGATGGAGGCCAGCCGTTCTCAGCATAAGGTGATTATTCTGGACAGTTGCTTTAGCGGGGCGTTTGCTAAGGGGGTGAAGGCTAAAGATAGCGGCAGCGTCAATCCAGCACAATTTCTAGGCAGTAAGGGGACTGCAATTCTTACCGCTTCAACTTCAACGCAATATGCCCTTACCCAAGAGGGGTTTGATCTGTCGATTTATACCCATTATTTGGTTGAGGGTATTCGCACGGGGGGAGCCGACCACGATGATGACGGGTTTATTGGGATGGAAGAACTCCATACCTATGCCAGCAGTAAGGTGAGAGAGGCTGCGCCCGCGATGACGCCTGAGTTTTATCCGGTGAAGGAGGGCTACAAGATCCTATTGGCAAAGTCGCCGAAGGATGATCCTCAGCTAAGGTATCGGAAAGCAGTCAGACTGCTGGCGGAGGAGGACGGGGGTGATTTTTCATTTATTAATCGTGCCTACCTGGAGGATTTACAACGGGATCTGAGGCTATTGCCAGATGAGGCAGCAGCGATTGAAACGGAAGAACTAGAACCCTATCGTCAGCGCCGAGCAAAGGTAGACCGCTACCGCACGGTGTTTGAGGGGGCTATAGACAAACAGTATCCATTGACCGAAAGAGATCGCCTTGGTCTTCAGCGACTTCAGCAGCTTTTGAGCTTGCGGGATGAGGATGTGGTGGAGATTGAGGCACCCTTGCTTGGGCCAAAACAAGCAGAGTATGAGCGCCAGCAACTTGAGCAAAAAGGTCAGTCTGTTCAGTTGGCCTCTGTGACAGAATCTAAGATCACCGCACCCGAAGCGCCTCAAGTGAACGGCTTACCTCTGTTGACCGTTGATTTTGAGACGGTGTTAGTGGATGGACAGGGACGGGTCACTCAGCGCCCTTCGTACCAGGCAAAATTTGTAATAGAGTCTCTGGGCAATGGAATCGAGCTAGAACTCGCTAGTATCCCAGCAGGCTCCTTTCAGATGGGGGCACCTAGCACAGAAATAGGATCAGCCGATGATGAGCGACCTCAACACTTAGTCTCACTTAAAGCTTTCTTGATAAGTAAGTATGCGGTTACTCAAGCTCAGTGGAAAGCGGTTGCTGGGCTGCCCCAAATCAAAATGCCTTTGGAAGCTGACCCCTCTAATTTTACGGGGAATAAACTTCCCGTTGAGTCTGTTAACTGGAACGAGGCGGTGGAGTTCTGTGCGCGGTTATCTCAGAAAACAGGAAGAAAATATAGATTACCCAGTGAAGCCGAATGGGAATATGCCTGTCGTGCTGGCACTCAAACCCCTTTTCACTTTGGAGAAACTATTACATCAGAGCTAGCTAACTACGACGGCAACAATACTTACAGTCAAGGGCCAAGAGGTGTAAATCGAGGCAAAACAACAGAAGTCGGGAGCTTCAAAGTAGCGAATGCCTATGGATTGCATGATATGCATGGAAACGTGCGGGAATGGTGTCAAGACCACTGGCATAGTAGCTATCAAGACTCTCCTACGGATGGAAGGGCATGGCTGGCTGGAGGAGATTCATCAGTACGAGTGCTGCGCGGCGGCTCTTGGGTCAACATTCCGTGGTGGTGCCGTTCTGCGTGTCGCCTCAGCCTTACCCCCGACTATCGCTTCAACTGGCTGGGTTTTCGGGTTGTTTGTGATTCTCCGAGGACTTCGTAGCCCTTTTTCTCTTTTACACTTTTACCCTCTTTTCGATTTTTTTTGAGAAATGGCACCCTTTTCCCAATACTGTTTGGAAAAGATGCAAAAACCTTGCACTCGCCCCCTAAATCCCCCAACTTTGGGGGACTTTGAGTTCAGAACCCCCCAAAGTTGGGGGGCTGGGGGGCAAGTGCAAGGATGCTGAGCTTTAACCGAACAGTATTGCGGTGGGTTGAGGGGCACATTTTGCCGGAATCGCTGTAGTAGCGGTTTGGAAATAGTAGGGGCTAGAGGGAGAGTTTGTGCGAGATTGTTTAGAGGGGTTTTTCAGAGCGATTCAAGCGCGAACCACAGACGAGCCTGCACCGCTGGCGTAGCCTCCTGTGCCGCCAAGTCCTGAAGCTGAATTTTCAGATCAAGACGCTGATGGGGCTGGGTTAAGCACAGCGATCGCCCTAAATTTTGCAGACCAGACACCGCCGCATAGCGCACCACCCATTCGGGATCGCCTTTAGCCGCAGCCAGGAGCACCGTCAAACAGTCCAGTTGGGCACTGCTCCGCGACTCTGGGGGCATCGCCTCCCACACAATCGTGCCCAACCCACGGGCGGCAGCTCGACGGACACTCAGGGCAAAATCATCCTTAGCGGCCGTCAAGAGTACCGATAGCCCACGGGGATCACCAATACCCGCCAAAGCTCGAATCGCCCAGGCTCTGGCCCCATAGTTCACGTCATCTAGCAGCACCAAAAGCGGCTCCACCGCTGGCTCCCCGATCGCAATCAGGCCATCCACTGCCGCCACGGCCACACCTGGATTGTTATAGCCCAAGGCTGCTACCAGCAGGGTAACGGCTTCTGGAGCCTTGACCGCAGCCACCGCTTCTACCGCTGTCAGGAGCGCTTCTGAAGAACTGGCTGCTTCTACAGCCTGGGTAAGTTTTGCAAGGGAGTCTGTCGTCATAGCTTTGATTTCACGGCTTTTATGGCATATCTTGTATGGGTCTACAGCAGACCATCCATCAGCTCCATCACCTGACGAGCCTCATCCGTGAGCTGCCCTCGCTCAATGGAACCCGCAATCGCAGTGAGGTGATGCTCTAAGACTCCCTTCAGCGCAATGAGCTTAAGGCTATTTTCGGCAAGGGTAAGGGAAATGGGCTCTGCGGCCTTAAGGTAGCCGATCGCACCCAGGTCTGCTAGGGCAGCGCGCCGAAGCTGTAGTTTTTCCCCCGATAGCGCCGCAATAAGGCGATCGCCGTAGCCTTCATCTTGGGTGAGCTGGTAGAGGGCACGCGCCGCCGCATACTGCACCAGCTCAGTCGGGTGCTCTAAAAAGGGTTCGATGAGCGGCCGCTTTGCGATCGCCCCCAAAGCCCCCAAGGCTTCTAAGACCGCATCATAGGGCTGGGCAAGATGCGGAGAACCAGGAATCGGCTGAGCCGCCGCCAGCCCTCCAGCCAAGAGCGCCGCTAAGGGTTCAATGCAAGACTGGTCGCCCAGGATGCCTAGGGCCTGGGCCGCCGTTTCTCGCACATAGTAGTCTGTGCAGCTCAAGCAGGTGAGCAAGGCCGGAACCGCCTGAGGGTCTCCTAGCTTCGCCAAAGCCCTAGCGGAATTGCGCCGCAGCGGATAGCCGCCATCGGGCGTCCGGTCTGACTCATCATTTAGGGTGGCGATCAGTGCCGCGACTGCCTCCGGCGATCGCACCCGAAAGCGTCCCAGCCACCAAGCCGCATAGTATCGACTGCCATAGTCTGGCCCCGACAGATTGGCGATCGCCTGCTCAATCGTCAACGGCTGCTCTGGGGCTGGCTCTGAGGCAAACTCCGCTTGACCATGACTAAGCAAAAGCCCATTTTCTTCATTCATGCTGAGACGGCATCCACTGCAATTGCACCCATTGAAACGCACCCATTGAAAACGCACCCATTGAGACTGCATCAAAACTCTGACGCCTTGATTAAAGCTTAAAGCATTGGGATAGGCATTACGTCGTGATGAGTAGCACGCAAGCCATTGGCACTCAAGTATTAGCGCTCAAGTATTAGCGCTCAGGCAAAAGCACAAAAATGCCAGCCTCATCAAAGAGGCTGGCATGGTCATCAGCGAATCAAGCAGGAGAAGACGCAAAGATACACTCTTCAAAAACGCGCTTCTCCGGCCCGTAGTCTACTTCGCCAAACTCTAGCTGAGAGTATTGATCGCGTAGTCAATGTAGGAATTGGCTTCCGTTGCAGAATCACCACTCA
>JAKRSB010000062.1 GCA_022402525.1 Thermosynechococcaceae cyanobacterium MS004
ATTCAGCATTCTACGCCGTCCCAACCCTGCACTCAATCTTTTGTCAGTCAATCAGTGAGTTGCCTGTGCCTCTGGTTCTGTGAGCTAATCAGATCAGTATGCAGGGCAATTTAAATGTGCCTATTGTATTTCTAATACCATAAAAATTTTGATTATTTCGTTCCTTATGTCTGTTAACTTATCAGGATATCCTGACAAAAGAAGATCTAAAACCCTGAAAATAAAATTCTAAAATAGACGCCAGAAAGATTCCTTTTCACAAGCTAGAAGTACCTAGTAAGCAGGTTGACCTAAATGAGCCGAATTACATAAGGAAGACAAAAATTACTCAAACGCACGCTGAGCATTCATTTCATCCTATTTAGATTGGTTGAGTTTTAACTCTGCACCTACTTGCAGGTATGTTGGATTAGAGTATTCTTGCAGTTTTCCGGAGCATGAATGTTTATGATTTTTTAATTATTAGGGTATAGCTATTGCCTCACTTAAAAGCATTTTGTCTTTTCTCGAATAAGGTGATTGACCCTTTGCCCCTTGGTAGTGCAGTAAACTTTTTTGATTCTCATGACGAACAGCATAAGCGCTCAAAATAAAGGCTGAAATCCACTGTCCTCATTCCTTGAGTTTGGACTGACTAATAAGGCCAGGCAGTCCATGCAGGACACGGACTGCCGTAAGGCCAATGAAGCGGTTAAACTCATTGCCCCTATGAACTTCGAACAACTACGCCAGTTTCGGCAAACGATCTATGATTGCTTCGACAACGCTAAAGATGCCCTATTTGAGCTGATGGATGCGGTTCTCTGTAATCCGAGCCTTCCATCGTTTGTGAGCCTGTCCCAAAGCCCTGTATTTCGGCGACAGTGGCCGAGTACCTACGCAGCGCTAACAGATGGTCGTATCCATCGGGCCAAGGTCCTGGGTCAAGTCGTTCAAGCGATCTCTACCGAAGACCAACCCTTACTGGCAGGGGACAGTAGCGTGTGGTTGCGTCCCCAAGCCAAGACCTTGAAAGACCGAGGATTTCAGTGTCAGGGGGAAGGTAACATTGGGATTGGCCACAGCTATAGTACCCTCGCGTGGGTGCCGCAAGAGAGTGGCAGTTGGGCACTACCGTTAAGACACGAACGGATTGCCAGCTTTGAGAGTGCATTGACCAAAGCTGCCTTCCAGTTGAAGCAAGTCACCCGCCAATTAACGGTGCGTCCGTTGGCTACATTTGACCGCCATTATGGCAATGGCCAGTTTGTCAATCAGATCGCAGACATTGAGGCCGATTTATTAGTGCGCTTAGTCTCCAATCGTTGTGTCTATGGTGTACCCCCGGCTTATCCCGGTCGGGGTGCGCCCTACAAGCATGGACATAAATTCAAATTCAACGCCCCAGAGACCGAACCCCAGATTCGTTCAACCCAGGCTACCCAGCGTTGGAGCGATTTGATGGTGCTCATGTCATGGCAATTATGGTTCGCCCGGGCTGAGTGTCTCGATTCCCCCTTGCCCTGGCAATCTCCTCAGCAAGACCTCGCACCGGGTCGCGTCGCTCAAGGGTTTCCCGCCATTATTGCTGCGATTGGCACCCCTGCCCAAGCGCCAAAAACACGCGGTAATTCCCCCGGTCGCCAGCAAGGACAATCCCAACTTCCTCGTACACGCTTCCCAATCGTCAAAAAACGAGTAGCCAAACCCAAAAAATCTCAAAAGTCCGACCCGATTGGGGAACTAATTCCTGCTTAGGCTCTGATTTCTCGATTTGTTTCAACCCAGCTCAGACTCTTTCGGGTGCTGAGACATTTTGACCTGATTACACGATCCTTCTTCTATGAGCCTAGTAGTCCAAACTAAAGTCAAGAACATCTGATGTTTCTCAAAGCATTCATTGAGCGTGGGAACAGGGAGCGTGGGAACAGGCAAACCGCCATTGATCGGCGTTTTACCCTTGCACAAGCTGCCGAGGCTCACAGGTGCGTGGAGCAGGGACACAAGAGAGGGCATGTCGTCATGACGGTGAATCACAGCAACAAAAGCTCACTACGGACCTCATTAGGAACCCGCACGAACGCTCTAATGCCTTAAAGATTGACACCGCCGCTGAAGCTCAAGCCGATCTTGGCGCGGCGGGTCAAGGGGATGGTCTACCTACTGCAAGATCTGTCTACTGCAGCATCACAGTCTGTCCGCTCTGAAATAGCTTCATAGAGCTAACTTGAGCCTGTGCCAGTAGGATAAGGCCCACAATGGTTAGGCAGTAGAGGCTGAGCGCTAGGCTGGTCTTGGAACGGAAGCGAAAAGGATGGGTGTTCATGTCATTCACCTGTGAGGAGTGTTGGAGAGGACTCAGGAATGAAGTGTTCAGATTCAGTGAGTGATGAGTCTTGACGGTTAAAGATCAGCAATGACTAAAGATCAACCATGACCGTTATAAATCAATGACTCTATCAATATATTCATCCTATGGCTAAACCTTCTCATGGCAAACGGAAGGATTTTATTCCCTACAAATAGATACAAAAAACACGGGTTTTTAAACTTTTGTATCGTGCTGTCGCAAAGGATGTTGGAAGCTCACGCTGAGATTAACTGCTCAAGAGCCATCGCCGGAAAAGTGGCTGTTGTGCAAGGCCAACTGCGATCGCCCCGCTGGTCACAAATGTAAGAGTCGCCAGCAAAATTGCCAATACAGTGGGTGGCCAGGTCAAAATGATGGGCGGCAGCTTTGGCAATAGGGTTGAGTAGAAGACCAAGACTAAATAATGGGCCAGATAAATTCCAAAGGAAAGATTGCCAAGGTGCGACCAAAGTGGGTGAAGCGATCGCGTTTTTGACAGCACTAATCCCCAGAGCAATGGGCCGTAGCCCACGCCCAACTCATAGAGCGACAGGGGAAAATAGCAGACCTTAAAATACTCCAGCAGGCCGCCCAAGGTTGCCACGAAAAAGAGAGCCGCCCAGACCCAGCCCTGCTGCATCCGCGCTAGCCATTGCTGGATTGCAGGGTGATAGAGCAATACACTGACCGCAATAAACATCGTGCAGCGGATGATCCAGTGCAGTTCTGTACTGAGGAACCGCATCCAGGGGTTATTTTGCAGCCCAACCGATTGCAGCAAAGGCTGAAAAGCGATCGCGCACTGTTGGGGCTGTTCCAGGCAGTTGACGCCCAGCTCAAAATTGTTGCCCGTCACAATCGTTGCTTCGTAGAGCGCCAGACTCATCACCAGCAGCAGGATACAAATCCATTTCTTTTTGAGGGCGGGAATAATGCCCTTGAGGGCTGGAATCAAAAGACTCCCCGTCAGCAGCAGGGGCAAGAAATAGAGATGGATTGCGGCACCACCAAAGAAAATCAAAAACACCGGATCTTGAAACAGGGGCGCAATGCCTTCCGGGGTTCTGACGGCCTTTAGCAACCGGACTGCCAGGTAAATCAGGCTCCAGAGCACATAGGGCACCAAAAGTCGCGTGACCCTAGATTTCAAAAAGGCAATGATGTCAAACTGTTTGGGGGCTTTTAAGAGCTTGCCCACTACAAAATAAAACGAGGTCGCCAAGAAAAAAGGCACCGCAAACCTACAGGCCTGCATCGTCCCCAACAGCAAGCTGTCTGCGGCTAAGCTGCTCAGGGCGTCAGGATACTGCACTTCCCCTCCGGCATGAATCACCACCACCGCAAATGCGGCGATCGCTCGTCCTAAATCCACGCCGACAAAACGGTTTTTAGCCATAGTGAAATTGCTCTGATAAAGCTTCTAATGCAGGTCAGCTCTGCCGTTCAGCAGGTGCATGATTATTTTCGCGGCAGAGTTGGGCATTCTAGAAAAGACCTTTAGGGGCAATTTCTGTGCTGAATAAATTTCAACCTGAGTCACAAGAGTCTGAATCACAAGCATCTGAATCACAAGAGCATGGGGCAATGAAGCAAAACACTGCACCCCTTAAAGGCGCGATCGCTTCTGAGGAGGTTGATGCAATGACGCCCTTAGCCCTTAGCCAGTATATTGATTTTGATTCCGAATGCTCTAGTTTATTTGGTGATCAAGAAGTTGAATCGGCTAAAAAATTTATCAAAGGACTGTAGCGGCGCAGCTTTGGTGGTTCCCGCTGGCCTCTTACAATTCTTGTCCGCCCAGTAAGCTTGCGGTAAACGTCACGCCCTAAATGCTAGACCTAACCTCTAGACCCGACTTTTAGACTGAATTCTTACAGAATCTAATCTACAAAACCTAATCTACAGAATCTAATCTACAGAATTTTTATCTGAGTTTAAGGTAAGACTGACGGCTGGGGCTTGGCAATGCCAAACCCCAGCTTTTTTAAAAAAGCGATCGCCCATCCAGCCTGAACCCATTCAGATTTTGCCCATCCAAGCTTTATGGGAAGAGCGCCCCCACTTATAATGGAGCGTAATGCCTTCCCTCATCGAGACTATCCCCTGCCCATGGCTACTGAATTAGCGACTGAACGTGCTTCTGACCTTCAGGTTGAAATTGCCCAAGCCGTTGAGCATCGACGAAACTTTGCCATTATTTCCCACCCTGATGCAGGCAAAACAACCCTAACGGAAAAGCTGCTGCTCTACGGTGGAGCCATTCATGAAGCTGGGGCCGTCAAGGCTCGACGCGCCCAGCGCCACGCCACCTCAGACTGGATGGAGATGGAGCAGCAGCGCGGAATTTCTATTACCTCAACGGTGCTTCAGTTTGAGTACGGCGGGGCACAAATTAATCTCCTCGATACCCCTGGCCACCAAGACTTTAGTGAAGATACCTATCGCACCCTTGCCGCTGCGGACAATGCGGTGATGCTGGTGGATGCGGCCAAAGGGCTAGAGCCGCAGACGCGCAAGCTGTTTGAGGTTTGTAAGCTGCGGTCTTTGCCGATTTTTACCTTTATCAATAAGATGGACCGTCCCAGTCGGGAACCCCTCGATCTGCTAGACGAAATTGAGCAGGAACTGGGACTACAAACCTATGCAGTTAACTGGCCCATTGGAACAGGCGATCGCTTTCGGGGTGTGTTTGACCGCCGTATGCAGCAGGTGCATCTCTTTGAGCGTAGCGAACACGGCAAAAAGGAAGCCCGTGATACCGTGATTGAGCTGGGCGATCCGAAGCTTGAGGCTTTATTAGATCAAGACCTGTACGCCCAATTCAAAGATGAGCTAGAGCTACTGTCTGAAGTGGGGACACCCCTCGACTTAGATCTGGTGCGTCAGGGCAAAATGACTCCCGTCTTTTTTGGCAGCGCGATGACCAATTTCGGGGTAGAGCCTTTCCTAGACGCCTTTCTGGACTACGCGATGAAGCCCGGTGCCTACAACAGCACCCAAGGGGCTATTGACCCGACCTATACAGACTTCACGGGCTTTGTCTTTAAGCTCCAGGCCAATATGGATCCCAAGCATCGCGATCGCGTGGCGTTTGTGCGGGTTTGCTCCGGTAAGTTTGAGAAAGACATGACTGTGCAGCACGCTCGGACGGGCAAAACCATCCGACTTTCGCGGCCTCAAAAGCTCTTTGCCCAAGGGCGCGAGTCTATCGAAGAAGCCTACCCTGGGGACGTCATCGGCCTCAATAATCCCGGTATGTTTGCCATTGGGGACACCATTTTTTGCGGCAAAAAACTAGAGTATGAAGGCATTCCCTGCTTCTCCCCAGAGCTATTTTCCTACCTGAAAAATCCAAACCCTTCTAAATTTAAGCAGTTTCAGAAAGGCGTGTCGGAGCTGCAGGAAGAGGGTGCGGTACAGATCATGTACTCCACCGATGAATCAAAACGCGACCCCATTCTGGCCGCTGTGGGCCAGCTTCAGTTTGAGGTGGTGCAGTTTCGTCTGCTGGGCGAATACGGCGTGGAGACGCGCCTTGAGCTGTTGCCCTACACCGTTGCGCGCTGGGTGGAGGGGGGCTGGGAGGCCCTTGAAAAAGTTGGCCGCATCTTTAATGCCGCCACGGTTAAAGATCGCTGGGGGCGTCCGGTGCTGCTGTTCCGTAATGAGTGGAATGCTCAGCAACTGATATCAGACCATCCCAGCCTCAGCCTTAGCGCGATCGCCCCTGTCTTGCTGGGCGCTGCGCCAGCCTCTGCCTAGCGTGCTTTTTTGAATGGTTCTCTGGGATAACTTCTCTGGGATAACATTCTTTCCCAAGAGGGGCAGCAAAAAGCTGGACAGACCCACTAAAATAAACCCAATCAGTACTTATACGGAGCCCTAGGGCATGATCAGCACCGCATCTCAAGACCACCATCCCCTATCGGAGAGAGAAATTCAGGTGCTTGAGCTGGTTGCGGCAGGCTTAACAAATCAGGAAATTGCTGAGCGCCTTGATATTAGCAAGCGTACCGTGGATAACCACATCAGCAATATTCTGACCAAAACGGAAACCGACAATCGAGTTTCGCTGGTGCGCTGGGCGCTACAGTGGGGCAAGGTTTGCCTGGATGAAGTAAACTGCTGCGTTTTGCCACCCCTGATTGAATCTTCACCCGAACGTCCGCGCTAGTGTCTCTGTACCTAGTGTCTCTGTCCTGAGATTGATGAGTTACGAGATCCCATGGCGATGACAACCCCTCTGACGATCCCACAGCAGGTTTGCTGGCCTCGGCTTCCCCTAGCGGTCTATCGAGAAATTGCGGCTCATCTGGCTCAGGTATCAGGCGTTGAGGCGATGATGCTGCCGCAGACGGCGACGCAGTTTGACTATGAGCTAAGCCAGGTTGGGGGACTACAGTTGTCTTGGCCAGAGTCTTTAGATTCGGCGTCTCAGGCTAGGGTGCTGGCTATTTTGGAATACTACAGTCAGCGCTATGGAGCATGGCGATCGCCCTAAGGCAAGGCGGCTGAAGTTTGGATGCTCTTTTTAGCCTGCCATCGCCTCAGCCTGCCATCGCCTCAGCCTGCCATCGCCGCGCAAATTGCCACCAGCCTTGAGGCTCCTTTCGCGGAATTCTTGCTTTGGCCCTGTGGGACTAGCGATGAAAGGGGATCAAGAAAAGCGGCAGGACGGACAACAGCATCCATGACCATGTGCCCCATGACGGCTGGTTTAAGGGAGCTGACTCCATAGGCTTTGGCGTTGCTAGAAGTGCTTCAATCCTTTGGGTAAGACGATTTTGGGTTGCAATGCTGCTAAAAGCTGCACAAACATTGCCGCCAAATAGCGGGTATTGCTCAACGACCAATAGGAGGGCTTCAGCCAAGCACAACGGATTTGTTTGTTCAGCCGCCCAGCGATCGGCTCGGAGTTCTCTTAATACCAGGAGTTCCTGCCAGAGCAATTCAGTCTGGGGGAGCCAAGCGGTGATCTGCCTAATCCATCCGAGCCAAAAGAAACAAAAGGTATCGCGGTAGTGGCGATGCGCTTGTTCGTGGGCGATGATTGCCGCTAGGTGGGGGGTGGCTAAGGTCTCTAATAGTCCACGACTCATGACGAGTTCAGGTTGCCAAAAGCCAATTTGGGCACTGTAGAGAATGGATGACTCTAAAATCCGAATGGAATTGCCCTGATGTTCCGTGATGGGTTGGGTGCGAACCTGGCGCAGAGTACGGTTGCCCTGCCAAGCCAGATGTAGACACCGCAGGGCAGCAAAGCCTAAAAAACTAAGGCCCAGGCCATAGCTTAACCAACCTTCCCAAGGCCAAACCATTTGTCCGTGAGGCCCCATCCAACAAACGGCGATCGCACTGGTCATCAGCAAAAGTGGCGGCAGTGAAAAGAGCGCGAGGGTCTGCTGCCAGCGATCAGTCCATGAGTCAGTCCATGAGTCAGTCCATGAGTCATGCGCAGTAGACCCAGTAAAGCGAATTCCCCAAGCGATCGCCAAAGTAGCTAGCAGCAGCATGAGGTGCATTATTGTTCCTCCTGGGCTTTACGAATGGCCTTGAGTTTTTGGGCGATCGCTTCTAACTGCTCAACGCTCGCCTGATCGAGACTGTCGGCAAAAGCGGCCACAATATCGGGGTTCCCCACCGCCAGAAACTGGTTGAGCTGCTCATAGGCTTGCAGGGTCTTTGCCTGTTCTTCAGAGATCAGCGGATGCCAAGTAAAGCTACGGTTTTGTTTATCACAGGCTAACCAGCCTTTTTGCGTAAGTCGGTTCAGCACCGTGGTTACTGAAGCGTAGGCCAGTTCTCGGTTCGGGTTCGCCAGAATCTGGTCATGAACGTCCTTCACCGTAACGGAACCTCGTTTCCACACAATTTTAAGGATTTCGGCTTCAAGGGGGCCAAGGGACAACTGCTTCGGGCGGTGGTTGGGCAGAGGAACCATAATGCAGAGGAACGATAATAACGAACTGCGATGCAACCTTCTGAATCAGAATATCTGAAAATCAGAGTATCCGAAGCCATCACTCCGTTTGATGGCTTTGGCTCCTCATTCTTTGGCTCCTCATTATCGTTGACTTAGGCTTATCGGTTCTGCCGAAGATGAGTCGTGCGTTCTATTAGATGTTTCAGCGATTAGATGTTTCAGCGATCGCCCTTTTAGGCAAGGCATAGGCTGGTACAAAACCTAAGAAACTGGGCACCCTTCGGTCTGAGCGAAGGGTATGGCGTTCGATTTTGCACCTCGATCCGATCCATAACCGCTTTGCAGAAAGATAATGCTTCTGCCATACAATCTGAGCGATCGCCCTCTTCCCAAAATTCCAATGACTGAACCGAGAGCAGACCTAGACTCGCCCTGGAAGGAGATTTTAAGGGCATATTTTCCCCAGGCGATCGCTATTTTCTTCCCCAATACGGCTGCATTGATTGATTGGAGTAGACCCTATGAATTTCTGGATAAGGAATTCCAGAAAATTACCCGCGATGCAGAGCTTGGTAAACGCTATGCAGACCAGTTGGTTAAGGTCTGGCAGGTGGATGGGGCAGAGCTTTGGCTTTTGATGCATGTAGAGGTACAAGCTCAGAAAGAAAAAGCGTTTGCCCAGAGGATGTTTACGTACAACATTAGAATTTTTGACCGATATCAGCAAATACCGATTAGTTTGGCGATTCTCTGCGACGAGAATCACCAATGGAGACCTCACGAATACGGGGCAGACTACCCTGACACAAGGCTCCACTTTGAGTTTGGAACGGTGAAGCTGATTGATTATCAGACAAGGTGGGCTGAATTGGAGAGCAGCGAAAATCCGTTTGCCATAGTAGTGATGGCACATCTGAAGGTGCTGGAGACGAAGCGCGATGTTGACCAGCGTAAGGTTTGGAAGTTTAGGTTGACTCGTGCACTGTACGAGAAGGGCTATGGACGACAGGAAGTGCTCAATTTATACCGCTTTATCGATTGGGTTATGATTTTACCAGAGGCGGTTGAGCGCAGTTTTTGGCAAGATCTTCAATCTTTTGAGGAGGACCGAAAGGTGACTTATGTAACTAACGCAGAACGCTTTGGTATTGAGAAAGGCATTCAGCAGGGCATTGAACAGGGCATTGAGCGAGAACGATCGCTTATCCTCCGTCAATTAACCCGAAAAATTGGCACGATCTCCCCCAATGTAGAAACTCAAATTGCTGCGCTCTCGGTTGCTCAACTTGAATCGTTGGGTGAGGCTCTATTGGATTTTTCTAGTTCGGCTGATTTAGACGAGTGGTTGCGATCGCATCTGTAATAAAGAAGGCCATCACCTCTACAGCGCTTCAAAATCAAGCGATCGCTTTTTACGGTCAAGCCACTTTGATTAAGACTTCAAGCCGAACCTCAAGTCCAGCACGGCAAAGCATTTGGACTAGCTTATCGATCCTAAATCTTTCAGGCTCTATAGATAGGTATTCCAGAAGTTGTTCCAGGCAGGTTTGAGGCGATTTATAGACTCAGATCCTTGATAGAAAAGACTTTTGGGGCTGGAGATGTCAAACTGCCAAAGTTCAAAAGCCGTAATGATTCCAAGCTTTTATGATGGTTCATCTCCCCGAAACGCCTAGAGCGCCAAACCAAAAAACGGATTCCTGGCATCTATACATCTATCGAGTACATCTATCGAGCAACTCTCGCTGAGTGATTGCTGCGTGCCGCCCCAAAGCGTCGATCTTGAAACAATCGTTGAACAGAAGCATAGGAACGAGGGACTTCTTGGGACTGGGTGATGCGGAAGCTGTCGCGGTTTTGCACCAGTACAAATGAGGCAACGGCCAAGAGAAAATAGCCAAAGATTTTTTGCAGCCGCTGCGCGGAGACAAATCGCGCCAGATATGCTCCTGGAAGGGTGCCGACGCTCGCCGCAAAAATAAACGAAATCATCAGATGCCAATCGAGATTAACATGGCCCAGATAGCCTAGAAACCCTGCGATCGAGTTTGCAATTATGATCAGCAGCGAAGTCCCGATCGCCTGCTTCATGGGCACGTCTGCCAGCAGCACCAAGGCTGGGACGATCGCAAAGCCGCCACCAACCCCAACCAGCCCAGTTAAGATCCCGACCAAAACCCCTTCACTCAAAAGCCATAGCCAACAGTATTTGCAAAGGGGTTTTGGATATAACGCCAGCGGCTCATCAGGCACGATGGATTGGGTACTGCGATAGATCATAAAGGCAGCCGCCATCAGCATAACGACGGCAAATAGAATCATCTGGAACGTGCCTGTCACCCAGGGAAGCGTGGCAATTTTGGAGCCAGAGAAGGTGCCCACCATTGTGGCAGGGCCAAACACTAACGCGGTTTTAAGGTTGATGTTCCCAGCACGCCAGTGGGGAATTAACCCCAGAAGGCTAACGGTGCCCACAATCATTAAGGTCATGGCGATCGCCGACTTAGGGGCGACTCCCATGACGTATACCAACACGGGCAGCGCCAACACTGAACCGCCGCCGCCCATCAGCCCCAAGCTCAGGCCAATCCCGCCCGCCAGCAGAAGACCCACAATCCACTGCATTAGCGTTGACTCCGCTGATTGTAGGGAAGTTTGGCCAGCAGCATCGCCATAGCGCAGGTATCCGTCACGCCCGCAAAAACTAGCCCTGCCCCTACAAACCCACTCAACAGCAAAAACCAAGGAGAAACCAACGCTCCTAAGACCGTGCCGGTCAGCATTAAGGAGCCAGCCACGATCTGAACTTGGCGCATGAGGCTAATGGGCGCAGTTTTATCAATGTTGAGCGGCAACCCTTTTTCTGCCCAATCTGAAAGGCCACAGCTCAAGTGCGTCACATCCTGAAACCCAGCCTGAAAGAGGCGCTGGGCAGCCTGCCCAGAGCGATTGCCGCTGCGACAGTACAGCACCAGCTTCTTGTCCTTTACGACCGGAATCTGGGCTGGGCTAAATCGAGATAAGGGCACGAGTACAGCCCCAGAAATATGTTCAGCGGCATATTCAGAGGGCTCTCGCACATCAACGAGGGTCACAGCGTCCTGATCGATCCACTGCTTTAAGGTCTCGGCATCAACGAGTTTTAGGATGCTATGGCTGGATGCACCTGAGAAGTTGGGTTGGGTTCGGTTTTGTTGTTCAGTCTTTTCTTGAATCGTATCAATGGAAGCCATAGTAAATTTTGGGTGGGTGATGATAGTTTGACGTAACCTTTGACGTAACCGATAACGCAGATAACTGGGAACGCTGGAAGTCTAGACTGAGGCCAGCATTCTGCCACATCGTTCATTAGCGGGAACTGCTGCCATGATCTTTTTGGGATAGGGGAGGTCTAGTTTGTTCATAAATTCAACAAACTGGTCGCGGTTGCGCCCCACAAACCGTGGATTCCACTGTTTTTCTTCGCCAATGGTAGATACGGTGTGGCCTCGGTAGTCATGGCCGGGATAGACAAGGGTGTCTTCCGGCAGGGTAAAGAGGTGCTGAGTGACTTGGTCATAAAGGGTGCCTGCATCCCCACTCTGGAAATCGGTTCGTCCACAGCCTCGAATTAACAGGGCATCTCCAGTGAGGACTTTTAGAGGATCAGTCTTTGTTTTGTCTTGCACTAGGTAAGCCATATGGCTATCGGTGTGGCCTAGGGTGGCGATCGCCTGAATCTCCACAGTTCCGAGATGCAGAACTTCCCCATGCTTAATCAGTCGGCTAGCACAGGCTACCTGGGCATGTTCAGGCACAATGCCTTCGCAGTCCGTCAGCTCACGGAGCTTGCCGGTTCCGGTGATGTGGTCAGCATGGACATGGGTTTCTAGGCAAAATTTCAAGGTTAGCCCTAGCTCATTGAGCAGCTTGAAATCTCGCTCAACGGTTTCGAGAACGGGGTCAACCAGTGCGGCTTCCTTGGTCAGAGGATCGGCGATGAGATAGGTGTACGTCCAAGTCTCTTGCTCAAAAAGCTGGCGAAATAACATGAGAACCTCTATTTATAAATTAACTATATAGCTACAAAGTAATATCTTTTTCAAGCTTTGTCAATGCCCTTATTTTTTAGAGCAACCGCTTTTAGTGCAGCATCGCCGGACGTGCTCAAAAGATCTTCCCTGTGGCTGAATGGATGGCGGAGTGAGTCGCTTAAGATTCCATCATGAGCGGTACATTTCTGCGAAGCCGTCGTCAAACTCGTCAATCTATACGGCACCTTTGGCTTTCCTGAATTTGTTGCCGCAATCGACGAAGCTTAAATTTGCCCTGCTCACAAGGAGATCTCCCAAATGGGAGTAGGTCTATGAGATTTAGAACGCCAATTCAGGCTATTTTTTTAGGACTCGCCTTGGGGATTTTCCTTTGGCTAGGTATGGGGCAGAACCCAATTCTGGCAGCACCTTTAGAGGCCTTAGCTCAAAGGACTGACTCTGCAATTGTGTCAGCACAGCAAGACTTTTCTGCGTTGGAATCAGCCGTAGATCAGTATTTGATGGCAATGCCCAAGGGCTATTACACCATCAGTAAGGTCGAAGAGTTGAAAAGCTTGATGGCACAGCGTCAGCCACTATTAGTGGATGTGCGATCGCCCTCTGAATATCGATTAGGCCATATTCCTGGCGCGACCAATATCCCGCTTCAGCAAATGGCCCGCCACTTAGATCAAATCCCCAGTGATCGCCCAGTGGTGCTGTATTGTTCCACGGGCTATCGATCAGCGATGGGGGTGATGACGCTGCATTTGCTGAATTACGACAATGTGCAGGGATTCCCGCCTAGTTTTGCAGCTTGGCAAGCGGCTGGAGAGGCGATCGCCCAGTAATCATGTCCTTAATCATGTCCTTCGCCTGTTTGCTGACCGTTGCTGACCGATTCGTCATCGCTCGTCAAGCTTCTGCAACCGCAGTGTTAGCACTTTTCACCAGTGCTCTGGAGCATTAAGCGAGCGAGCGCATAGAACCTGACCACTTGTCGAATCAAGCGCATTCCCCGTTAGCGCCATCGCCATCCATGCCTCGCGATACGGCAGTTCATGGGGCGGAGAGACCTGGTGATGATGGGTAAAGCCAAATCGGTTGTAATATCTCGGATTTCCGAGAACAAACACTAGGTCAGTGCCTCTATCTTTTAGCATTTGCAGTCCGCGCTCGATCAGCGCACGCCCCACCCCCCTTTGCTGAAAGGCGCTTGCTACCGCCAGCGGCGCGAGAATGTAGGCGACTATCTCTTCGCTGCCCCTCACCTCTACGGTGCTGAATATGATGCTACCCACAATATCTGTTCTGTTTTCGGCAACCAAGGCAAGCAAAGGCTGTGCGGTTTCATCTGCTAGCAAATCAATCGCCAGCCTTGATACAGCAGGGCCTTCCTCTTTGCCAAAAGCGTCAAGATGGAGATTCCCGATTCGTTCGATGTCGACTGCTGTGGCTTCTCGAATCTTCATGAGGAGGATAAATGAGGTTAGAAGTTTGGGCGATCGCCTGATACGTTTTGAACCCACCACTCAGTTTATAGGCATTGAACCCCTGGAGACGGAGAACACGGGTGGCATAGTAGCCGCGTTACCCAACCTGACAGTAAGCCCAAATCTCTTGATCGGGCTTGAGTTCGTGTAGGCGATCGCGCAATTGCGGGAGCGGAATATTGACCGCCCCCTCCACATGCCCAGCGGTAAACTCATCCACATTGCGAACATCGAGCAGTAATCCATCGTGCAAGTCTGCCAGATCTTGCCAATGAACCACAGGGGCATCTCCTCTCATGCGCAATGGATCTCACATTGGGATAATAACTGGCGTGGTTGCCGGGATGCAGATAGATTTTGCCATAGTCCCAATCCAGCCGCCTCAGCGTTTTCTCGTTGACGCCAGTCGCGGCGATCGCCAGTCCAAAAACGCCATAAACCGAAGTCCTCTGGACTCCCCTCAAGGTGCTGTCGTCATGGGCTGATTTCCTTACCCTGCACTACTCGCCATCATGTTGCTCAACATTTTTTGGACAATTTGAACCCCTGTGAGGGCTTGCCAGCCAAACAATCCCATCAAAACTACGTTTAGAGAAACGTGAACACTACGCACCCAGTCATGCTTTTGCATAAAGGGCACCAGCGCCGCAGAAGCCGCAATTAGGCCCACCATGCCTAACCCTGCAAATAAATGGGGGCCAATCATAATCTTGCCGTTGTTGATATACGTCACGACAATTCCCCCGATCGCCCCCATCACCATCAACCCCAGCAGGACAGACCCCATTTGGTGATGGCGAATGGCAAACCGACCTTTCACCAACTCCTTCTTGCGATCGCCCTCCGCCAGCCTTGTTTTTCTAACTTGCACCCCCAGATACAGGGCATAGAGCGCCACCACCAACAAAACCCACATGAGCATGGGGTGAACAAAACCGAGATAGGGCTTGAGTGGCTCGAAAATGTCAAAACTCATCATTCTTGCCTTTAAGGGGATTGGTAATTCTGAGCTGACTTTAGCATTTTATAACTAATTGGTTATAATACTAGGGTAGGGTTACAAAACAGGGTTTCAATGCATTGAGCATGACTTCGTCCCTGACTGGGCCAAGGTTTAGCAAAAGGCTATTGAAATCCGTCCCAAATTGGAGATTTTTGTTATGAAAACAAATGTTGGTTCACTGGATCGCCTGATCCGCCTACTGGTGTCGTCTGGATTGTTCTATCTAGGACTGTTCCTCTACGGCGGTTCCCCCTTAGGTATAGGGTTTGTCATTGCCGGAAGTGTGCTGCTAGTGACGGCTACGGTTGGGTTCTGCGGGCTTTATAAAGTCTTAGGGATTCACACCAATCAGCCCAATGCGCAAGTTTAAGAACGCGTCAAAAAAGCGTCAAAGAACGCTGCAAGAAAGCGTCACACATCAATCCCTTACGGAGATTCATCATGAACTCTAGCCTCCCACTCGAAGCCCCATCCCTATCGCGGCGACAGCTCCTTAACTTTCTGACCGGAGCTACAATTGCTGCGACTGCGGGTGCGGCGCTCTATCCTGTGGGCAAATTTTTCATTCCTCCTACTGAAGCGGCTGGTGCCGGAGGCGCTATTTTAGCGAGAGATATTCTAGGCAATAAAATCCCAGCCACTCAAATTCTGGCAGAACAGCCCGGAAGCCGTGCCTTGGTTGCAGGTCTTGCCGGAGAACCTACCTATTTGATCGTCAAAGACGATAACACGCTAGACAGCATTGGAATTGTGGATAACTGCACCCACCTGGGCTGCACGTTTCCCTGGAACCCCATGGATCAAGAATTTCAATGTCCCTGTCATGGCTCACGCTATGCTCCCGATGGAACAGTGGTGCGCGGCCCTGCCCCTCTGCCGCTCAAAATTGTCCAAGTTGCCGTGAACGACAACAGCATTTTGATTTCACCTTGGACGGCAAATGATCCGCGTACAGGCGAAAAACCCTGGTGGGTCTAAGCACATTGCTTCGGCTATCTATCTCTCACGCTGAACCGAGAAAAAGAGAAAAAATATCGTTCTGATCTCGACCTAATCTCGAACTGAATCTTGAATCGTGGGTTTTGCTCTTATTCTCTTGTTTGCCGTGATGTTGGCATGGTGCATCTGGAATTGAACGGAAAGAAATTCTCAAGGTACAACTACTTGGCAATATAGATATAAGATAGATAGGATAGCTCTAACGAAATTGCCTCTACTGCTGCTGCAAAACTATGCCGACCAAAACCCTAACCAAAGCGATCGCAACGCCTTCTGATTCCAATTCCTCTGGCTCTAATCTCGATAGTAATGTCCCCGAACAGGGCTATACCTCCAGTCTTTCTCCAGCAGCATTGGGGTTGATGGCAGACTTTTTTAAGGTGCTGTCAGAAGTGAGTCGGCTCCAAATTGTGTGTAGCTTAAAATCAGGAGCCAAAAGCGTCACAGAAATTATTGAGGCAACGGCACTAGGTCAAGCCAATGTCTCAAAGCATCTCAAAATGCTGACCCAAGCGGGCGTGGTTTCAAGGGAGCAGCGCGGCGTAAGCGTCTACTACCAAATTGCAAATCCGTTTTTATTTGAGCTGTGCGATCTGGTCTATGATGCGCTCTCAGTTCAGGTACGGCAGCAGAACCAACATTTAGAGGGGCTGTCGTCTTTTCGGCAATCTAGACAGTAAGCTTGCACGCTGACCCATAGCGCTATCCTAAAGCTGTGAAGGAACGCTTTAGGTGAATCAATACAACTCTGGGGATAATATGCAGTCGATTCATGGGCAGCCGATCAATGGGCAGCCGATTCATGAGCAGCCGATCAATGAGCAGCCAGTCAATGGGCAGCCGATTCGGGCTCTCTACTTTTCAGATGTACTCTGTATTTGGGCTTATATTGCCCAGATTCGCCTTGATGAGCTGCAAATAGCCTTTCAGGATCAGATTTCAATTCAATATCATTTTGTGTCCGTATTTGGAAATGCGCGGGAAAAACTGGAAAAAGGATGGCGCGATCGCGGGGGTCTACCCGCCTACAGCCAGCATGTGCAGGACGTGACGAAAAAGTTTAACCACGTCACCCTTCATCCCGATATCTGGACGAAAGTAGTGCCTGCATCATCCACTTCCTGCCATTTATTTTTACACGCTATTCAACTGCTGGAGCGCAAGGGGATTTTACAGCCCTCCGAAAGAGCGTTTGAAAAGGCTGTGTGGACTTTTCGTGAAGCATTTTTTGGCAGGCTGGCGGATGTGGGCGATCGCAACATCCAGCTTGAGATTGCCGAAGAATTGAGATTACCGATTGCAGCGATTCAAGCGCAGATAGACAGCGGTGAGGCCTACGCCCAGCTCTCGAAAGATTATGAATTGGTGAAAGAGCATACCATCACCGTGAGTCCTACCCTCATTTTTAATGAAGGACGGCAGCGACTCAACGGGAATGTAGGGTATCGGGTCATAAAAGCCAATATTCGTGAGTTACTGCATAATCCTCCAGGAGAACAATCCTGGTGTTAGGAATACACATGGCTTTGGATGCAATCTAGGGCTGAGGCTAAGATCAATGCCACTGAAATAAGGAGACACAAAACCCTACAAGGCTTGATTTAGATGC
>JAKRSB010000063.1 GCA_022402525.1 Thermosynechococcaceae cyanobacterium MS004
AGACGATAAGGTGCACCGCTTGAAGAGCTTTTCAGGAGATGTGTCAGGCACTCAGGGTCAGTACAATGGAGTCATCCCAGCAGAGACAAGAACTATCCGCCTACGCTCAGTTGATTGCTGGCTTGCGCTTTGACAAGGCTTTAATCCGTCAGGTTTTTCAAGAGGGCATTATGCGTGAATCTGTCATCTATCAAGAAATCCTTCAAGAAGGAGAAACCAAGGGCAAGCTTGAGGGCAAATCTGAAGAAGCACTATCGTTAGTCCTCCGGCAACTATCACGGCGCTTTGGCAGCATTTCCCCTAACTCACAAGCGCAGATCCAAGCTCTGTCTCTACCCCAGATCGAAGCCCTCAGTGATGCTCTACTGGACTTCTCTTCTTCCGATGACCTGACCCTCTGGCTTCAAGACAATCAGGCGTAGGGCTGGTAGCAAGGGGGGCTAATTTATTCTTTCGATAATAACGACATTCTTATTATCGAATTAGACACTGAAGCGTTAATAAAAGGCGATCACTCATGTGGCGACTGTAGGAGATCGCACTACCTCAGCTTAATTGACGCGGCGGCGATCGCTCACCTCCTGCACCCTCTCGCTATATCTCGCGTTCAGACCAGGGCTAGGCAACGGCTCTATTTTTATCGCAATAGGATGTTCGCCACAAAAACCAAGTTCGGCACGGGCAATCGCGGGGGCAATCAGCGGCGGGGCGATCGCCCTTCACAAGAAAAACCCGCACTATGGCTACTCTAAATCAGCACCGTGGGGCTGCATTGGTGTGAGGACTTCAAGCCAAGTCCTTGCAATTCCGCGCGATCGCTCTCCAACCTTTTCCCAACGACGGCAGCACGGCAGCAGCAGACTAACCGGAATGACTTCGCTTTATGCAGGGTGATGGTGAGGGGGGCAGCAGCGGTCTTGCCCTGGTGCAGTCTCGCGCTCTCTCACAGGGGCGACGGCGGGGGAAGAAGGGCGATCGCACAGGTGGGAGGGCTTTCTAGCGCAATAGAATGGGCGCGGGTGGGGAATGAAGGGGGGCAATCGCATAAGCTGGCGATTGGCTCAGGATATACGGGAGCATTGCGCTCACTCGGCGGGGGTATCGCGGCAGCTCGGCGGGTTGTTTAGGTGACGGGGGAGGGGCGGAAGAGGGCAAGAACAGAGAAAGCCTCATCACCAAACAATAACGTATCGCAATGTATTGTAGTGTACTGAGCTGTAATGAAATAAGGCATTTGACCAAAGATTTTCTAAATACGGCAGTACCAAAAGAGAGTCTTAGTGCAGTGTAATGTGGTGTACATAGGTGTATCTCAGTCTAATGATGTTAAGAGCATCCTTAGACTGAGACAAGTTAGTCTAATTAACTTAGCTAAAGTGAAACGTATTGCAGTGTATTGAGCTGTAGTGAAGCAAAGCACTTAACCGAGGATTTTTTACATGCGGTAGCATCGGCACAATGTCTTATTGCGGTGTAGTGCAGTGTATATAGGTGTATCGCAATTCTGGTGATGCTAGGAGCTTCCTTAGACTGCGACAAGCTAACCTGATTGGTTCATTGAAAAGAAAACGTAGTGCAGTGTATCGCAGTGAGTTGAGTTGTAATGAGTAGACAAATCTTCTCTCACTGGAATGCTCTACGCTTGGTTGCTCAAGTATGTCCGAATGACTCGCTCCAATATCTTTGTTCGTAATTGAGAAGGCCAGGTTTTATAAAATTCGTACAGCTCCGCGCTAAGTCTAATTGAGGTTTGCTTCTTCGTTCCACTCCCCTCTAGTTCAGTCAACTCCATCCCATCTTTGTAAGCTTGCAACGATGCTCTGATCACATCCGCTACTGAAGTATAGGTAAAGTCATTGCCCGTATGCGCTGAAGCAATCATGTTCTGTAACGTAGTGTATAAAAGTGTATTGCACTGCACTGTAACGGAGTGAGTAAAGCTTTCTTCTTTCTCTAAGGGTGCTGCAATAGGGGCAGTTGGAGGGGCTTCTACTGGCTGACGTTTCTTCTTTGCGATGATTTCCATACTTACCCCTTCAATGCTTCCAAAATTTCTGTGAACAGCTTTTCAGTCTCTTTCCGTGTATTCTCGTCGAGCTTCCCATCAAAGAAATTTGTGGCTGACCCATTTAGCAACGATGGATAAACCGCCTTCCTCTCTGAAATCCCAGGCAATAGCTGCCCTCGCCCTTCTTCTCTAACTATTTTTTCCAGTTCTTCAATCCCTGTCTTTTGCTCTTTTGTCTTGGACACCATATTGGGGATGAACAAAACCCGCTCCTGGATCGCTTCTTTCAATGACAAGAACCAGCCCATCACAACTTCTAAATCTGCTACATGGGGCTTAAACGGTACAAGTATCAAATCTGCTTTGCGGATGTACTGGGTCAAACTTGAACCACTCGTCCCAGAGGTATCAACAATCGTGATCGATCCCTTATCGTGACTAATCTGACGACCGAATCCAGCGCACTTATCGATCCATGTCTTTGTCGTCTGGTTTGGATCTGCATCTACAACTTTGACCGACTGCTTCTCATGCAGCAGCCATTCTGCAAGCAAGGACACAATCGTTGACTTGCCCACGCCTCCCTTATCTCCGGTCACAGCGATTAAGCGATTCTCAGCCATCGGCTCAATTCTCCTTTAGTGAAGTGCATTGTATTTGTGTGCAGTGGGTTGTATCGGACTGTAAAATAGTGCAGTGTACTGAATTGAGCAAACACATCATACCTATCTGAAGGAAATCCCACAAGGACTATATCGTATCAAGGTGTAGTGTAGTGTTTTGTAAGGAAGAAGAAGGGAGGGACCTAACCCACTCTCTCCCCCCTCACTCACACACTCTTGCAGGGTGATCCACTGGCGGGGGCTGGACTAGGGGCTGTCCTCGAAGATTGCTCCACGCGCTTTCATGTCGGCTTTGTCAGTGTCGCTTAAGCCGGGGTTGTTGCCGAATTTGGCACTGCGGAGGTCGGCATCAGTGAATTTGGCTCCAATGAGAGTGGCTCCAATGAGAGTGGAATCGCGGAGGTCGGCTCCGACGAGGATGGCGTTGCTGAGATCGGCTCCGATAAGTCTGACACGGATGAGATCGGCTCCAATAAGTCTGGCTCCAATGAGGCTGGCTCTAATGAGGCTGGCATCGCTGAAGTCGGCTCCGTTGAGATTGGCATCGCGGAGGTCGGCTCCAATGAGGCCGACTCCCGTGAGGTCGGCATCGCTAAGACTAAGTTCAAGCTTGCTGACGACATCCGCATCAATCAAAAATCGAATAACACTGGTTTTGCGATCTGGATCATTCTCAAATCTCCGCAGGATCGATAACGTCCTCGCTCGGATTACATCAACTGCTGAATCCAGTAACTCTCGTTCTTCAAGCGTCGCAGCATTTATTGGGTGGCTTTCAGCTTCTTGTGTCTCTGTTGCGTTGACTTTAGAGGCAATTGCCAAAAGATTCTTATCGACTAACAATGCCGATAATCGGTCAAAATAGACTTGTAAGACTTCTTCCTTAGTTTCATCCGCTGCTATCTCGCGCTGCTCTTTAGCCACTACCTCAGCCCGTTTCTGCTGATTCTGTTGGAGCCAATACCCCAAGATTGCTAACGATAATGGAACCCCTAGTAAACTCATCCAGTCCCACAAAGTCTTTCCATCATCGCGCTTAGTCGTCGTCTTGACGGGGATGCCTTTAGCATCTTTCTCAACCCTTTCAGTGGTAACAGTTTCGCCTTTATCAATACCAAAACCTCCAGGCCAAAACCAGGATGGCTTACAAAAAAACAGAACTAATGCAGCTATCACAAGAGTCCAAACAATAAACGATCGCCGCAAAACTGGTATCGACTTTTCTCGTTTCGCAAGCCAGCGCTTCGCCATCTACTGTCATCCACTTTTACAGGCTGCTTCAAGCTTAAATCTACAGTGCTTCGGCTGCATCTCTGCCAGACTCAATCCTGCTCAGTGACACGGCAAGAGTGAAGGCGATCGCTCTCCCACAACCCAAGCCCCCACTCCACACAGGCACTGCGACGGCGATAAGGGGCGATCGCGGGGACAGAATGGCACACGGGCGATAGCTAAGGTGGGCGGCGGTAGGGATATCTGGCAATTATTTGGACTCTAGCGAAACTCTAGCGAACAGCGCTGGCTCTTTCTGACCAGAATGGCGATCACTTAGCTGATGCTTAACTGGGGTTGGGCGGAGGATGGTATTCTGGTTGCTGGCTAGTGCTGGCTTTACAAATACGATGGCAGGGGAGCCTGTCACCGACACAGGCTTTGCTGAAGGATGACTCAAATACCCATACCTAAATACATAGCCGTACAGAAGCTCTCGTCGTTTTGACCAATCCCAAAGGCTTCCAATTGTGTTCGGCTTGGTTTACCGATTAGAACGAGTGTTCCATCGATAGCAATTGATGGAACAGCTTTTATAGCGTAATGCTGCAAGCGGCTTGGCTCTTCCTGAATGTTGTAGACCTGTATTTCACAATTGTTGTCAGCTAATTCTTGAACCAGTTTTACAGTATCTTCACAAAGTGGGCAATTTCCAGTAAAAATCTCGATTTTTCGGGGACTCATAACTTTGATTCGATAATTTAATACATTATTCTTTCTCAAGGTACAGGTCTGTAGTGGGGTAGAGAGTCAAGCAAGTTTATAAAACTTCATTAATGAGAATTATGTTTTATAGATGGAAAGGAGGTGGTCTTTGTAGAATCGGAGCTAGATAAGGGTGCAGAGACTTCATCAATCAGACTGCAAAGTTTAGAACTATTAGGTTGATCTAAAGAACGTTCAGCCCATCGGTCACGGTATTGTTCTAGCTCTGACTTAAATTCATGAAGATATTGGATTTGGATATCTACTTGATGAATTTTCTCATTCAGGAGCGATTTGACAGCCAGACAAGCTGGATTACCTTGCTCACAAATCGTTAAAATCTGTTTAATCTCTATCAGAGAAAACTGAAGAGTTTGTGCTTTTTTAATAAACTGAATTATTTGGATGGCAGTCTCTGCATAATACCGATAACCACTTTCTGACCGCTGAGATGGCTCAATCAGTCCAAGGCTCTCATAATAGCGTAATGTACCAACTGATACACCTGTTTGCTTTGCAAGTTCCCCAATTTTCAACCTTTTTCCTGGCGATTCAAGTTTAAGTAAATTACATAAATTAGAATTGATGTGTACTAAGCCCTTGACTCTATAGTGGGCTAGAGACTCTATAGTGGTCATAGTTCGGACAAAATAAATCTAAACATTCCCAATTTTGGAGACTAAGTATAAATGCTAAAGAAAATTAAATTGTTGTCTGGTTCATTAGTAGCAACTGTCGCTGTTCTAACGTTGGTTGCAGGAGCAGCATTTGCGGAGGATAGCAAACCCTCTGGATGTGAATGTTGTAAGAAAATGAGCCAAATGTCCATGCCTATGCCAAGCCCAACGGGTAAGTAGAGCCTTTTATGGCGATCGCCTAGCCACTCAGTAAGCGGACGACCAAGCACCGTTTGGATGGCTGCAAGGTTTACTAATCGCCACCAAAAAAGTGATAGACGCAAGTGGACTTACTAACCGTCTATCACTTTTTCAGGCTAATAAACAATTTACTGCTTAAAGCTAAAACGACCGTTCACCTTTTCTCCACTGATATCAGAGAGAATCGCAACCTTGTATTCTCCAGCCGCTGAACCAGGGAACAACACGGTATAGTGTTTCCCAGCAGGATCGTACTTCAAATCTAGAGATTGTTGTTTTCCATCTGGGAGCTGAACTTGAGCCGTTACTTTTGCGTCAGGGATAGCTGCATGAGTATCTCCTTTTTGGAGATAGAAATCTAGGTGAGTTCCGCCTGCTTCTTTTTCAGGAACAAATTCTAGATGATAAGGCCCGGACTCAACTACTTGTCCGCCCTTAGAGGCTTCAGAGGCTACAGAACCACTTTTAGGCGATTCAGCGGTGGGTTTTTCAGCAGGAGCGGAACTGGGCGAATTGCTAGCAGTCTGACTACCGCCGCTACAAGCTCCAAGGAATAAAAGTCCTAGGCCACTGATACCGATCAAGAAAAATTTTAAGGCTTTCATGGATTAATTCCTCACGATATTAGAAAACAATTACTGATGCAAACCTGCTGTAACACTCGGTTGAATCTCTTGAATGAGGCTTTCTTTGTCTATGGCTTGAGGCACCAGAAATCGACCGAACTGGGAGTACAACGCTGGGATGACCAGCAAGGTTAAGGCAGTTGAGGTAAACAATCCACCAAGGACAACGACGGCTAGGGGCTGGAGGATTTCTTTGCCCGCACCAGACCCAATGACAAGGGGCACCATGCCCAAGGCTGAGGTGAGCGCGGTCATGAGGATGGCGACCAGTCGCTCCATGGAGCCTTCTGTAACCACCTGCTTGAGGGGCATTCCTTGGGCAAACTTGGCGTTGTAATTATCTACTAGGAGTAAGCCATTGCGAGTGGCAACTCCAAACAGCGTGATAAACCCGACCAGCGATGCAACGGAGATAATGCCACCTCCAAGGGCGATGGAGACAATGCCACCGACCAAGGCTAAGGGAAGGTTGACCATAATCATCAGCATGGCTGGGATGGACTTAACGGCAAAATACATGAGCACTGCAATGATGAGAATCGCCAGTCCACTGTAGAGGGCAAGGCTTTGAGAGGCGCGTTCTTCTGATTCAAACTGACCGCCGTACTGGATGAAATAGCCCGCTGGCAAGACAACTGTCTGACGAATTTTTGCTTCAATCTCATTGATCGCCGATCGCAGGTCGCGCCCTGACACATTGGCAGAGACCACAATCAGCCGCGATACATTCTCGCGGTTGATGGTGTTGGGGCCAGTGCCATAATCGATGCGAGCAACTTGAGCTAGCGGAATTTTTTGGCCGGTGGGGGTATCGACCAGTAAGTTGCGAATCGTCTCTAGGTTGGAGCGGTCTTCAGGTTTGAGCCACACCAGCAGATCAAAAAGCTGTTGGTCTTTTAAGACCTGAGAGACGACCTGTCCATTGAGTGCCGTTTCAATGACCTTGGCAATGTGGCCAACGCTCAGGCCGTACCGAGCCGCATTGGCGCGATCAAACTGAATTTGAATCTGACGGATCGGCACTTGGGGTTCTAGCTGCAAATCTACCAGTCCCGACACTTCTCGCATTGCGGCTTCGGCTTCTTGCCCGATCGCCCGCAGTTCTGCCAAATCAGAGCCAAAGATTTTAACCGCGATCGCGCTTCTAACCCCCGACAGCACCTCATCCATGCGGTGCGAGATAAACCCACCAATGTTAGGGGCAACCCCCGGCAGCTTTTTAAATTCTTGGCGCAGCTTCTCAATGCTGCCTTTACGGTCTTTGATGCCCGCATCACTCAGTTCCACATCCAGGTGTCCCAAATTCACCCCACCCGCATCCGCATCGCCAGGGGCACGCCCTGCCCGCAACTGCACCGACTGGAATCGAGGATCGTCCTTGAGGGCATCCTGCATGGCTAGTCCAGATTGATGGGTGGCCTCAAGAGAGCTACCGGGGTAAAGCAGCATGGCGTTAACCAGCGATCGCTCCTGAAACTCCGGCAAAAATTCCCGGCCTAGGGCTGGCAAAATCAGCAGCGATGCAACCAGCGATGCAATGGCGATGAGCAAAATGAATTTGGGACGGGCGATCGCAGCGGATAGAAGAGGCCGATAAAGCCGCTGGGAGCCTGCCGTGACCCAGGTTTCATCCGAAGGCAATCGGCGATGGGCCAGCAAGATGGCACAGAGCGCTGGGGAGAGGGTCATGGCAACAAAGGTCGAAGCCAAAATCGACACCAGGTAGGCAACCCCCATAGGTGCAAAAATCCGCCCTTCCACCCCCGTCAAGGTAAAAATGGGGGCAAACACCACAGCAATGATGACCGTGGAGAAAATGACGCTCACCCGAACCTCTACGGAGGTGTCGTAGACAATCTGAAACGGATGCTTGGGATGGTCGCTCGCCTGATTTTTGCGGAGTCCACGATAGGCATTTTCCATATCCACAATCGAGTCATCCACCACGGACCCAATCGCTACGGCGAGTCCGCCCAAGGTCATCGTGTTGATGCCCTGCCCAAACCCAGACAAAATCAGCATCCCAATTAGAATGGATAGCGGGATAGCGCTGAGGGTAATTACCGCTGTGCGCCAATTCATCAAAAACATCAGCAGAATGATGGAAACAATCAAGATGCCGTCCCGTAGGGAATCGCGGACATTCTCAATGGCAGACTCAATAAAGCTTTCCTGACGGAAGGTTTCTAGCACCTGCACATCTTTAGGCAATCCGGCCTTAAGTTCCACCATCGCTTGCTCAACGGCACGGGTCACAGTGGGGGTATCCGCCAGGGGCTGCTTATTAATCACCACCACCACCGCCCGCCGTCCATTGGCGCTGCCATCCCCCCGCTCCAAGGCCGCACCGATTTGCACTGATGCCACATCTTGGAGCAGCACCGGTTTGCCATCCCTAGCGGTGATAGCCGACTGCGCCAACTGCTCAATGGACTCAATCCGCCCCACCCCGCGAATGATTTCCTCGCGATCGGGCGAAATCAAAAACCCTCCGGCTGCGTTGACGTTCGCTTGCTCCGCTGCTTCGGTAACGTCTTGAAGAGAAACACTAAACGCTGCCAGTTTGGCTGGATCGACCAGAACCTGATACTGTCGCACATCCCCGCCATAGGCAATCACCTGAGAGATGCCAGGGACAGCCAACAGACGATTGGTGACATCGCGATCCACAATCCGCCGCACTTCCATTAAAGACGTTTTGGCTGTAGCGTCTCCTGGCTGCGGTTCCGCCACGGAAAAGGCATACATCAGAATCGTGCCAATCGGAGAGGTAATGGGTGAAATCTGAGGCGTTTCAATGCCGTTTGGTAGCTTGGCGCTGGCCTGCTGCAAGCGTTCTGTCACCAACTGTCGCGCTTGGTAAACATCTGTCCCCCAGTTAAAGATCACTTTAACCACCGAAATCCCCACGGCAGAGGAGGAGCGCACCGTTTCCACGCCCGGTGTGCCGTTGACGGCGCTTTCGATGGGGAGCGTAATCAGAGACTCAACTTCTTCAGGGGCGAGTCCGGGGGCTTCGGTTTGAATTTCCACCTGAGGCGGTGCGAAGTCGGGAAACACGTCCAGGGGCATCCGAGTCAGGTTATAGCTACCCAATACGGTGATGACAATGGCACCAATGACGACGAGCCATCGCTGGGCGATCGCCCATTTCAGAATGGCATTTAACATCCGATTTCCCCTTAATGTCTCTGATGCGGTGCTTTCACCACTTCTGGCTGCGGTAAATCTGATGAACGCTCGCCATAGTCAAGATGAGAGCCTAGGTCAGCACTATTCTTGCTTCCATGATTTGATTCAAAGGAATTTGGATCGCTAAGTGGCGCAAACTGTTTTCGAGATTGATACTTTGCCCAGTAGGTGCCTGCATAGAAAATACTAACCGCGACCGCTCCACTCAAGACAATTAAGCCCCACCAAGGTAAAGCTAAGGTCTGAAGATTGCCCCCAGTAGGTGAAGCGGCTGGCGTTTCTGTTTTCTCGGCTTCTTTAGGCGCTCCGCCGCGTAAGGATTGTGCGTACAGTTGAGTGGCTCGCTGTACCACCACCATATCGCCATCGAATAGGCCACTTTTAATCTCTACCAGATCTCCAGAACTTTGCCCCAAAGCTACTTCAGAAGGTTGATAGGCGTTACCATTTTGGACAAACACCACGGTTTTCTTGTCGTTTGTTTCAACAATGGCAGACTGAGGGATTGCCACCACTGGTGCAGAGGAGCGACCCGTTAACAGATTCAGTTCAGCAAACATACCTGGTTTCAAGAGGCCGTCTGGATTATCCAGTTCCGCTTTGACGGGCACAACGCGACTTTCTCCTTCCACCGCAGACCCAATCACGCTGATGCGTCCCACAAACGTGCGGTTGGATAAACTCACCACTTTAACCCGTACCTGTTGCCCAACCTTAATCTGGTCTAAGTCTTTTTCGTAAACATTAGCGGCGACTAGGACACTACGGTCATTGAGGATCGTCATGATGCGTTTACCTGCATCTTGCCCTGATTCCCCCAAGGTGACTTCGCGATCTGCAACTGTCCCAGAAATCGGGGCTTTAATCGTGACCGTTCCATTGGGGTTGGCGCTGCCTCCTAGCTGCTTCAGTCGCGCTGTATAGCCTGCGTCGCTCAGTTGAATCCGCGATCGCGCTAAAGAGACATCCGATTGAGCCTTTTGAAGGTCAGATTCAGCCTGCAAAAAATCTAGACGGCTGACTGATTTGGCAACGACGGATTTAACCTCCATCAGTTGAGTTTCGGACTCCAGCACTTGACGGCGGGGGATGGCACCCACTTTGAGCAGATCGCGATCGCGGTCATATCTTTCTTGGGCAAAGGCCAGTTGCGACTGAGCCTGTTGCAGATCGGCGGACGCAATCTGGCGCTGACGGACGGTGTTCTGCTGCGCCAGCCTTAAATCTGCCTCTGCTTTTCTGAGATCTGCCTCTGCCTCAGAGCGTTTTTGGATTGAATCCACCCGCAGTCCGGCAATCTCAGAACTAGAAAGAATGGCTACAGGCTGACCTGCTTGGACTTTATCACCAGGCTGGGCTAGCAGTTGAATCACCGTACCGATAATGGGGGTTGTCACCTCCACCTTTCGGTTTGGGGATGTCTCAATCTGCCCTGTCGCTTTAATGCTTAAGGCCAAGGACTGACGACGGACAGGCGCAACGTTTAAACCCATGCGCTTGGCGGTTGCTGCATCTACCTGAATAGAGCCTGCTGCTGGCTGTGAATCACCCTGAAATTCATTTCCATGCCCGCCGTGAGCCAAGACGGATGGAGAGGCTATTGTCAATAACAACGCGCTCACAAATGTTACAGACTTTTCTCGCCATTTCAAACGGGAACGTTGAGGGATGAAAGTCATCGGGAACGTCCTTGAATTTCGGAACTAAACACAATGGTGGAAGCCAAACATAAAATTAAGATGAAGTCGCTTATTTTCCGTACCAGGCTTTGCGCCAGTCCTTCATCTGCTTAATTTCAGCCTGCTGCGATGTAATGATTTCCTGAGCCATTTGCTTAATTTCAGGCCGCTTTGTCTTGCCTAACACTTCTTTTGCCATTGTCACGGCTCCCTCATGGTGCGGAATCATCGCATCAATAAAGCGCAGATCAAAGCTAGCATCGGCAGCGCCTAAGTCTTGGCTCATCATCATGCCTTGCTTTTGCTCAGCAGACATTGCCATCATGTGACCCATCTGGGCGTTATAGGCCATTGGCGTGCTGCTGGCTTTGGGATACCATGCTTTTCGCCACTGCTTCATTTGGGCAATTTCTGTATCTTGAGCCTTAATAATTTCGGCAGCTAGCTTTTGAATTTCAGGCCGCTTGGATTTTTGCTGCGCTTCTTTCGCCATCACCACTGCACCCTGATGGTGAGGGGTCATCGCATCAAGGAAGCGCAAATCGAGATCGGCATCGGCGGGGCCTAGATCCATCGACATGCCGCCCATGCTGCTGTGATCCATCCCTTTCATGCCCGTATCCATCATGGTGGGGCTTGGAGATTGAGTGCTCGGTTGGGAGCCAGCAGAACAGGCGGTGATACTTCCTAGGGTGACGATTGCCATCAGCCCCAATCCAACGGAGGTCAGTTTTAACGAATTAAGCTGCATAGGGTTTTAAGTAGATGATAAAAAGTTACAAATAACAGCTTTACACCCAAAAATAAAATGAAGATGAAATTCAGGCTATGGGGAAGATGAAATTCAGGCTATGGGTAATTTGACGGTAAAGGTGCTGCCGTGTTCTAGCTGACTTTGAACCTGGATGGTGCCGTGGTGCGACCTGGCGATCGCCATTGCAATGGCTAGCCCCAACCCCGAACCGCCCGTTGCCCTGGAGCGATCGCTATTCACCCGATAAAACCGCTCAAAAATCCGAGCTTGTTCTTGAGGGGAAATACCAATGCCCGTATCTTGAACTCGGATTAAGGCGTGGTGATCGTCGCGGTCAAGCTTTATCCAAACCTGACCACCCTTGGGCGTATAGTGAATCGCATTCCCCACTAGATTCGCGACCAGTCGATAAAGCTGTTCTTCCTCTCCTAAAACAGATAGAGGCTGCTGGGTTTGAATGTTCGCCGCTAGCTGAATATCTGCGGCAACAGCTAGTGCCTCAAATTCATCCATCACATCGTAAATTAGCGTCTTTAAATCGCAGAGCTTCGTGAGCGATTGACGCTGGATATCCAGTCGAGACAGTAACAATAAATCTTGAACCAGTTGCGACAGTCGAAGATTTTGACGGGCAACGGTTTGAAGGGTACTCCGAGATTCTGCCTCCGAGATCGTTTCTAAATCGAGAACAGATTCAACCGTAGCTCTGGTGGCCGCTAAGGGCGTTCGCAGCTCATGGGCAGCATCGGCGGTGAATTGCTGCACCTGACGGTAGGACTGGTAAACGGGCTGCATCGCTAATCCCGCCAACCCCCAACTCGCGCCGCTGATAAGCAGCATGGCAAACGGAATACCGACGAGCAGCATGACGCGGAGGGTGGTGAGATATTCATCGTATTCTTGGAGCGATCGCCCAATCTGCATGTAGCCCCAAGGAGATTGATTTGAGGTTTTGAGCAGCAGCGAAATTTGATGATATCGCTTGCCCTGTTGATCGTTTAGCGTCTGCCAGAGTTCAGAGCCAACTCTAATCGGTAGACCATCAGGCTGTGGATCTAACGTTGCGATGGGTTTCCCCGATAGGTCGAGAAAGCGTACATAGTAGCCTGCTTGCTGAACAGCACCCAAAATATGCCGATCAGAACCTTTTGTTGAACATCGGGCTGTTGCCATGCAGAGACCGGGCAGTAGCTGATCGGCTCCAGACTCTAAATGCCCAGGATGTTTTAAGACAGGTTCTAAACCATCATGGAGAGTTCCTGAAACAGAGGTCAATTCTTGATGGAGTGAACCCCAACGGGATTGACAAATCATTTCATAGAATACAAAGCCACCTAGACTCAGGATCACTCCCATGACCCCCGCATACCAGCCCGTGAGCCGCCAGCGCGTCTGACTAAAGGATTTACTTTGATACATGCGGTAGGTTCAAACGATATCCCAAACCATAAACCGTTTCTAGCAGATCTTCACAGCCAAATTCAGCCAATCTCCTTCGCAGCAAACGAATTTGAGCAGGCACTACGTTACTAATGGGGTCATCTTGAACGCCCCAAATCCGATTCATTAACTGGTCGCGGCTTAGAATCTGATTGGGATGCTGCATGAAGTATTCCAGAAGCTGGAACTCTTTAGCCGTAACGGGAATGGTTTGCTCTTTGCCCTGACGATCTTGCACAGAAACCGTCGCGGTTCCGTAGTCTAAAACCAGGTTGCCTGCTTTAAGCTGGAGGGGATGCAGTTGGGGCGATCGCCGCTGAAGTGCTCGTAGACGCGCCTTCAGTTCCTCCATACCAAAGGGTTTCACCAGATAGTCATCAGCTCCGGCATCCAGTCCAATGACCTTATCCTCCATACTGTCCCTGGCTGTGAGCATCAAGACAGGTAATGCGCTGTTTTTGGCTCTAAGGCGTTGGCATAGCGCTATGCCAGATAATCCAGGCAACATCCAGTCCAAAATGGCAAGCGTGTAGTGAATTTTGGGTATATCCAAATAATTCCAGGCTTCTGTCCCATCAGTCACCCAGTCCACCACATACTTTTCGCGAGTCAACACTTTTTGAATCGCAGCACCCAAGTCGGGTTCATCTTCAACTAGCAAAATCCGCATGACGTTAAAACGTTTAAAACTGTCTTCCTGTCTGCAAAGCTCTCTGGCTTCCATTGCTTAATACATATCTCACGATATATGAGTTAGGGTTAGGTTCAGGAGGACAGAATTCGTAACCCATCTAGTCATAGGTATGAATTCGAGCTGTGCCTAGAGGAATAACTGTTTCGGTATCTGCTCTTTTCCCAGAAACAGGCAATAGCCAAACCTGACTCACTATGGTTGAAGTTCTAACGGATTTGAAGACAACTTCTAACATCGTTTCTGGCGCGACAGGTTGAGCAAAGACAAAAGTTGCTTTCTCACCTGTAACGGAGACTTTTGCCTCAATGTTTTTACCTGCTTTGTTTCTAACGGAAATATCTTTGCTGAGGGTGAAATCTTTTGGCACATCTACAATCAGTTCTGAAAGAGCGTAGCCTGAAACATGCACCCCAACATGGTAGGTAGCCCAGGGTACGCGGGAGTTGCTGGGGTTTGCAGCACTATGACTGAGATGAGGAACACTAGGACTTTGCAGAGATCCGGTGGCATGGGCGGTTGCGGCGGTCGCAGCTAAGGCTAAGAATAACGTGGTTGTGTAAATGATTGGTTTCATCAGTGTTCTCCTTAGAATATAAAGAACCGAGTTGGCTCTCTATTTAATAGATTGACAGCCGATCATAAAACTGCGATGAAATCTCAAAGAGATTATCAGTAAACACAAAGTCCCCTACTCTTGGCAGAAATGAGAGCTTTGTATAGGAGGAGATACGCCTTAAAACGAGAAGGTCGCTCGCACCAGTCCTTGAATGACGGTATTTGTATCGCTATTGAATGGATTTGTAATGACCATGACAGCAGGCGTTACCGTGATGTTGTCATTGATTGGGAAACGATAGAAGGCTTCAAAGTTGGTTTCAGTCGGCTGTGATCCTGGTGCAATAAAGGGTTGTCCAACGGCAAAAGATAGTGATGAGCTAGGAATGAGCAAATCCTTCAATGCCACTCCAGCCATCCAGGTTTGGATATTGTTATTGTTGCCAAACAGATCGGCATCCCCAAATTTGGGGTTAATCGAAATCCCATAGCGGCCAAAGATGCCAAATTTCCCAAAAGTAGCCTCAGTATTGATTCCGAGCACATTTTGATGCAGATTGAAGGTTGAGGCACGAGTGTACTGCAACCGCACCGCAACGTTGTTTTTATCGTCTTTCCCAAACGATTTGGCATATTCTAGTTCTGCTGTTGCTTGATACGGGTCGCCAAACAGTCCACCATTGATGGGGTCAGGCGTACCATCTCCATCAATATCGGGATTCCCAGCAAAGGTTGTAGCGGCAGCAGCCATATAAAGACCCCGCAGCGTAAATGGGCCACCCCCAATATTCCAATCAAATACGGCACCTGCTCCCCCAGGCCCATCAATCGCACTGGTCAGAATTAAACGGTTTTTGATTAAAAAACTGGTGCTAAAGTCTGAGGTTTCATCACTGGAATAGCTGTTGTTATCAATATAATCACTGGGTCGCAGCACGGGGCCAACGGTAATAGCTAAGTTTTTGGTGGGCTTGAAGGTGTAAGACAGCAGTAGAAGGCTAACATCTGGGCCAGAGCCAACGTAGACAATACCTCCAAGGTTAATGATTTCGGGTGTTGGTTTGTTGAAGGGGGCTGGATTGGTCGTCGCTAGCCCAAAATCAGAAAAGAAGTCGTTCCCGCCATTGCCTGTCTCAAAGCCGATAGAAAGTAAGTCATCACCCTTAAAACTTGTGTTGAAGTATAGTCGAACTCTGCCAATCGCAGTGGCTCGGCTATCGACTCCTTTCGTCCCGACTTGATCGCCATACTGACCCGCAAAAACGACTAGACCCTGAAGTTTTGTCGTTGTTGAAAACTGCTGGGCTTCGAGCGTAGCAGTCCGAGCTTCAAGTCCATCCACTCGTCCTTTAAGGATGGCAAGCTCTGCTTTGAACTCTTCTTGCAGGGCTTTGACGGTTGCTAGGTCTTCTTTGGTGGCAAATTTATCACTAACTTGGTCTAGGCAAGCATTCAGAGCCGCTGCCAATTCATACCTAGTTGCTGCACGATTACCCTTAAAGGTGCCGTCTGGATAACCTGCTATACAACCATAGCGCTCGACTAAGGATTGAAGCGCCTGAAATGCCCAGTCTGTTGGCTGTACATCCGATAATTGAGATACAGATGTCACTTGTTCAAGAGGGTCAATAGAAAAATCTGTTGATAATAATTCTGTACTAGAAGTCTTTGCGTTACCAGAACTTTGAGACTCACTGATCGCCGGAGCTTGCTCCGTTAGGAATTGACTTTGAGAAGAAACATCAGCAGAAACTGGGTTAGCAGTGGCGCGACTAGCCAGCTTAAACACCATACCCGGAACCGTAAGGCTAATGCATAGAGCAGTCCATAGAATCTTCGACATTTTATCCCTCACACATACAAAAACTTGGGTAGAACACTCAGTGCTTTACCAAAATGCAAGCTGCTTATTAAGAATCTTTTTTAATAAGACTAGGCAATTATAAAATGAAGATAAAATTTATGCAGCGAGTTAACATATTAGACTTGTTGCTTTTTAAGCGATAATGTCCCCAAGACCTTGAGAATTCGTCTGAGTATGCTCAATATCAGCCGTGCATTGAACAAT
>JAKRSB010000064.1 GCA_022402525.1 Thermosynechococcaceae cyanobacterium MS004
ATGCTGCAAAGCTAATCCCTGTAACACTTCTACGGACTTGTGGGCAATGGATAGCACGTTGTGAGAGAGGGGGAATTGAGCTTGTCCATCTTCCCCCACAAGGCGATAATGAGCGCTACTCCCTATCTTTTCCGGACACTAACCCCAATAAAATCAGCCTAAATGGAACGCGACCCCCAAGCCCTTGCTCAGCTCTACAAAACAGCGCTGCTGGAAAATGTTCTGCCCTTTTGGCAGGAGCACTCGATTGACTGGGAGCAGGGGGGCTACTTCACCTGCCTCGATCGTGCTGGTCAAGTATATGACACCGATAAGTTTATCTGGCTGCAAAATCGGCAGGTCTGGCTATTTTCCATGCTTTATAGCCAGCTTGAAGCGCGTCAGGACTGGCTTGATGGGGCCGCAAACGGTGCAAAATTTCTGGCTGATCACGGCCGCGATCGCGAGGGGAACTGGTATTTTTCCCTCACCCGCAGCGGCCAGCCTCTGGTGCAGCCCTACAATATTTTTTCAGACTGCTTTGCTGCTATGGCCTTTAGCCAGTATGCTCTCGCCTCCGGGGAAGATTGGGCGAAGGACATTGCGCTCCAGGCTTATGGAAATGTGCTGCGCCGCAAGGACAATCCCAAGGGGCAATACACCAAAGCCTACCCTGGCACCCGCCCCCTAAAGTCCCTGGCCGTACCCATGATTTTAGCGAACCTGACCCTAGAGTTGGACTGGCTACTGCCGTCTGCGACTCTAGAGGCGGTGCTTGATGAGACGGTGCAGGAGGTGATGACTGATTTCCTGAATCCAGCGCGGGGCCTGATGTTTGAAAACGTAGCCCCGGACGGGTCGCGGGTGGACTGCTTTGAGGGAAGACTCATTAACCCTGGCCACGGCATTGAGGCAATGTGGTTCATGATGGCGATCGCCGAGCGCCGGGGCGATAGGGACTTACTGAACCGAGCGGTGGATGTGGTGCTCAATACGCTTGAGTTCGCTTGGGATAAGGATTACGGGGGGCTGTACTACTTTTTGGACGCTGAAGGGCACCCGCCTCAGCAGCTAGAGTGGGATCAAAAGCTCTGGTGGGTTCATCTAGAGACGCTGGTGGCGCTGGCGATGGGCGATCGCCTCACGGGTCGGGGGGAGTGCTGGGACTGGTATCAACGGCTCCATGAATATACCTGGGCACACTTTGCAGACCCAGACTATCCGGAATGGTTTGGTTATCTAAATCGCCGTGGGGAGGTATTGCTCAACCTCAAGGGCGGAAAGTGGAAAGGCTGCTTTCACGTTCCACGTGCGCTCTATCTCTGCTGGCGGCAGTTTGCCGCCATGCGTTAGCTGGACATAGCTTCAAGACCCATAGCTTCAAGACCCATAAGTCAATCCAGAGCGATGGATCAGAGCAGCAAAGCAGAACAGCAAATCAGAGTAGCGAATCAGAGCAGCAAGCATGCCCCCTCCACAGGTTTTTGAGCACAGTATTTTCATTCAGGCATCTGTTAAACAGGTGGACTACACCATTACAGATCGCGCTCAGATGCACCGATGGCTCAATCCAGTCCTGCGCTGTGAGCCGATAGGGGACTGGAGTAGTGATCTTGGGAGCCAGAGCCGATTTGTCATTCAGGTTCCGCTGCTCAACCCCACACTCATCAGCACCGTAGTTGAGCGACGCTTGGGGCTGGTGGTATGGGCATTTGATGGTTTTTTTCAAGGCCGCGATCGCTGGGAATGTTTTGCAGAGGGTAGCGGAACTCGACTGGTGAATCGATTTGAGTTTCAGGTGCCCAACCCCATTGTGGCCTTTGGCTTTAAGACCTTTGCCGCTCACCTAACCCGTCGTGACATGCAGGCGCAACTGGTTCGGCTCAAGGCCGTTGCCGAAGCGCCCTAGGGAGGGAGAGTCGGCAGCGCATCCAATTATGGCAATTAGTTCTATGGCAATTAGTTCTATGGCAGATAATCTTATGGCAGGTGACTATTACAGTAAACAGAATGCAGTCATCTCAAGTTCAGTCACAGGTCGCTACTCCTGTTCGACTGGGTCTTCACGGTGCCTTTGGAGCCTGTGAATTCTTCTTCTTCAAATAGTCCTACTTATCAAATAGTCCTAATTAAATTCCTAATTAACGTGAGTTCGATAATGCACTTGAAGCCCCTCACCCCAAACCCCTCTCCCAAAGGCGAGGGGCTTAAGAAGCTTGATTTTTAATTGCCCCTCATTCTCCCTAGGGAGAATGAGGATGGAGGATGAGAGCCGGTTGTTTTTT
>JAKRSB010000065.1 GCA_022402525.1 Thermosynechococcaceae cyanobacterium MS004
TGGTCATGCGGTCGTCCGTGCAGTCACCCCAGCAGCCGGAGCCAGAGGTATCAGAACCGCAGGAGCTGGAACCCAGTGAACCTCAAGTTTCTGAACCGCAAGAACCCTATACAGCAGAGCCGCAAGTCTCAGAGCCGCAGGAGTCAAATCAGAAAGAGCAGGCTGAAGCAATTCAGCCAGAGGTAGCGACAGCCTCTCCGCCGCACAGCAGCTCAACGGTCACACCAGAGCAAGTAGAGTCTTGGTCAAGGATTGCTCAAGCGCTGGCCAAGCCGGATGACTACCAAGCCAGAGTTGAGCAGGTCACAGCCGCGTATCGAGCTGGAGAGCCGCTGTCTAGCAATGCTGAAGCTGCCCTTCACCAAGCCCTTTCTCAGTTCCAGAACACTTTGAACTCAGTCAAGGAGTGGTATCGACTATCCAGGGATGCAGGAGCGCCTGAGCATTACCTGGAGAAGATCCAGAATGTTGGTGTGAACCTCCAGAATGGTCAGCCGATGTCTGAGAATGCAAGGACAGCAATGCAGACAGACTTTTGCCGTGCAGACTGGGTAAAGCTGAACCAGGGCGTGTCAGAGTCAACACCAGAGCGTCACACTGCCAGAGTCGCGCTGCGGGCACTTCAGCAAGGTAAAAAACCAGAGGAGGTGCTGAAGATCCTGGAGTTTGACCCCTCGTATCGGCAGCTCCATGCTCAGCAGGGTCAAGCGTCAGCTCAAGCCTATGCTCAGAATGCGCTTAACTTTGCAATGAAGTATCACAATGCTCCTCAACCTGCCGTGAGTCAGCGATCGCCGCACATGAGTCAGGGGCGGGGGATGGCGCGGTGAGGGAGAGAAAGCGGGGTCTTTAACTTGAACTTACAAGAATTTTGCAAATATGAGTTTTTAAGACCTCAATCAATAATTTGTGAGAAAAAAATATCTGATTAGAACACTTATGAAAAGGTTGGGAACGCTAATGAAGGCTCTATCTTCGTTGATTTAAGGTTCTCACTATCTTATGGCAAGTGTCTTCCCCGGTTCAATTGTGACTTGTAGAAGCCGTCAGTGGGTTGTGTTGCCTTCTGACCTTCAAGATGTGGTTCGCTTAAGACCCCTGAGCGGGAATGAGGATGAAATCTTAGGTATTTTTGACCCCCTTGAACTGGAGCGCTTTTCGCCAGCTCAATTTCCCAAGCCAGATGCTAAAAGTCTTCAAGATCATGCTTCAGCACGTTTGTTATTAGATGCGGCACGTTTAACCCTACGAAGTGGCGCTGGCCCTTTTCGGAGTTTGGGTCGTTTATCAGTTCGCCCCCGACCCTTTCAGTTAGTGCCTTTACTAATGGCGCTGCGATTGGAAACAGTTCGCCTCCTAGTTGCTGATGATGTGGGAATTGGGAAAACGATTGAAGCGGGATTGATTGCCCGTGAACTGTTAGACCGCAATGAAATCAGAAGAATTGCAGTGCTGTGTCCGCCCCATCTCTGCGATCAATGGCAGAAGGAACTGAAGGACAAGTTTTGCATTGATGCTGTCATTGTCCGGTCGGGGACGGTGGCGAAACTGGAGCGTGAAAAACCCATTGGGGATAGCCATATTTTTAGCTATTTTCGTCATGTCATTGTGAGCTTGGATTACGTCAAATCTGAGCGACGCAGGGCTGCTTTTGTGAGCTACTGCCCAGATTTTGTAATTGTGGATGAAGCGCATACCTGTACAGTGGGTGCTGGTCATCAGGTTGCCCAACAGCAGCGATATCAGCTTCTGAAAGAGATTTCAGCCAATGCTAGTCGGCATCTTGTGTTACTGACGGCAACGCCCCATAGTGGCCTTGAAACATCATTTTTGTCGTTGCTAGGGCTACTGAGGCCGGAATTTGAGCAGTTGAATCTGGATCAGATGACGACTGGAGAGCGGGTGCAGCTTGCTAAGCATTTTATTCAGCGCCGTAGAGCCGATGTAGAAAGATGGTTGGGGGATGAAACGCCCTTTCCGGTCAGAGAACCCTATGAGTGTGACTATGAACTCTCGAAACCCTATCGCGCTCTATTCGATCAGGTTTATCAATTTGCATTAGGACTGGTGCAAAGTACGACGGATGAGATGTCCTACGGTCAGCGGCGGGGACGCTATTGGTCTGCTCTGGCACTGATTCGGTGCGTGATGTCGTCTCCAGCGGCGGCGATCGCCACCCTTAGTCGTCAGCTTGAAAAGCGGGGGGAAGCGGATAGTGAAGTTGAAGTGTCTGACGAGTTTTTGGGAGCCTATGTCTATGACTCAATGGAGTTGGAAACAGTTGTAGATGCGGCTCCTACCGTGGTGATTGAGCAAGGACAGCAATCTTACATTGCCCATGAGCGCCGATCTATTCGTGCGTTTATTCAGGCCGCAGAGGAGATTCAAGGGGTCAAGGACTCAAAGCTACAGGCGTTGGAAAAGATTGTCCATTCGCTTCTAGCGGAAGGCTTAAACCCCATTATCTGGTGCCGTTATATTGCCACGGCGGAATATGTGGCGGTTGAGCTTCGCAGGGTGCTGGAAAAGAAAAATAATGGAATGAGGGTGATTGCCATTACCGGAGAACTATCGGACAGCGAGCGCGATCTGCGATTGGCGGAGTTTAAGGACTATGAAAAACGGGTGCTGGTGTCTACGGACTGTTTGAGTGAGGGGGTAAACCTTCAGGAACACTTTAGTGCTGTTATTCACTACGACCTACCCTGGAACCCCAATCGCCTGGAGCAGCGTGAGGGACGGGTGGATCGCTACGGTCAGCGCGCTAAGGTGGTGAAAAGCTATCTGATGTATGGTCGCAATAACCCTGTTGATGGTGCAGTTTTAGATGTACTGATTCGTAAAGCGGTCAAAATCCATGAGACTCTCGGAGTGACGGTGCCTGTGCCGATGGAAAGCGCTTCTGTATCAGAGGCGGTTTTTCAGTCTTTGTTTGATCGCTCACGACAAGACCAGCAGCTTTCGTTACTGGACTTGTTAGAAGATGAAACCACGGAAATTGCTAAGGTGCATTTGGACTGGGATAGAGCCGTAGATCGCGATCGCATCAGCCGCACGCGCTTTGCCCAGCACGCCATTACTCCCGCTGAGGTGCAGCAGGAGTTGGTGGAAGTGGAGCAGGCTTTGGGGAGTGAGGCGGATGTAGAGCGGTTTGTGTTGTCGGCTTGTGATCGCCTTAACTATCCCCTCGCTCGCAAAAAAGAGGGTTGGCTGTTGCAGCAACCGCCACAGTTTTTACAGTCTGTGTTGGGCGATCACCCTCGTTCAGTTGCCTTTCAGTTTCCGGCACCGGTGGGGGCTGAATATATCGGTCGCAATCATCCGCTCGTGGAAGGGTTGGCTCAGCATTTACTAGAGCAGGCGCTGAGTGCCCGACCGGAGGCAGTGGCGGCACGGTGCGGGTTAATTGTGACCCGTGGGGTAAAAAAGCGAACGACTCTGTTGCTGCTGCGCCTGAGACATTTAATGGAGAGCCGAAAGCACGCCCCGCTGTTGGCTGAAGAATGTCTACTGGTTGGGTTTAGGGGTTCGCCCACTCGGCCAGAATGGCTACCCACTGAGGAGGCGCGGCAACTGCTCCAGGCTGAGCCATCCAGCGATCTGCCGATCGCCTTCAAGACAGCAGAGATGAAGCTATTGCTAGATCGCTTGGATGAGATGCAGGATGTACTGGGAGCGATCGCCCAGGAGCGAGCTGATGTGCTGACTCAGGCTCATAAGCGAGTGCGTACTTTGACCCAGGAAGGGGCACTTCGCATTAAGCCGCAGTTGCCGATGGATATTTTAGGGGTTTATGTGTTGCACCCTGGTTCATAGTTTTGCTTTGAAAAAATAAAAACTGAATGTCGATTTCGAGGATGAATAGTCACATCCTAAGTCCATACAAGCCCATAGCATTGGTTATTTGAGCGTTTCGGCGTTTTAGCTCACGCGGATTTCTTGGCATGAATTCGGGCGTTCCGGTTCTATGGGGAACTGGACGGTTTTGCTGCAACTATTTTGTACTGGTTTAAGTTTTTACTGCTTCAAGGAACGTTTTATGGCTGTTGTCTCTGCCAATCTCGCAAGTCTGCAAATTGAAGGTAACTTGATTGCACAAGACTTAACTGAAGATTTGAAAGTCGGAGCGATTAAGGGGCAGGGGACTCAAGATTTTGGCCTGGGTGCTTCAGAAAAGCTGACGGATGAAATTGCGATCGCTTGGGGGGACGCGAAAGCATACTGGTCGGCATTTCAGCGCGGGTTGGCGCGATTGGATGAGTCCGATACGGCAACGACCCTCACCCGCGATCAATGGGCGCTGCCGCTGCTGCGGAGTTTTGGGTATGACCCGTTTTATACCGCCAAAGCGGATGTGGTAGATGGCAAAACCTACGCTATTTCCCATCGAGCAGGACAACGACGAGAACGTTTAGCCTCACCCTTAGCTGAGCAGCGTGCGACCCAATGGGAAGGCAGCTATGACGTTTCAGGGACAGCCGATCTGTCTGATAAACCGCCGCTGCACATTGTGGGCTGTCGGGTTGGGCTAGAGCAGCGTCCGCCGAGTGGAAACCCGCGTTTGTCTGCCCATGCTCTGGTGCAGGAATACCTGAACCGCACTGATCACCTATGGGCAGTGGTGACAAATGGATTGCGGTGGCGTTTACTGCGCGATTCTTCGCTGATGACGCGCCTAAGCTATGTGGAGTTTGACCTAGAGCAAATTCTGACGAGCGAAAATTATGCGGATTTTTGCCTGTTTTATCGGCTATTTCATCGCTCCCGTTTACCGGAAGGGATGGAGGACGCGGATAAATGTCTGCTGGAGTTTTACCATCAGGAATCGCTGAGCCAGGGTGGGCGGGTGCGCGATCGCCTCCGAGACGGCGTAGAACAAGCGCTGAAGCAGTTTGGCAATGGCTTTTTGCAGCATCGAGACAGCGGTATTCTACGGCAGGCGGTGGAGTCTGGCGAAATAACGGCAACGGCTTACTATCGCCAGCTCTTGCTGCTCATTTATCGGCTGTTGTTTGTGATGGTGGCAGAATCTCGCAATCTGCTGCTGGGGGCTGAGCTAACGGGGACGGAACTTGCCGAAAAGTCTCGGATCTACCGCGACTACTACAGTGTGGAACGGCTGCGGCTATTCGCAGAGCGTCCAGGCTGGCGGCGCGAAGGCTTTCAGGATATGTGGCAGGGGCTGCGGGTTACGTTTCAGTTGATGGACGAAAACTGGCGTGGGCGGTTATTGGGTCTATCGCCCCTCAATGGTGATTTGTTTGGGTCAGCAGCCTTAAAGGATCTGGATGGATGCGCCATTGACAACCAGGATTTGCTGGTCGCCATTCGTCACCTCTCGCTCTATAAGGATGAAAAAGGCCAGCTTCGCCGCATCAACTACGCGGCGCTGGATGTGGAGGAGCTGGGTTCTGTTTATGAGAGCCTGCTTGATTTTCATCCGCAACTGTCTGTTCTGCACGGTCAACATCAGTTTTGTTTGGTGACGGGGAGCGATCGCAAAACCACTGGCTCCTATTACACCCCCCGCGATTTGGTGGGGCAGCTCATAAAGAGCGCTCTAGAGCCTGTGATGGCGGAACGTTTGCAGGGGTTAACCACTCAAGCGCAGAAAGAACTGGCGTTGTTGAGTCTGAAGGTGATCGATCCGGCCTGTGGGTCTGGGCACTTTTTGTTGGCGGCGGCGCGACGGCTGGGGCTGGAATTGGCGCGGGTGCGGACGGAGGAACAGGAACCGGGCGATAAGGCGCGACGGACTGCCACCCGCGATGTAATTCGGCACTGCATTTATGGCGTGGATATGAACCCGTTGGCGGTGGATTTATGCAAGGTGGCGCTATGGGTAGAGGGCTTTTGCCAGGGCTATCCGCTGAATTTTCTTAACCACCGGATCAAGTGCGGCAACTCGCTGGTGGGGATGATGGATCTCAGTGTGTTGCAAGAGGGCATCCCTGATGGGGCGTTTAAGGCGATCGTGGGTGATAGCAATGCGCTTTCAAGCATCCTCAAAAAACGCAATAAGCAGGAGCGCAGTGCTCACGGCCAGTTGTCTGTGTTTGGGACGGTGATGGAGTCGGAGTTACCTGCTTTGGCGCGGTCGGCACAGCGCGTTGGGCAGTTGCCGGAGGAGACGGCGGTGGATGTGCATGAAAAGAAAATTCAGCAGGAACAGCTCAGCCAAGATGCCCAGTGGCGTAGAGTGGTGACGACCTGTAACCTCTGGACGTCGGCATTTTTTACGCCCTTGACGGATCAAAATTTGAAGCTGATGCCCACGACGGAGGTTTTGACTCGGTATTGGCGAGAGCAGCAGGGTCAAGGGAATCAGGTTGGTTCTCTTACACCCATTGTGGAAGCCGCGAATCGATTGGCGCAGGAGAAACGCTTTTTTCATTGGCCCCTAGAGTTTCCTGAAGTGTTTGGAGAGGGTGGCTTTGACTGTGTGTTAGGCAATCCGCCTTGGGATCAATTACAGCTTGATGCAAGAGAATTCTTTGAGTCATGCAATCCTGAAATTGCTAATGCTCAAAATATGTCAGCAAGAGACAAAATGATTTCAAAACTGAAGACATTAGATCCTCCCCTTTTCTCTAAATATGAAGAGGCAAAGCACTACATTAATGCACAGCAGAAGTTTATTCATTCAAGTGATAGATTCCCCTTAACTAGCTTTGGTCGAATTAATCTAGCTCCTTTATTCACTGAAATGGCTAGATCTCTTATTAAGAGTAAAGGAATAGTTGGTTTTATTGTCCCTACTGGCATTGCAACTGACTCATTTAATCAGCATTTCTTTTCGGATTTAGTAAGGAATAAAGCTATAGCCTGTCTCTACGACTTCGAGAACCGAAACGCGCTTTTTTCTGCTGTTCATCGCAGCTACAAGTTCTCACTGTTTTGCATTAGTGGAAGTCCGACTCAGAAAGCAAAATTTTCCTTCTTTTCCAGTCAAATTCGACATCTTGAGAATCCAGCACGAGTTTTTGGCCTAACCTCTGAAGATATTGCTCTTATCAATCCAAATACCTTAACCTGTCCCATTTTTCGTACCCGTGTTGATGCTGAACTAACCCAAAAAATTTATCAGCGTGTCCCCATCCTAGAAAATGAACGCACTGGGCAAAATCCTTGGGGAATCTCTTTCAAGCTTATGTTCATGATGAATACTGATAGCGGTTTATTTGCCACAGAGCCAAGCGAGGAAAGCGTACCACTTTACGAAGGTAAAATGCTGCACCAGTTCGATCATCGCTGGGCGACCTATAACCCCGATGGGTCTACCCGCGATATTTCAGACGATGAAAAGAAAGACCCCAACTTTCTCCCCGTGCCTCGATATTGGGTAAGGCGATCGCACGTCGAAGATCGTCTCGCCCATAAGTGGAAGAAAAACTGGCTCATCGCCTTCCGCGACATCACCAACTCAACCAATGAGCGAACCGCCATTTTCAGCATTTTGCCCCGCGTTGGGGTTGGGAATAAAGCACCACTGATTTTGTTTGATGATAACCATCACAATAAAGCTAGCTGCTTGCTAGCAAACTTTTGCTCACTGCCCTTTGACTTTGTGGCAAGACAAAAAATTGGAGGCACTTCAATGAATTTTTTCATTGTAAAGCAACTTCCTGTTCTTCCTCCAGAAGCCTATAGCCAAGCCGATATCGACTTCATCACCCCCCGCGTCCTCGAACTCGTCTATACCACTTGGGACATGCAACCCTTCGCCCAAGACATGGGCTACAGCGACGATCCCTTCCCCTGGAATCCTGATCGCCGCGCCCACCTCCGTGCCGAACTCGATGCCTACTACGCCCACCTCTACGGCCTCACCCGCGACGAGCTGCGCTATATCCTAGACCCTACCGACCTCTACGGCGACGAGTTCCCCAGCGAGACGTTTCGAGTCCTCAAAAAGAATGAAATCAATGCGTATGGCGAATACCGCACCCAGCGCTTAGTTCTAGAAGCATGGGATAGATTGAGATTTTAGACCATTGGCCCAGGCGGATCAGTGCGATAACTTAAGTGCTCAATACGGTATTCCTCCGTGTCACGCATATCGCGTAGCGTGAATTCCTCCTCAGAAAACGCTTCGCACTGTCGCAAGTCTACAGTGCCGCTATCCTGTGTCTTTTCCAAAAGCTTTGGAAATTCCGTCTTCAGGTTTTGTGCTATCTCCTGTGCCATAGAGCCGTATTCAGCCTTATCCGTAATGTAGACAATGCTCAGCCATAGCTCATAAGCTTCATTCGGCGTTAGTTCACCTTCAGGCTCATAAGAGAGACGAAAGGACACAATTCCAGCAGAATTTTTCTTGCCTTCCTTCTCGATGTAGCCAAAAACAGTACGAAGCCGCTCGACAAGGCTATTGGGTAGAGCATGGCGACGATATCGTGCAGCCAGCCAACTCTGAAGGACTTGGCGAGAAGCCATAAGCGTATAGGTCTGCTCAGGCTGTATTGCCTCAAGCAAATTTTTTGGCACCATCATTTTTCTTGACGCAAGCAGTTCAAGGCAAACGCTCTTTCCCTCATGCCTGTAATCTAGATGCAGAATGCGGGGGTTTTTGCCGTGCGTATAGTTTCCGTTCCGTTCTTCTAAAATGCGCGCAAAGATAAACTCCACAGCAGGTTCAGCATCCAGATTGTCATTAGCAATATCGCAATCATGAGATATCGCTACAGCTAGATCAGCATCAGGTGTATCAGTCAAGCCCACTGCCTGAAAGTCATTCTGAGCCAGTACGCTACCCTGCCGCCACGAGGTGTTTCGGGACCACGGCATCTCTCTGCACTAACTCCGCTCATGGATAGCTACAGAAGATTCGCCCAATACATCATGAAGCGATCGCAGGCGCTTGCCAGAACCCTTCGGCTCACGGCGGGTCTGAGCTTCTTTCTCGGTGATCGCTTTAAGTGGGGCAATGGCCTTTAAGAGATCTTCATCCGCCTTCAGCAGATCGAATAAAGAACGCCCGTCTAAAATTGGGCGATGCATTAACTTATCTAGACGAGGGATATTGGCTTTTTTGACTTCATCAGCAGTGCGGGACAACCGCTGAATATACATCATAGCTTCGGGCTTCGGCTCCTGCCCTTCCAGCCAAGCATAGACAGTAGGACGAGTGACGCCAAGGATAGCCGCGAGATCCGACATATTGATAGCAAATATCTCGCGGATGTTTGCAACAAGCTCAGCAGGGGAGCGAGTATCAAATTTTTTGGCGATAAAAGGCTCGACCTGGATACGTGGGTAGTGGTATCGGCTTAGTGCCTCAGCAGTGTTATGTGCGGTCATAACGCCGCCAGTCCCAGCCGTTAAAACCAGTAGCGGGATTACTAATCTAATCGATGAGCAAGACTCATAAGCATTTTTAGTTTCAGGAAAAGCCGTAGGGTAAGGTGCCACCGTCATGTTCATAAGTTTAGCCCCATCTCTCTCTAGCGTAATCAGTCACTGAAAGCTCAAAGACTGTTGAAATAATGTCATGGGCAGTCGAAAGTTGAGCTTCAATTTCCGCAATATCGAAACTGCTTCGTTTAGCAACAAAATAATCTGTATCTAACACTGTGTGCCGACCGCTAATCGCTGCAAATCGGGGTTGCAGCGCAAGCTGTAACGGGAACAAGTCCGGCGATAGCGCTAAGCCGTTGTCAGTCATCACTGCTCTAGCAACTAAAGTCCCGTCTTTAAAATCAGTGACCGTCTCAGTAAAACTATGGCCTAGCCGACCCTCTAGACTCGAAGTTAAGCCCAGTAGAGATGGGTTCAGGTATTGTTGCAGTGTGTCGTCCTCCGTTGGCGCAACGGCATCGAGGTAACGCAGTCCAATGCGTTCGACATAAGCCAATTCAACAATGTCATGAACCAGTTGCAACCCAAAAATGACTTTTTGCAGGAAGTCTACAAACCTGTCGTATGCGGTCGTGTGAAAAACTAAAGCATTCTCAAGCAAGAGGTAGCCTTCGGTACGTTCGGTATTCGTAAAGCTCCATCGCTTCTGCTGCTGCTGCTGGACATCAGGTTGCAATTCATCCAATCGGCGAATTGTGAGTCCAAATTGATTCTCGTCCCGAAAGTCAGGGAACCCGCTGCGACGCAAACGCTCCTGCAAAGGTGCGACATATTTCGACATTTGGGTGATCTGGTTAAATTGCACTTGAGCCAGAGTATAGAATACGGGCGCAAGACTCATTTTGGGGTTCACTGTTTTTATCTTTCATTAGGATGCCCAGGAAGTCCATTTTACACTTCACTTTACACTTATGCCAAATTTATAAATTTGGGAATTTCTGGAGCGCCTGATTTATCTAGCTAAACTTTGTTTGAAGTTGATAAGTGGTTCATTTAGCGTGATTTCGAGACTAGAGGGGCATCCTAGGTTCAAACAAAGGCTGATGTCTTGAATTGCCTGAGCTAAATCTGAAGGATGCGTGATGAAACTGCCCGTAAAGCTTCAAGAATTGCTGAACCAAAGCGAAGCAGTGCTTGTACCCATCAGTGCCCTGCTTGCTCAAGGTAACGCCATTCTGGACTGCACAGGCGTAGAGTCATTGCCTGCCGACTACCTCACTCAGCTATTTGTCGCACTGCCAGCCCACTGGGATTTAAGCGATCTTGAGCTAAACCTAGAACGCTCTACCGTCAGTTCCAGTTTGCATCGTCAATTTCAAGAATGGTTTGACCATCGCCACGGACGAACTGTTCATGCTTTTATAGCAGCGACACAAGAGAGTGCCTCAAACCCAAAATTGTTAGATGTCTTCAACCTGAGAGATGAAGTCATCCAAGACTACCGTACCTACATCGAAAGCTTTCTAAAGATCCAAGATTCTCGCGTCAAATCCTTTGTTCATCAAGCTCTGGATCGCGGCGAACTCTGGATTAACCCTCTTGTGCAGCTCAACCCGCTCTATAAACCAGGAGCTACCGTTACCGAACTGGTGCATCAAGGCATCCTGCACCCTGACTGCTCAAACTACTTCTGCACCAAACAAGGAAAGCCCTTTCAGTTTCATTATCACCAAGAGCAAGCCTTCAAAAAAGCACAGCAGCAGCAGTCCTACGTCGTCACCACAGGCACAGGCTCCGGTAAAAGCATGACCTACGTGGTGCCCATCTTTGACGATATGCTGCGAAACCCAGACCTCAAAGGCGTGAGAGCCATTTTGGTCTATCCCATGAATGCGCTCATTAATTCTCAAGAAGAAGAACTCAACAAATTTCTGGCTCACGTCCCCAATTCCCCCATCCGCGTTGCCAAATACACAGGTCAAGAAAGTTTAGAGAAAAAGGTCGAAATCCAAAACAACCCGCCCCACATCCTGCTGACCAATTACGTCATGCTGGAGCTAATGCTCACCCGTACCCATGAAGCAAAATTTGTATCTTCCCCAAACCTCAAATATCTAGTCTTCGATGAACTTCATACCTATCGCGGTCGCCAAGGGGCAGATGTATCGCTCCTCATCCGTAAACTGCGGCAACGTTCCGGTAAAGACCTGATCTGCATTGGCACCAGCGCCACCATGTCCACCGAAGGTGGTCGAGAAGCCCGTCGTCAAACCGTTGCAGATGTTGCCAGCAAACTCTTTGGCACCTCTATTCAGGCGCACCAGGTCATTGACGAAACCCTTCAGCGCTCCATCCCTCGACCCATCCCAGACTCAATCGAACTTCGCCAGTGCCTTTCAATCCCTCTTCCGTCAAGCTCAGAGCAAACCCTATCCGCCTTTCAGCAACATCCTCTATCTGCCTGGGTTGAGCTAAACTTTGGCCTCATTGAAGAAGAGGGACACCTTGTGCGGCGATCGCCCATTTCCCTAGAAGCAGGTGCCGCACAGCTTGCCCAAGAAACCGGAATCAACCGCGAACATTGCCTAGACGTCCTGAAGCAGCTTTTTCGATGGGGCAGCAAAACCAAAGGACTGGCCTTTCGACTGCACCAGTTTATTTCCCAAGGGGGGAATGTCTACGCCACCCTTGAATCTAAACCAAACCGAATGCTCACCTTAGAAGGGCAGTACGTCACCACGGGCGATCGCCTCCTGTTTCCCCTGGTATTTTGTCGAGAATGCGGTCAGGATTATTACGTCGTGAGATACGACGGCGATCGCCAGCAAATTACCCCAACCTTGCCCACGAGTGCAGAAGAAGTCATCGATGCCGATATTCAGGATGGATACTTAACTCTCCACGAACCTGAACTCTGGGATGAATCCGACGAAGATCGTCTGCCAGAGACTTGGTTTAAAGAAACCAAACGCCGAGGGCGGGAGGTACAGCCAAAGTTTGCTAAATATATTCCGAAACGCCTGCGCGTGCTGCCTAACGGGCAGCTCACCAACTCTCTATTAGAAGGCACAGAATGTTGGTTTATCCCCAAACCCTTCCTAACCTGTCTCCATTGTGGCGTGGTGCATGACCCTCGCAAAAACGAATACTCAAAGCTCTCTCGCCTCAGTAGTGAAGGGCGCAGTACCGCCACCACCTTGCTGTGCCTTTCTACAGTGCGTCGTCTCAAGGAAATTTTAGGAGACGATGCCGAAGCAGCAAAAATCCTCAGCTTCACCGATAACCGTCAAGATGCTTCACTGCAAGCCGGACACTTTAACGATTTTGTCCAGACCAGTTTTCTGCGCGCCTCTCTTAATCGGGCGTTGCAAACCAAGAAAATTCTGACCCATAGCGAACTGGCGATCGCAGTCTTTCAGGCCATGAATCTGGAGCAGTCCGCCTATGCTAAGCAAGAGACAAGTACCCTAGGCGCTATCCGCCGTACCGAAGAAACCTTTCGTAACTTGATTGAGTATCGACTGTATGAAGACCTGCGGCGGGGCTGGCGCATCGTTCAGCCAAATCTCGAACAAAGCGGATTACTTCAAATCGAATATCAAGATTTATCGGAAGTCTGTGGAAACAATGAATTCTGGCATGACAGTCATTCAGTTCTAGCCAAAGCTACGCCAGAACAGCGGATGATCGCAGCGAAAGCATTCTTAGATCACCTCCGTCGAGAATTGGCGCTAGATGCTGTCCTGCTGCAAAGCGATCGCATTGAGCAACTGAAGCGCGAAGTGAGACAGTCTATTTCGGATTCCTGGAGCTTTGATGAATACGAAAAGCTTCATGAAGCGACCTGGGCAACCTACAGCGGCTCAGCCTCGAAAGAAAGACGGTATGCATCCGCCAAGGTCAAGCTCACGGGAAAGAGCAAAGTCGGTCGCTTTCTAAGATCGCCCAAGGCTTGGCCGTGGTTGACTGAATCAATCTTAGAGGATGAATATCCCCAATTAATAAATGGACTCATCAATGTTTTGAGCCAAGCAGGGATGCTTCTGAGAAGAGGAGGAGAAGTCCAGTTACGGATTGATGCTCTCTGCTGGAAAGCATCTTTCAACGACACCATCCAAGCAGACCCGCTTACGGCTCGACGGCTACAAGGCTCTGAAGATCACCACTTGAGCGTGAATCAATTTTTTCAGCAGTTTTATCAAACCGCCGCCGCCCAAATCCGAAACTTAGAAGGTCGAGAGCATACTGGACAGGTTAATAGTCGCGATCGCCAGGAGCGTGAAGACCAATTTCGTCAAGGTAAACTATCCACCCTGTTTTGTTCTCCTACGATGGAGCTTGGAATCGATATTTCAGATCTAAGTGTCGTTCATCTCAGAAATATTCCCCCCAGCCCTTCCAACTATGCTCAACGCAGCGGTCGTGCTGGCCGGAGTGGGCAGGCTGCCCTCGTCATTTCCTATGCCTCAGTCGGCAGCGGCCATGACCAATATTTCTTCAAGCGACCTACTGCAATGGTTGCAGGAATTGTCTCACCCCCTAAGTTAGAGCTGGGCAATGAAGATTTAGTGCGCTCTCATATTTACTCGATTTGGCTAGCCCAAACAGGTTTTGAGCTAGGCGACTCCATGAATCAGATTCTTGACCTATCGCAAGACAGTTACCCGCTCAAAGAAACGGTTAAAGAGCGCCTGACTTTGACCAAGAATGCTTTGGAGCATTGTGTTCAAGCTTCCACAGCCGTACTCTCCGACGCTTTCTGCCAGAGCGACTTGGCAAGAATTTCTTGGTATTCCCAAGATTGGCTCAGGACAGTCCTTGAAGATGCTCGAAATGCCTTTGACCGTAAGTGCGATCGCTGGCGAGAACTGTATCGTGGTGCAGTGACCCAAAGAGTTCTGGCGCAGCAGTTGATTGATCGAGCTGCTTCAGGGAATGTGTCAGCAGAAGACAGACGGAATGCAGATCAAAAGCTGAAAGAGGCACAACGGCAAATTGATTTATTGGTGGGTCACTCCAATCGGAGTCGCAGCCAGAACGAATTTGAGTTTTATCCTTATCGGTACTTTGCTGCTGAGGGATTTTTGCCTGGGTATAACTTTCCACGATTGCCAGTACGGGCCTATATTCCGGCGGGCGATCAGGGCGAATTTATTTCTCGACCCAGAGCTGTGGCGCTGCGTGAATTTGCCCCTGGCAACTTGCTTTATCACGAAGGCAGCAAGTTCCGCATTCATAAAACCCGTGTTTCAGCAGGTGGTGTTGACTATCAGCGGGTTGGGGTGTGCTTTAACTGCGGGTATTTCCACCCTGACGAATCCTGGCATCGAGAAACCTGTGAAAATTGTGGCGAGCGGCTAGTAGATAAAAATGGCGATCGCGCTAAATCCAACCGCATTCTGACGATGGACACCATGCTAACCCGCAGACAGCAGCGCATTACCTGTGATGAGGAAGAACGAATTAAGGCTGGCTACAACATCACCACCCATTTCCGCTATGTTGAAAACCGCCGTAAATCAGCCCAAATTTTAAATGCTTCCGGTGAAGTTCTATTCAGTCTGACCTACGGAGAAACAGCCCAAGTTTGGCGGATTAATCGTGGACTTAAGCGCGGCACAGAGAACGGTTTTAAACTTAATCCGAAAACCGGAGACTGGCTGCAACCAACCGCCAACCAGAGTGACGATCCTAACCCGCCGGATTCGGAAGTCTACATCCTGGTGCAAAATACTTCCAATATCCTTGTCCTTGAGCCGCAAATGATTCCATCTGAGAATGCTGATGCATTCTTAGCAACGTTGCAATATGCCCTAGAACGCTCGATTCAAGCGACCTACAAGCTTGAAGACGATGAACTCTGTTCTGAACGGCTGGGTCAAGGCCGTAGCATTTTATTTTGGGAAGCTGCCGAGGGGAGTGCAGGGGTGCTAGCGCAGCTTCTACAAGACGAAAAAGCATTTCGAGTAATTGCCCAGAATGCATTAGATATCGCCCATTTTCTCCAACCAAAAGAGAGCTGCACTCAAGCTTGTTATGAATGCCTACTGTCCTATAGAAATCAGCCTGACCACGCTGTACTGAACCGCCACATGATTCGCACAGCGTTAGAGGAGCTAGCAGACTGTCAGCTCGTGATGGACATCAATGAACGTGAACGTCAGCAACAGTATTACCAGCTTCTACAAGGCTTAGATCCAAATTCTCCCTTAGAGCGTGAGGTTTTAGATTATCTATATCATTCAGGCTTAAGACTACCTGATGCGGCTCAGCACTTTATTCCAGAGGCAAACTGTAAGCCAGATTTTGTCTATCATCAGCCTGCGATCGCCGTTTTTTGCGATGGCTCTATTCATGAATTACAAGATCAGCAATTACAAGATTCTCACAGTAGGGATGAATTGAGGCATAACTCGTCGTTTCTGATCATGGAACTGGTTCATGATCAAGACTGGAAAGGGAAATTGAATAGCTTAATAACCACGCTGTAATACATTCCCTGGCAGCTAAAGCGCTGCCCTCGCCTAAACTCAAGCCCCTCTCCAGACAGCTCCCCCCGCTACACCTAAACCAGCGCGCTGCGATCGCCCCTCCCGCAAAGCACCAGCTCGGCTCCGCTTATACGCTTGCCCAGCACCCGCCAGCGCCCGTCTAGCCATAGCTCTGCGATCGCCCCAGCCCCCAACCACAGCAAAGCCCCAGCCCACTTCTGCCAGCATGAGCAGTGCGATCGCTCAATGCCGCAAGCGATCGCCCAACTTTGGCTATGCAATGGAGAAGGCGATCGCGCTTGGGTGCAGCGATGTGGGAGCAAGCGCAGGTATTTGCATGAGGGCTTCCGCTTAAGCGATCGCTCATCGAAAGCTCTGGTTTTGGCGATCGCCCTTTTCCGCCCCAACTCAAGCCTCTCTACAGCAAGTGATCGCCATTGTCCACGCAAGCCTGCGACCTAGCTCTTAGTGAGTATCATTAGCCAGCGCTGGAACTGCTGCTGTATGTAGGGGCTTTGCCTGAGCCTTTTTGTATAGTTAGTTACAACACGAAAAATCACGATTAGAATACGAATTGTGCAAGGTGAATATCACCTGCTTAAC
>JAKRSB010000066.1 GCA_022402525.1 Thermosynechococcaceae cyanobacterium MS004
CACCCCAAACCCCTCTCCCAAAGGCGAGGGGCTTGAGAATCTTGATTTTTAATTGACCCTCCTTCACCCTAGGGAGAAAGAGGATGGGAGACTGAGGGGCGGTTTTTTTGTCGAATTCACGTTGCTTTAGCCTGCACGTTCTGCTTCCGTACATCCTGCTTTCGTACAGCGATCCAGATGCAGCGTTCCAGATGCAGTGATCCAGATGCAGCGACCGCGCGCTCTCTGACAGAATGGAGATAAGAACCGAAAACCAGATGTGAAAGGTCAAGACAATAGATTATGAAGATTCAATCTACTGATACGTCTCTGGAACAATGGGCTGGAGACTATCTGGGCATCGGCTTTTTTGAAGACCAGGTCGAACAGTCCGAGCACTTTAAAACGCTCAATCAGGCCACCCATGGTTTGCTCGAAGAAATTCTGGCCGAAACTGAATTTAAGGGAAAGTCGGGGGAGTCCACCTCGTTTCGATCGCCAGGTGCTGCGCGCAAGATTGTGGTGGTGGGCTTGGGCAAGGCTGAAAAACTGACCCTAGAGAGCCTCCGTCAAGCTGCGGCGAGCATTGCGCGCACGGCCCAAAAGCAAAAGAGTAAAACCCTCGGCATTCTGCTGCCTAGCTGGAAAAACGATGAAGCGCTTTCGACTGGCGCGATCGCAGAGGGCGTGACGCTTTCTCAGCACCAAGACAATCGCTTCAAGTCTGAGCCGGATGCCAATGGCGCAGCAAAGCACCTAGAGCAGGTGGATCTATTAGGGTTGGGAAACCAAAGCGCAGCGATCGCCAAGGCTGAGCAGGTCTCTGAGGGCGTCATTTTAGCCAGAGAACTGGTCAACGCCCCAGCCAACGTGGTGACTCCCATCACCCTTGCCCAGACTGCCGCCGAACTGGCTCAAGCCCCAGGATTTACCCTAGAAGTGCTGGAGCAAGAGCAGTGTGAAGCCTTGGGCATGGGCGCGTTCCTCTGTGTCGGCCAAGCCTCAGATATTCCGCCCAAGTTTATCCACCTCACCTATAAGCCCACGGGAACCGCCCAGCGAAAGCTGGCCATTGTGGGCAAAGGGTTAACCTTTGACTCTGGTGGCCTAAATCTCAAGCCCACGGGCAGCGGCATCGAAACCATGAAAATGGATATGGCAGGGTCTGCGGCAACCCTCGGCGCAGCAAAGGCTGTGGGGCTTCTCCAGCCCGATGTGGAGGTGCATTTTATTGTGGCTGCTACCGAAAATATGATCAGCGGCCGCGCCATTCACCCTGGAGATGTGGTCACAGCCTCCAACGGCAAAACCATTGAAATCAACAATACCGATGCTGAAGGCCGCTTAACCTTGGCAGATGCCCTGGTGTTTGCCGAAAAGCTAGGGGTAGACGCGATCGTGGATCTTGCCACTCTGACGGGTGCCTGCATTGTGGCCTTAGGCAACGACATCGCGGGGGTCTGGAGTCCTGAAGATGAGTTGGCCAACGCCATCTTGAGTGCATCAGAGCTAGCTGGGGAAAAAATGTGGCGAATGCCCCTAGAAGAAAAATACTTTGAGGGGATGAAGTCAATGATTGCCGATATGAAAAATACGGGGCCTCGACCTGGTGGTTCCATCACGGCAGCGCTATTTTTGAAGCAGTTTGTCAAAGAGACCCCCTGGGCGCACTTAGACGTTGCGGGGCCGGTCTGGATTGAAAAAGAGAGCGGCTACCATAACCCAGGGGCCACAGGCTACGGCGTGCGATCGCTCGTCAACTGGATTGTGGGCTAGCCTTACGCTTAGTTTGTGCGCTGTTTATGCGCTTCGTTTAATGGCCTGGATGCTTTGCGAGACTTAAATCATTTCGCAGAGCGTCCAGTACTGGTTCATCGTCTTCATCAGCTCCACAAAATTTGGGAACACCACGGGCTTCAATAGGTAGCCTGCCACATTCAGGCTGTAGGCTTCCGTGAGATCTCGGTCTTGGTCAGAGGTGGACAGTACGATGACGGGAATGGCTTTGAGCGCTGGATCAGCGCGCAGCGCCTTCAGAAAGTCTATGCCGTTCATTTTAGGCATATTGATGTCGAGCAGAATTAGGAGGCGCTCGGCAGAGACAAGGGGGGGCTGACTGCCCTTTCCTTGGAGCATACTTAAGGCTTCGAGACCATTCCCCGCCACAAAGAGTGGACTCGTGATATTGAGCTTGCGGAAAGCACGCTGGACGTTCATGACGTCTACTTCGTCGTCCTCTACCAGCAAAATTGTGACGTTTCGAGTTGGCATAGTGTTGGGGGTAACTCTCTATAAATCTCTATGACAACCAGTTTTGGCGGTTTGGTTTGTATTGCATTTTGGGTCGTATTCTAGGCCTTATTTTGGGCCGTATTTGGGGCCATGTTTTGTGGTGTGTTTTGTAATTAGTATAGGAATTTAGTATTGAAAAATTAAGCAGCCAGAGAAAAACACAAAACTAGAATTAGCCTCGATCTGAGGAAGTGGGCTGTTGGGGCCAGGTAAAGCGAAAGGTGCAGCCCTGAATGCCGTCTGACTGAATCATGATCTTGCCGCCCTCTGCTTCGATCACCTTCTTGACGATCGCCAGCCCGATGCCCGTACTCTCCACCTTGTCTCTAGCCTCTAGGGTTTGAAAGATTGTAAAAACTTTCTCGTGGTACTGAGGCTCAATCCCTGGCCCATCATCCGTTACCGAAAACTCGTAAAACGAATCGCGCTTCTGCACGGTGATCGCAACCTTCCCATCGGTGCGCTTATGGTGCTGTACCGCATTGCTGATGAGGTTTGCAAAGACCTGACCCAGCCGCAGCCGTCGTGCAGAAAAGGTTGGCATGCCTGGGGCAACCTCAACCTGAAATTCAGCAGGCAGCGGCATGGAGTCCACAACCTCATTGAGCAGTTGAGCGATCGAGACCGTTACTGGACGCTCTGGCGTACCGCCAACCCGTGAATATTCTAGAAGTCCACTGATAAGGGCTTCCATGCGCTGCACCCGACCCCGCAGAAGCTTAAACTGCGCCTGATTTTCGGTGGGGATTTGGTCGCCCAGATCTTCTTCAATCCAGCTTGAAAGGTTTGAGATGGCGCGCAGGGGCGCTTTAAGATCGTGGGAGGCGACATAGGCAAACTGACTAAGCTCCTGATTTTTGGCGTTGAGGTTTGCGTTGGTTTTAGCAAGGATGGCGGCAAGCTGGGCCAGCTCATCCGCACGAGACTTGAGCTTGGCTTCCGCCTGCTGGCGCTCTGTAATATCCTGAATCAGCGCAATCCATTCAGGATCTTCCTGGGCCTGAAGGCTGGACTGACTAATGGACAGGTCTACTGGGAAAAAGTTGCCGTCACGGCGCAGCCCCATGGTTTGAATCCGCTGTCCTTGCTGCGTGCCCAGAGAGTTGTTGAGGCGGTACTGCGCGAGGGCGTTGTCGGCAACTGAGGCTTCTGGGAGGAGCTGACTAATATTTTGCCCTGCAACTTCTGCCTGCGTCGTGCCAAACATCTGAGCTGCTGCTGGATTGATGCTTTTAATTTTGCCGTTACGGTCTAGGGTAATGACGCCATCCACAATGTTGTTGGCGATCGCCTGAATGAAGTCCTGGTACTCTAATAAATCTTCCTTATGGAGCGCTAAGTCGGCCTCTAGGGTACGAAACAGGTAAAGGGCAACGAAAGAGCTGAGGGAGCCTAGGATCGCGCAGAGCCAGACTGCATTGGTTCCCCAGGTTTGCTGTTGGTCTAGGCGCTCCTGCCGCAGCGCCAAAAGCTGCTGCTCCGCAGTTTGAAATGCCCCAATCTGTGCCCGAATGCGCTGCATCGCTGCATCGCCCTGCCGTAAGAGTGGATCTAGGTTTGCGGGACGGCCCGTAACTTTGGCAGCATCAATAGCCTGGAGATTGCGGACAAAAATTTCTTGCTTTTGCAGGAGTGATTGCTCCACTTCGTTAAGCTTTGCCGCTTGCTGTGGATTATCTTTGACGAGCTGCTTAAGCTGTGCAGTGTTTGCAGGCAGTCTGCGGAGGGCCTCCCGGTACAGCACTAAAAAATCTTCATCCTGCACCAAGTAATAGGCGCGTACCGATGTCTCCGCATTCAGAATCTCAACGAGCAGCTGATTGCTCTTGAGCCGCACTACCTGCGCATGATTCACCCACGCCACAGACTCCTTCGTGCTGCCCCTTGCCCACAGCAGTAAGCCACTAAAGGCAATGAGAGAAGCAATGGGAACCGAGATTAAAACGGTGCCGCGATCGCGGACGGACCGTTCCTGCCAAACCTGCGATACTTTTTGCCAAACACTCGGCATGGTCAGCAGTACACCCGAAACAATACCAGCGTGAAATCTATCAGCAGAAGACGGTACTTGCCTGAACGATATTCAGTCCGAAACTGGAACAGTCCGAAGCTGTATCAGTCCGAAGTTCTATCAGTCCAAAACCGTATGTCCGAAACGGTATGTCCGAAACTTTATCAGTTGGAAGCCTATCTCAGTCCGAACTCTACCAGGGCGAAATCACATCAGCATAACGATTCAGTTTGGGAAGGCGTCAAGGCACCAATAGATTTACCTCAATGCCCCAAACGCCCAAGATATCTGTTTTGGGCTGGAGGTGTTGACCTTCTCTCATGCTTGAATTCTATAGTTTCTTTTTTAGGAGAAAATTTAGGCCAGGGAAAAGTTCAGTGAAGGAAAGGCTGAGCCCTAGCTCTTACCTCTAGCTCGCATTTCTAGGGCATGAATTAGGACATAAGTCCAAGGGCACAACTGTTAGAGAGTGACTAGAGAGTGACGACTCAGTTAATGAACCATCGTTTAGGAACCACGATCAGGGAGCTACCCTAAATGGTTTACCCTTTTTGATAGGCCACCTCATAGGTGAGTTATTTACATCATCAGAGGCTAGACCAGAAGTTTCTTCTACCTCAAGACATAAATACCTCAAAACATAAATACCTCAAAACATAAATCAAGACATAAATAATTGAAGACATCACTCATTGAAGAGATACACCCTTAAGAGATAGGCCAGCGCACCTTCACAAGTTCCATTCCAGACTCAGCAGATCGTTGGCAGAGCAAGTTATTGGCACATCACATCACATCACATCACTGGCACAGCAAAAGTTTTGGGTAAACAGCGTCTTGATATACTCCTGGTGGAAATGTCCTTGTGTGACTCGCGGCAGCAGGCGCAGCGACTCATCCAGGCTGGGGAGGTGCAGGTCAATCATCAAGTGGTTGATAAGCCCGGTACTGCTGTCTCCACAGACGCGGAAATTTTGCTCAAAGCGCGATCGCCCTATGTTTCAAGAGGGGGCGAAAAGCTGATCAAGGCGCTCCAGACTTTTCCGATTCAGACAATGGGCCGGATTTGCCTAGATGGCGGTATCTCCACAGGGGGCTTTACGGACTGTCTCTTGCAGTCAGGTGCTGCGCAGGTCTATGGGGTTGATGTGGGCTATGGCCAAGTTGCCTGGAAGCTGCGGACAGACCCTAGAGTCATCCTCAAAGAGCGGACAAACCTTCGGCAGCTCTCTCCTGGCGATCTCTATGCCGCTGACGCGACCCTACCAGACCTTGGCGTAATAGATGTCTCGTTTATTTCGCTCACTAAGGTTCTGCCTGCCTTTTGGTTCCTGCTTCAGCCCCCCCGCGAGGCTATTTTGTTGGTTAAGCCTCAGTTTGAAGTGGGTAAGGCGCGCATCGGCAAGCATGGCGTTGTGCGTAATCCCAAGGATCAGGCCGCAGCGATCGCCACGGTACTGGACACTGCCCTAGCCCTAGGCTGGCGTTATGGCGGGGTCACTTGGTCTCCCTTGGTGGGGCCTGCTGGCAATATCGAATTTTTGCTCTGGCTCGGCATGGACTGCCAGAGCGTTCCGCCAACGTCAATTGCGCTCCAGACCCTGACCCAATCAGCACAGCAGCATCTTCACGCCAGCCCCGACCCAGCCGAGCCGCCCCCATAAACGCCTGATGAACTGCGATATTTCTATCTGGTGATAGAGCGAAAAGACGGCACTGAAACAAATCTTTGCTTAGCATAGAGAAGTCGTGGTCTGTAAAGTTGGAAGGTTCCTATGTTTCCCCATGTCTGGATATCTGGCTGCTCCGTAGACGCAGCGGCACGCCAAAAGTACCGCGAAGTCCAATTAGAATGCTTAAAAGCGATGCGTGATGGTTTAGAAACGCGACTGGCTGGTGTAAACGCGGCGATCGCGACCGTTGAGCAGCAGCAAAGCCGAGCTGCGGGCGAAACGGTCTAGTCCTAGAATTTAGAAGGGGCTGCCCTGCCGCTACGGGCTGATCTTTCAGGATTCTGGCGGCAGGGCAAGTTCTCATACAGGGCCAGCTCTCATACAGGGCCAGTTTTCATAAAGGGCGATCGCCTCATGGCAAATGTTTTAGCCAGTCCTTGAGCATCGCAACTTAAGCATTCAGACTACCCATCCAGGCTTAAACATCTCAGACTTAAACATTCAGGTTTTCCAGGGTTCTGTAGACTCAATGACGTCCGACTCCACAACATCCCAATCAAGCGCCTCCCAATCAAGCGCCTCTGACCCAACCTCCTCAGATCCGGCCACCCATCAAATTGCTCTCGACCGACTGCGGCAGGTGCGCCCCCTACTGCTCCAGCTTCATAAGCTGCTTATGGAAGCCGCAAAGCTATCCTACGAGTCTAACTACGGCCCCATCTTGTCCAAGGGGGACTATTTTAGGCTGGTGGTTTCTAATGAGTGGTTCCAGTGGCTGAGGCCATTTTCTCAGTTCATTGTGCGCATTGACGAACGCCTCGCGGCCAAACAGCCCAGTAAAGCCGAAAACGCTCAGGCGATCGCTTTAGATGCCTACAAGCTGCTCTCTCCCGTCAGCCAAGACTCTGGGGCAGAGCATCCCTACTACCAGCTCATGCAGCAAAATCCAGAGATTGCCATGTTCCACGGCCAAATTATACGGCTTCTGGATACGGCTCCTGGAAAATAGAGCGGCCTTGCAAGCACTTTATCCAATCTTTTTAGCCAGTCTCCTTAGCCAGACTCTGGGCGGCTGGTACAAAGGGCGCACCGCCCCCACCGACTTAGCTCTATTGTGGGCGTCAAACAGTCACAGATTGGGCAGCGGCTGGCGTGCTGGTTGGCGTTTTGGCGCACGCGATTTGCCCAGTTTGTAAAGGCCGCCTGTGCGTCTTGGGGCAGGGCTTGTGAGTTTTTTGCCCCTTTTTTGCCATAGGCAGGTAGCGGAGAAGTCAGCGAACGGGCTAACTTAGCCTGCTGGATAGCTGGTGAATCTGCCTGAGGAGAGAGAGGCTGTGCTGCTCCAGAACGATGCCACTGACGCGGCGAAAAATGTATATCTTTAACAGCAGGGTTCCAGGCTGATCGCACCTTGACCAGCAGCCGAACGCGCTCAAAGGCAAGATTTTGTGCCCATACTCCACTGGCGGCTGCAACTTGAAGGATGCCTTGGGGACTCAATCTCACGGGGCGAGTCTGCGCTGAGACTTCTGCGCCAACAATTTCTGGCCAAAGTTTCAAGAGCCGCTCGATCGCCTGCTGCTCTTGCCACTGGGTTTTCTTGAGCTGCGTTAAGACAGCATTGAGTCCTTCAAAGGTCATAGTGGAGTGTGATCATAGTAGAGCGCCGCGCGAGAGCTTGAGGACTGGATTTTACGGTTCAGCCTGGTCGCTAAGCTGATAAGCCGATCATCAGCGGTATGTTTGAATCAATGGCCTAGCTCAAAAGGCCTAGCAGAAAAAATATAGCGGCAGAACTGTAGCGCCAGCAACCTGACCAGCGCAGTTCTTATCGATGCAGTATTAGATGCAGTATCTAGAAACTCAGTCTGACAAGTGCAATTTTACAGACGATCTCCATTATGATTCCTTCTTGGCTTGCGGTCGGCACGATCGCCTTTTTAGTTGCGGTACCCATGAGTCGCCTGTCTTCCCGCGATCGCCGCTGGTTCAACCGTCTGCGCCGACCCCACTGGCTCACCTTTGAAGGCCTCATCCCCGTGATTTGGATTTCAATCTTCCTCTGCGGAGCAGCCTCTGCCAACCTGACCTGGCTCACTCAGCCAGGTACAGCGCAAACCTGGACTTTGATGGGTCTTTACCTAGCCCTTGAAGTCGTCACCCTCGCCTACACCCCCGTCATGTGTAAATTACGCAGCTTAAAAGCAGGGACGCTGCTGGGTGCTGCCGGATTTATTTTGGGGCTACTGCTATTCAGTCTCGTGAGTCAGCGCTCCGCAGGCGCAGCAGGTTTGCTGGTGCCTTTTCTGCTGTGGAGCCCCGTGGGAACTTTTGTGACCTGGAAAATGATTGCGCTAAACCCCACAGACTCCTATTAGCTCCCGCTGACAGCCGACCAGCGGACTGCCTATCAGTGGAGTGCCAATAACTCATCTTTGAAAATCAATCTTTAAGAAGATTGTGTTTTTGTAACAATTCTGTTACTTTAGTTTACATAAGTTTGCATGTAGTTGCGTGTGCTTCAAGCACCGTTTGCCTTTGTTCCTGATTTGTGGTGCAGTTTAGGTTGAATGGCGATCGCCATTGCATCAATAGCAAACCAATCTAGCAAGTCAAACTCGCAAGCCAAACTTTTCCAGACTCAAGAGTCTGACTCACATTATTTTTCATAGAGGCTTTACGTTATGCCATTTACTATTGAATCAGCTCGGTCAATTTTTCCAGGCACTCAAGCGGCTAACGTCGTTCCATCCACCGTTGAAGCATTCAACCAGCTCAGTGCAGAAGATCAGCTTGCTCTCATTTGGTTTGCCTATACTGAAATGGGTAAGTCCATCACCGTCGCAGCTCCCGGAGCGGCCAGCATGATTATTGCTCAGGGGATTCTGGAGCAAATTAAGCAAATGCCCTTTGATGCTCAAACCCAGGTCATGTGTGACCTCGCAAACCGTTCAGATACCCCCATCTGTCGTTCCTACGCTTCTTTCACCATGAACATTAAGCTGGGCTTCTGGTATCAGCTAGGTGACTGGATGGCCCAGGGGCTAGTTGCGCCTATTCCTGTCGGATATAAGCTCTCCTCCAAGGCTGAAAGTGTTCTCCAAACCATTCGAGAGGCAGACTCTGGTCAGCAAATCACAATTTTACGCAATGCAGTTGTTGGGATGGGGTTTGACCCAAATGCGCCCGGTAGCTACAAAAAAGTAGAAGATCCTGTCGTTGCCCCAATGGAAGCCTCAGCTCGAACTCAAGTGACCATTGAAGGCACCAGCGACCCCACGGTTCTGGGTTATATCAACAACATGAATGCCTTTGACTTCGAGACAGCAGTGAGCTTGTTTGCAGAAGATGGGGCGCTTCAGCCTCCCTTCCAGCGTCCAATCGTGGGACGAGAAGCAATTTTGGCCTACATGCGTGAAGAGTGCCAGGGCCTTAAAATGATGCCGGAGCGTGGTGCCGCAGATGCTCCAGAGGATGGGTTTACACCCATTAAGGTGACGGGTAAGGTGCAGACGCCTTGGTTTGGCTCTAGCGTGGGAATGAATATTGCTTGGCGGTTTTTGCTGAACCCCCAGGGCAAAATCTTCTTTGTGGCGATCGATTTATTGGCTTCTCCTAAGGAGCTTCTGAACCTTGCCCGCAAGTAGGTCTAGATTATCTAGGTCTAAATTATCAACGCAGGTTCGACAAAGACCAGTTGCTCAATGATCAGTTTCTCAATGAGCAATTGCTCATTGACAATGACCAGACCTTTAGTGCCAGACCTCTAACCTCCTTCGCTCCTAGAAGTCAGAGAGGTGAGGAAACTTAAGATCCTTAGCCCCTCGCCTTCGGGAGAGGGGTTTGGGGTAAGGGACTGCAATGAGAGACTGCTATGAGCGGCGGCAAAAGGCTAATCGAACTCACGTTTGTTAGGGTAATATTAATTGGTGAAGTTCAAGGGTTAAGCCTGAAATAGTTAAGCCTAAAAAAATAAGGCAAATTGAGCTTCTTTTGGAGAGGTGGCAGAGTGGTCGATTGCGTCTGACTTGAAATCAGATGATGCAGCAATGTATCCGGAGGTTCGAATCCTCTCCTCTCCGTTCTGTGGTTAGGACTTAAGGGTCGCCCGTGCTTATCATGGGGTTTCGCCAGTCAATCGGTCGTGTTTAACGAGGAAACCTCTGACGACTATGCTTTTGCCTTGCGAAGGAGACTGGTCATTTGAAAACCTGTCACCAACAGACTGACTAAACTGACGCCTAGCAGTAGCACATAAATGGGCTTAAGGGTTGAACCTAAATATGCCCCTTGGTGAATCTTTAGCAAAACAGCACCTTGCTCTCTAGAGAGGCTAAACCAAGCTCGACCAAGGCGGTAGGCAATACCGGTCACTGCACTAGTGAGTAACGGGAGAAAAGCCAGCGGCGCTACAAAGCGATGGAACCCCCTCGCCTCCGTTTTAGGGAAAGCTTTAGAAGGCTTGCGCTGAACTTTGAGGATGGATAGACCCGTTATGATCATGCCGATCAACCCCAGGCCAACCAGCAGCACGTAAAACGGAACAAGACCTTTTCCTAAAAACTTTCCTTCATGTAGACCCATAAAGATCTTTCCCACGTCTTCTGGCATCCCAAACCAGCTTCGTCCTAAGCGGTAGATTACGCCCGTCAGGACGGTCAGGAGTAGCGGGAGCAGTATGATGGGGGCTATTTTGCGGTGCAGCTTGCGCACATTGATGCTGGCGTTCTGGCTCATGCTGATATCCTCTGAACAAGGGCTGGAATATTTATCCGTTCAGCCTAGAGAGAACGTGAGTTCTACAAGAAACAACCGCCCCTCATCCTCCCATCCTTCTTCTCCCTAGGGAGAAGGAGGGGCAATTAACAATCCAGCTTCTTAAGCCCCTCGCCTTTGGACGAGGGGCTTCAAGTGTATCATCGAACTCACGTTAAAGAGACAGTAGTAAAAAAGTCGGAAAGAGCGTTACACAACAACACGATGGCTTAGCAAACAGCTTAGATGTTACTGAGGTGATTCCTATGACCCCACCTCAGAGAATCTCGCCCCAGAGAAGCTTACCCCCAAGAAACTGACCCCCCAAGAAACCTACTTATGATGTCAATTTGGGAAAAAGACCTGAAATTGCCTACCCAAGCCCAGTTGCCTGGTGACGTGAATGCTGCCGCCGTGATGATGGGCACTGATGGGTGCGATGGGCTTGAATTGACGCAGGGAAAAGCGCTGATGTGAAATTACTTCTGGCCGACCCAATCTACTTTCCACTGCTGGCAGCTACAGAGCGAATTATTTTTGACCATTTCAATGCGATACTGCGTTGCCGCTGGGGACTGGGCTGCATAGGGCTGCTGTGTTCTGTTGAGGCCGCCTACCCCTAATCGAGTCACAATCGCCACAATGCGGTTAGGGTTGGAGCGATCAATGACCACTTGAGGCTGCCGCTCTCCTTTTTCTGTTTTGAGACTTAAGGCTAAAAGCGGGAGCTGGTTAGGATCACCACTCATCAATGAACCTTTGAGACTCGATAATGGAATAGCTTTGTAGCTTTCCCGTACGGTAGACGCTTCAGCGTTAGGTGCAGCGATCGCAGGCATGGGCACGACCTGCATTGAGCCAGAAATCGTCCACACCGTACTAAACAGTAAAGCTGAGCCAGAAAATCGTTGGAAGCCCATCATAAAACTCGAAGCACATAGTTTTTCTAGACCTATCTTAGACAGCGTTCTGGAACAACGCCAATGATTGGCCAATCATTGCAGCGCCAATGTTTTGATCAATGATTGCAGCGCCAATGTTTTGATCAATGTTTGGATGGCGAATTAAACCTGTAAAACCAGTCCTGCGAAGCCAGTCCTGCAAAACAAAAACAGCCTCACAGCAGATTGAGGGGGTCAACATCAATGGTGAGGCGAATTTGGCGATCGCAAATCTTTTTGAGCGCCTCTACGGGGAGCCGCCACGGATGGGGCGTTCCGGTTAGGTTGGGCGGCAGCTTCAGTAAGATCTGCCAGCGAAACCGACTGGCTACGCGCAGAATATTGGCCGGGGCTGGCCCTAGCAGCTCAATGGAGAGATCGGCAAGGGCGATCGCCTCTCGCAAAAACTCGGCCATTTTGAGTGCAGCCTGCTCGACCTGATCTTCATCGGGACTGCTAAGGCGTAGCAAAATGAGCTGGCCAAAGGGAGGGTAGCGGAGTCCTTTACGTTCCTGAAGCTCTGCCTCTACACAGGACTCAAAGGCATAGGCCTGCACCGCCTGAATGACGGGATGTTCCAGGCTATAGGTTTGCAGAATGACCTGGCCAGGGGTTCCACCGCGCCCCGCCCGTCCCGCCACCTGAAGTAATGTCTGTACTGCGCGCTCGCTTGCTCGGAAGTCGGGCAGGTTAAGCAGTCCATCTGCTGCCAAGACGCCCACAAGCTGAACCTGGGGCAAATCAATGCCTTTCGTCAGCATTTGGGTGCCAATCAGCAGGTCAGCTTTACCTTCGGCAAACTGCTGCAAAATTTGGCGATGGGCCCCTTTACGGCGCGTGGTGTCGCTATCAAAGCGGAGCAGCCGCAGGTCTGGCAAGGCTTCGGCTAGGGTTTCCACAACGCGCTGGGTGCCTGTGCCAAAAAACTTGAAGTAGGGCGAGGCACATTCGGGGCAGTCCGTAGGCTGGGATTCGATGTAGTTGCAGTAGTGGCAGCGCAGCAGGGGCTGACGCTGGGCAGACTCTTGGTGGTAGGTAAGGGACACACTGCAATGGGGGCAATTCATCACAAACCCACAGCTCCGGCAGGAGACAAAGGTGCTATGTCCCCGTCGCTGCACAAATAAAATCCCCTGCTGCCCCTGGGCCTTCAGGTCGCTCAGGGCATCCTGGAGCCTTTTGCTAAACATGGAGCGATTGCCCTGCTGTAGCTCTTGCCGCATATCAACCAGGGTAATGGGCGGCATGGGTCGCGCCTGTACTCGCTGGGGCAGGCCCAAATAGTGATGGGTGGGCTTGGGTTCTCTGACGCTTCGCCAGGTTTCGAGGGATGGGGTGGCAGACCCTAAAACAAGGGGGCACCCAACCTGCTGCGATCGCCACAAGGCCACCATGCGGGCGTGGTAGCAGGGAGCGGGCTGCTCTTGCTTGTAGCCGGAGTCGTGTTCTTCGTCTAAGATCACGAGCCCCAGATTTGGCAGGGGCGCAAACACCGCAGAGCGGGTGCCAATGACGACCTGGGGTTCTGGGCTGAGCAGAAGTCGCCAGGTGTCGTAGCGCTCGCCATCGGAGAGGGCGCTATGGTAAACCCTCACCCGCGCCCCAAAGCGCGCGCGAAAGCGATCGGTAAGCTGAGGCGTCAGGCCAATTTCCGGAACTAAGACCAAGGCCGACTTTCCCTGCTTCAAAATGGGGGCGATCGCCTGAAGGTAGACCTCTGTTTTGCCAGAGCCGGTCACGCCGTGGAGCAAAACCTGGGCAAAACCCTGGAGCCCATTAATGGTCTGCAGGGCGGCCTGCTGATCATCTGTCAAAGGCAGGGGCTGATCTCTGGGCACGGGATGATCTTCAAACCGCAGGCGTTCTTCAGAAGCGATCGCCACACAACCTAAGTCCGCCAGCTTTTGGAGCGTCGGTGCGGTGGTTTTGCAATGCTTGAGTAAATCCTGGAGCCAGAGTTCCCCGCCCTGCTGCTGAAGTGCCGCCACAATTTCGCGCTGTCGGGGGGTGAGCGTTTCAGGGTCTGGGTTCAGCAGCGTGACTTTTTGCTGTCGCTTGGGCTGGGCGGTCGCGGGCGTTTGCAGAAGCGTCTCCACCCAGCCGGATTGACGCAGCTCCCGCAAGGCGCGGTCTGCACCCTTCACCCGCTGCTGGATATAGCTCCAGGCATAGTCCTGGCTAGGCGATCGCGCCAATAGGGCCAGCACTTTCTGGGCTGCATCTCCTAGTGCTGCGGGGTCAAGCCCCTCCGCTGGGGTGAGTCGTACCCGCCGCTGCGATCGCTGCAATAACCCTGGAGGCAGCGCCACCCGAATGGCCGTCATCAGCGGCGTATAGTAGTAATCCGCCACGCGCTCTAGAAGTGCCCAGTACCCCGCTGGAAACAGCCCATTGCTCACGACATCATTCACCTCACGGATCTGGGCGAGGGAGAGACCCCCAGGCAGCTCAGCCGTGAGACGAATGGCGATCGCGCCAAGCTGACGCGATCCAAAATCTACACTTAATATATCGCCCGGTCGAATGATCATGCCGACGGGCAGACGATAGGTCAGCAGTCCCGTCTGTCCAGGACAATCCACCAAGACCTCTACAAACTGAGGCAAATCTGGGTCTAGCGCTAAATCTGAATCTAGCGCTAAATCTGTACCCAAGCTGCCAGCACCCTGCATTCTAAAATCCCTTCGAGCGCACAATTTCTACCTGCACCTGACCCGAAAAATCCGGAATTGGGGGAGTCATTTTGGTCAGGCAGACCCGCACCTGATGCACTTGAGGGTAGGCCAAAACCGCCTCCGCAATCACCGTTGCTAACCGCTCAATCAGCGCAAACCGCGATCGCTGAAGAATCTCCTGTACCTGGGTGACTACTTCGCCATAGTGGAGCGTATCGGTCAGGTCGTCACTCCGGCCAGACGGCCTCAGGTCCAGCTTGATCTCAAGATCTGCTTCAAACCATTGACCCAGCACATTTTCCTCCGGAAAGACCCCCGTATAGCCATAGCCGCGAATTCCCTTCAGATGAAGGTTATCTAATTGATTCACAGCCCTCGTCTCTATCGCGTCCACCTCCACGTCCCCTGTCTCTACAGCCCCCGTCTCCACAACCCCCACCTCCATAACAAATCGTTCCAAGGCCAAGTGCTCCATTCAGGGATGAACTCAACCCCTGCAATACCGCCACCCCCCCTTAGCGGTATTGCACTCCCTCTTCACTAGGACATACACTGGAAGTAATCTTAAAGGTTTTCAGACAAGTGCCGAACGGAGCGATCCACCCTAGCCGCAACAATCCGGAACAGCGCTTGACCTCACCAGTATGGTAGATCATTCCCCTCGGCGCATTATTATTGGCGATGTACATGGTCATTTGCAAGGACTCCAAACGCTCTTTTCCCTGCTTGCGCTAGAGGATAGCGATCGCGTTTATTTTCTAGGAGACCTCATTGACCGTGGGCCGGAGAGCGCCCAAGTCATTGAATTTGTTAGAGTCAATCAGTACCCCTGCCTTCTCGGCAATCACGAACAGATGATGCGCTTTGCCTTCAACACATCGGGGTTAGGCACGGATCACTTTGCGATGGAAGCATGGCTCTCAGCAGGCGGGCGCAGCACCCTCGACAGCTATACGGACCTAAGTCAGCTCGATATTGACTTGCGGTGGATTGCTACCCTACCCACTTATCTAGACCTCGGCGACCTTTGGCTGGTTCACGCAGGGGTGCATCCTTTGCTGCCCCTAACGGCTCAAACAGCGCAAGAATTTTGCTGGATCCGTCGAGAATTCCATCAAACGAAAGAGCCATACTTTGCAGACAAGCTGATTGTGACGGGTCATACCATCACCTTTACCTTCCCTGGCGTAGAGCCTGGGCAAATTGTGCAGGGCGCAGGATGGCTGGATATTGACACGGGAGCCTACCACCCCAAAAGTGGCTGGCTGACCGCATTAGACTTTACTCAGCAGCAGGTTTTTCAGGTCAACGTATACAGCGCCGAAACGCGAGTTAGACCCCTTTCCGAAGCCATCACCTCCCTCCACCCCCCACTGCATTCCAAATCCAATTATCAGCAAGCTCAGTTTTTCTAGCGATCTGCCAGTTTTGCTCACCCGTTTTGCTCACCAGTTTCTAAGTTCATACTGCTCTCCCCTTAAGCTGAGGGAGTATGGTTGATTGACCAATACGAGCAAAATCTAAGCGGGACGCGAGCTCAACAAAAAGCAACCGTCCCTCCTTCTCCCAGCCTCCTGCTTTCTGGAGAGGAGAAGGAGCCATGAGCAATCAGCCTTCTTAAGTGCCTCATCGCACCCACGCCCAATGGACAAAAAGAAAGGTAATTGCTCAACTTATAAGGACTGCGGGTTTCAGGCAATTGATGACCGGATAAGTTGACCCAAAAGCACCTTAATGACACTATTAGAGTTGTTGCTTTATAAAAAGGTCTAGAACGCCTGTAAAGCATATCCTTTT
>JAKRSB010000067.1 GCA_022402525.1 Thermosynechococcaceae cyanobacterium MS004
GGTGATCATAAAAGAAGCAAAACATGACTCTACTGGACGGGTTCCGGTCAATCGGAAGACCGATGAGGCGATTCGAGAATATTTGATGGAGCGCTGGATTCAAACTCAAGGGGCGTTGAGTCAGTCTGATCCAATGTTTGTGTCTCATAGTCCGAAGACACGAGGGCAGCGGTTGGGCTACCAGGGGATCTATTACATGGTGAAGGATTTGGCAAAGGCAGCAGGGTTGGAAAATATCCATCCCCACCGAGGGCGGCATACGTTCGCCAGTCGGTTGATTGAGGATGGGATGGATGCGTACCTTGCTATGCAGTTGACACGCCATCGGTCGGTACAGGCGTTTAAGACCTACTCGAATAAAGTGCGCTATCAAGCGGCGAAAACAGCCTTCTGGAAAGGGCAGGGGGAGAAAGGGAGGGAAGCGCAGTCTTTGGAAGAATTGCTTGAGGGGCGGCGATGATGGGTTGGAAGTGACGCTTCAGAAGCAAGCGGATGCTCAGTTCTTGCAGATGGGTGAGGGGTGATTAAGGCTTGAATTATTGAATAGAGTTTGGGATTTATGAGCTTAATAATGAGTGAGATCAAGTATCTTAATACATATTGAACTTGACATAAAATTAAAGGGAAAAGTCCTAAACACTGAAGAAGTATGTAAAAGGCAGTAGCATCGATTGATTGGTATGGGTCAAGATAACGACGAATAAAATTCCTTGGAGGGTTGATAGAAAGCATTTTGAGATCTAAGTAGCTATGCTTTTGGCACAGGGAATAGATACATTCATTATATATAGAGCGTTTGATGGGATTATTGCCGAGTTTCTATATTTAAACTTTTTAGAATATAGCGTTGTCAAGATGAGAGTGCTAATATGCTTATAAGACCTACGGGGTAAGCATTTTAGGGGCAGAAAGACAGAAAAGACTTAGACTCTGAAATGAGTCCTACATATAGTTAGGCTGAATATTCATGTCTTATGAAAGTTATGAATTTTATGTCAAGAGTTCAAGACTGTTATTTCCCATGTAAAAGTCAAGGCCATTCCTTTTAGTTCAGAAAAACCATGTCTAAAACATCTGTGTATAAGGCTAGGGTTCCATTTTTTCAGCCGATGGAAGAAATATTTTCTTCTGATCCAAACAAATGGAAGATCTTTCAAGATCACTACGGTAAAGATGTAAAAAAAGAAGACATTATTGATAAGGTGTACGGTGGACTTTCTCTGAAACAGTTGTTTTCTCATTTTGAGATCGAAAGTAATGATTCCGATCTTCAGGAACTAAGGGCAACTATTCGACTTATTCCAGCAGATGCAAGCCTTAAACCAGTCATTATTAATCGTCTATCATTAAAACAATTTCTTGTCGCTGGATTGCCAGCAAAAGACCTTCTCCCATGGGATGGTAAAGATAACTGGGATAAACTTGATTCTCAATATCGTCTAGAACTCTGTCATTCAGAAGTAAGTCGTTGGAGTATCTTCATCAAACGTGACGGTAAGCTTTTTAGTGATGCTGATTTAGAAAATCATGAGCCATTCTCAGATATTGAGCTAGTTAATAACTGTACTACAGTTGACGGTTTTGAATTTCGAGTTAAGCGTGACGGCAGTACTTATCATGGTTCTTTTGGTTCTAAGGTGGAAGGAAGAAAAGAACTTCTTGATCTTTATCAACGTTTATCTCAATGGCAAGCAGGTAGTTTGGCAAAACAGAATTTAGATCTTATTGATGGAGGAGCATCCCTAGATTTTTTTGATTATTATAAAGAACCCATTCCTATTGATAGTGCAGATAAATTGAAACCCGAATTTAAGTTTGATATTAGTTTAGAGAAGTATAGACCAAGTGCTATAGGTGAAACGAGTTATAGCATTCAAGTTAATAGAGGAGATATCGACTATAAGAGATGGGGAGGAGAGTCAAGCGAATATTTTCAAAAGCCCCAAAAACGTCGTCTTGTCATAAAAATCAAAAATAAGGATGGCAAAAGTTCTTATGATGCTCCAAAACAATATGAAGAGATTGCTACTGCACAAGAAATAATTTTGCCAAATTTTCAGAACACAGGTATTTATGACATTTCAGATCCTCAAGTAAAGATATATTATCGCTGGCTGTATGAGTTTGACTTATGCCTAGTGCGAAGCTTATCTGATAACCGAGCAGAGATAGAACTTCGTAGAGCTGGTACTGAAGGAAAATATGAACTTCGTCGGTTTATCTTTGGAAATATTGACCTCAATAAAATACCAGCATATTTAGATGGTTTTTGGACTTTACATCGTTTTGGTTATGGAGCAAGAGATACTTCGATGAATTATGATGCTGATTTTACTCCTCCATCAAAAACACCTCAAGTCTCTCATTATGCTTATCAGTTAGGAGGAGAAGGTGATTCTACCACTTCTTTTAATTATATTTGTCCAGAAGGTTTTGGTGTAGAACGCGCAATTTTTGCTTGGGAGGACTCCTCGAAGCGTCGATTAGTAATTGATTTGATTAGTTTCGAGAGGATATTGCCTGTTTGGCAAGGAATCATTGATTTTTCTCAGACTATTTCTCAAGTAGAATAAATGTTCTGATTTCCTTAGATTGGTCACAACTTTATCGTAAAAGCCTAACCAGCGCTTGCACAGGACGGTCGATACACGCTAGCTTTGAGCATATTTTATTTGCCGCCTGTGAAGCGCAAGCCGTTAGCTGGCTAGAAAATTTTCCTCGGAGGACAAACCCTAATGTTAAAGGTTAAATTCGATTAAATAACAATCGAAGGTAAGATTAAAATGCTTCAAGTAGAGATCAAGTGCGACGATTCTGATCAATACATTGCAGAGGTTGTTGATCCTGAGCGAGAAATTTTCTATTCGACCTATAAATACCCTACCCAGCATCAAGCTACAGAGGATGCAAGAAAGTGGATTGATTGGTTTGAGAAGTTTCCATCTGGAACTGTTGAAAGCATTTACTACATTCTTTCTATTCCAGAAACTTGGGCTGGACCACCTCCTAATGCTCATTCATACTCTGGTCTTCAAGTCAAGATTGGAAGAACTAAGGATGCTCTGCGCCGATTACAAAATTTACGAACTGGAACATCTGGACAGTTAATTATTCATGCGCTTGAACCAGGCGGTTCCGAAGTAGAGAGGAAACTTCACAAGCGTTTTGAGTCAGATAGACGGCAAGGTGAGTGGTTTGCTTGCTCTCCAGAACTGGTTAAGCACATTTTTGAAACATGGTGTCACTACAGGGTGCTTCCTCGTGAACATCAATATCTAGTCCTAGAACTGCAAGACAGAATTAAGATTTTACGTGCAACTCGCCAGGTTTTTGATGGAGTACCAGATATGATTAATCCTTCGCTTAATGAGCCTTGGTCTGGAAAAATTTTTCTTGATCTTGTCCACCCAAGTTGGATTCGTCACGAGTAAATGGGCTAAAATTTTTCTTTGTTATTGCTGTCAGTCACCTGCTAAAAAGCGCTTGCACACGGAACGGCGGCATATGCGATTATTTATGTGGCAAGCTCTCTTGCCGTCCGGTGAAGCGTATGACGTTAGACTGCTGAATCTTGCGTGCTGTAAAGGACTTCAGATTGACAAAAACTTTTTGAAGATTAAAGAAATTTGCGTAATTTCCCGTAAACATTCAAGGTTAGTTGTGTCTAAACTTGGAGTGTTGGATATTGCCAGTAAAAATACGATCAGGAGAAGAGCGCTATGGGGCAGTTATTCAATCGCATTAGCCGAGTGGTTCGCGCCGAGATGAACTCCAGTAAAGGTGATTGCGATGAAACTTACCTGAGTAAAGGAACTGCCTTAGTTGCTGGAGGAGCGGTTACAGGTGCTTCTATTGGTAAGGTTGGAATATTAGCAGGTGGGACAGGCTACAGCCTAGGTGCCGTGCCACTCGCTGCCGTTGGTGCATTAACAGGTGCCGCCCTTTACGAAGCGCTGCGATCACTCATTGAAGGTGATGCTTCCTCTGCAAGTGCTGCGGCGATTGGAGCAGTGGCAGGTGCAGCAACTTCAGCAACGATTGGAGGGGTTGGTGTAGCTGCTGGTGGAAGTGCGATTGGGGTTGGTATGGCTTCAATGGCAGTAGGTGGAGCCGTGGTTGGACTGGGTTTAGTTGGCTTAAATCGTCTGCTTCAGCAAGGCATCAATCCAGAGGAGCTTTTGGATAGTGCGATCGAGCAGATGGAAGTAGACTTACAGAACGCACGAAAAGCAATCGTCAATGTAATTGCTAGCCAAAAGCGACTTCAACAGCATTACGAACAGGCACATGCGGAAGTTAATGAATGGGAACGGCGGGCACAACTTGCCCTGCAAAAAGGAGATGAGTCTCTGGCACGGGAAGCTCTGATCCGAAAGAAGACGCATTCTGGAATTCTAAGCAGCCTTAAAGTTCAGCTCAATCAAGAACCAGCTTCAGTTAAAAAGCTTAAACAAAATCTAACTCTTCTAGAAGCCAAAATCTCTGAAGCCAAAACTATGAAAACCAGTCTGAAGGCGCGGATTGCGGCTGCTAAGCTAAATGGGCAACTGCCAAGCACAGCAGGTCGGATGGATGCCAGTGCAATGACAGCATTTGAGCGCATGGAAGAGAAAATGCTGCAAATGGAGGCGCGTTCGCAGGCAGTAGCAGAACTTTCTGGAGCTGATCTAGAGATCCAGTTTGCCATGCTAGAGCCAGATAGCAATGTTGATGAAGAACTGGCAGCAATAAAAGCGCAGTTACTGGAGCCTGCCCAGCAATCTCAGTCTCAGCTCCCCAGTTCTGAACCCTCATACACTCGTCTTAGCTGTGCAGCGGTTGATGTGGAACTGGAGGATCTGAAACGAATGCTTGATCAGCTTTAATGCCTGAAGATTCGAGGAATTGGCCTTCCGGTAGCAACAGAACAGAAAACTACGCTAAGGCTGAAAACCTTATAAGGCAAAGGTTTCAGCCGTCAATTTTTCAGGTTTTTGAACCCTTGAATCGCTGTAAGCCTTACTGAGCATAGGTTCTGAAAGACGGGGTTTTTGGAGGGCAGCGCCAACTCAGAGTTTGGTGCTCCAGAGTAGTATCCATACTCTAGGGCACCAAACTATTATAGTTACTTTTTATTATCCCCTTAGGTGCAAATATATCTATTTATATGGAAGCTATAATGTGAGCTTTATACTAAACATTAGACTAACAAAGGAAAGCCTTATATCAGCTTCTGCTAGAGTACAGTGGTGAATTTATTTTGAGTTTCCCGATTAGTGTATCTTGAGTTAAAAGCTTCAAAAGCTATCTATATATGCATTTCAAGAATTGTTTGATCTTCGTTTGATGGATTTTGATATGCCAGTGATCATCTAGGTTGATTCTCATAAATAGCGTTTGTGGCCGCTAAATTTAGTATACTTATACGTCGATAAATTAGCTCAAAAATCGACCTAACAGCTATAACAGTAATGATGGGTTTCTATATGGATTTTATGGTGTAAAAGATTACGCTTTATCCTTTCTTTTACAAAAAAGTCTGACGAGCTGCACCCCTTACGTTTACACTCGCCAGGATTGGAGATGATTCTAGATAAGCTTTTGCGGTATCGACAAGCCTATAAATGATGGCTGAAGGTGGAATAAGACATTCTCAACGCTTTGAACAAGCAGATTCAACATGCAAATGTGGAAAGATTCGCCAAATTAAGCAGTTCTAACTTCAGGTAGATTTACCTGAAGTCCTTTATCCATAAAGCATTGAGCTGATTTTGGTCATATTGAATCTCGTATTAATAGTGCTGGAACCTTTGCCCTGAGGGCATTTCAGGCTTTCTAATACGCAAGAAACATGAAAAAGTGTCGCTTAGAATGCATACTGGGCAAGGCTTTTAGCCTTAGCGTTGTTTATTGTTCCGTTGCTACCGGAAGGCCAAGAAGGAGTTTATATTTGCCGCAGGTGCGACACGCCATTGTACATTTCAGACCGAAAATTCCACTCAGGTTGTGGCTGGCCTAGCTTTGACCAGGAGATTCCAGGTGCAGTAAGGCACCAGCCAGACCCCGACGGTCGGCGTATAGAAATCCTATGTGAAGCCTGTAGGGGACACTTGGGCCATGTTTTTCAAGGAGAAGGTTTTACTGAGACAGACACACGGCACTGCGTGAACTCGATGTCAATCAAGTTCGTTCCCAAGGAGGGGACGTAAGCCCAAATCCCAGAAATTCCGTCAACTCGTGCGGCGAAGGTGAACTTTTCGGTCTTTAATGGTCGCCTGAAGCCCATACTCTAAAGGCATCTTAGCTTTAGTGACAGCTGTTATTCCGTAGCCAATTAAAGATCCTGTTGTTTGATCCCTGGCCTAACTCTATATGAGAAGACTACCTTTACCATTAATTTGACAATAGTTCTCAACTGTACAAGAATGCTCTAAGCTTGACTTTAGTCATTTATGTATTCCTGAGGCGTTTAATGGCGCTAGTGCCATTCCACTATACTCCTGTAGGTCTTAGAAATTATAGCTATTGTGGCCAACATTCAGAAAGTCCATGATCAAGATCTGAAGAGTGTAGCAACGGTTCTCAGGGAGTTGAATCAATGTCTAAAACCAAGCCAGCAAAGAATTTTGCTCTTGTATTGATTAGAACTATTCTCAGTAAGGATTATCTGCTGTGCTGAATCAAGTTTTTAGGCTAGGTCTTTGGGGAGCGCAGGGGATACTGGTCTATGGGCTTTTGATGAGCTGTAGTAATGCTTCCAAGACCACTATTTCGACGCCATTAGCGGGAGCCAGCGGCCTAGATCGACAGATTTTGGTGGATGTTGTTGACAAGGTGATGATTCCAAATTACGGACAGTTTGCCGAACGTGCAGCGGATCTGTCTCGTGCGATCGCAGTGTTCTCCAAGACGCCCGATGAGAGTCGGCTGAAGGCAGCGCAGGTGGCCTGGGTAAATGCGCGTGGGGCTTGGGAGCAAACAGAATGTTTTGCGTTTGGGCCAGCCAGTTCCTTGGGATATGACGGAGCGCTGGATACTTGGCCAGTGAACGAAGTGGACGTGAAGGCGCTGTTGAACAGCAAGACAACCTTGACGGCAGACACCATTGACCAGCTCAAAGATACAGAGAAAGGGTTTCATGTCATAGAGTACTTTTTGTTTGGAGCAGAACAGCCTCGTCAGGCAGCGGAGCTACAGCCCAAGGAATTAACCTATCTCAAGCTGATGGGCGAAAATTTTGCGGGAGTCGCCCAGAAATTAGCCCAGAGCTGGAGTCAAGGCATAGAAGGCAAGCCTGCCTATCGAGAGGTGCTGACCACAGCGGGGCTGGAGGGAAATGCAGTTTACCCAACCCTGGTTGCAGGCTTTGAAGAGCTGGTGCAGGGCATGGTGGATAGCTTGGATGAGGTTGCGAACGAAAAGCTGGGTGAAACCCTAGAGAAAAAAGACCCTAGGCTAGCTGAAAGTCGATTTAGCTTGAATACGCTAAGCGATATCAAAAGCAACCTGCGGGGCGTTGAAAATCTGTATTTAGGGAAGTTTGCAGAGGAAAACCTGAATGGCTTGGGTCTGAGCGCCTATGTGGCTCAGGTCAGCCCCAAGCTTGATAAGACAGTGAAGGAACAAATTGAGCAAGCGGAGACTGCCCTGGATCAAATTCCTGCACCATTAGAGAGTGCAATTTTAGATCCGAAGGCCGCAGCTTCTATTCAGGTGGCCCAATCCGCTCTGAATAAAGTGCGCGAAACCCTTGAAGGTGATGTTAAGCCTTTGATGACGAAAAGCTAATGGAACTGAACTTTCCAGCGCCGGAATATCGAACTATTCGTTTTCTGCGGGTGTTTGCTTTTGCAATCATTGCGTCCGTTTGCTTGTCGATCACCTTGAGTCAAGTTTTGTGGACGCCGCTGAAGACGCCCTTGGCGGGTGGTGAAACCACCGTCTTCAACCGAACTTCTCAAGGGTTTGGACAGCCTGCCCCTAACCTGACCGATGCAGAGCTAGCGCTCCATACCCTGGGCGATCGCGCGTTTGAGGCAACTTTTGTGACATCCCCTGCCCCAATCAATGCAGGCTTGGGGCCTCAGTTTAACAATGTGTCCTGTATTGGGTGTCATCTTCGGGATGGTCGGGGCATGGCCACAAAGGGCAGTCTACTGGTTCGGGTTAGCTTGCCGCCTAAGGCATTGGCCCTTACCGCCGAAGGAAAAGGCGCTCATTCAGCCTCACTGTTTCAAATTGATCCTAAATCCTTGAGTCCACTCACGGAAGCTTCGGTCAGTCTTGGCAATGCGCCTCCGGTGCCGGGGCTTGGTACTCAAATTCAGGATCAGGCGATTTATGGCGTCCAGCCCAAGGCGACGGTTGCGGTTGAGTGGCAAGAACAGTCGGGCACCTATGGGGATGGGTTGCCCTATCGTTTGCGATCGCCCCGCCTTGACATTACCCTGCCCGATGGTCAACCTCTGCCCAAAGCGGTGCTGACTTCTTTACGCTTGCCGCCACCTGTCTTTGGGCGAGGGCTATTAGAGGCCATCCCAGAGAACACCATCCTGGCATTAGCCGATGCCAACGACAAAAATAAAGACGGCATTTCCGGCAAGCCCAACCGCGTCTGGGATGTGCAACAGAAAAAGTTAGTGCTTGGTCGCTTTGGGCTCAAAGCCAATAACCCGAATCTGCTTCAGCAAAATGCTGCCGCCTACGTCAACGATATGGGCATCACGAATCCGCTCTTTCCAGACAAAAATGGCGGCACAGAAATTGATCAGAAAACTCTGGAAGCCTCTACTTTTTATACTCAGACCCTAGGGGTTCCGGCGCGGACGCTGGTGAATGATTCTGGGGTGAGACGAGGCGAAAAGCTTTTTGACCAGGCAAACTGTAGCGCTTGTCATATCGCCCAGCTTAAAACGGGCGACCATCCGGTAAAGGCGATCGCCCATCAGACGATTTATCCCTATACGGATTTACTGCTGCACGATATGGGTCAAGGGTTAGCGGATGGCAGACCGGATTTTGACGCAACTGGTCAAGAATGGCGCACACCACCACTATGGGGGCTGGGGCTAACCCAGGCTGTTTTGCCCTACTCAACCTATCTTCATGACGGTCGCGCCCGCACTTTGGAGGAAAGCATCTTATGGCACGGGGGCGAAGCGGAGACTTCTAAAGAAATGTTCCGCACCCTGAGTAAAGGCGATCGCAACGCTCTGGTTCGCTTCCTGAATTCTCTTTAATCTCTGTAGAGAGTCTAAGCTCGACTTTATTCATTGCACAAACCCTCTGAGAGCAGTCGTTTCAACGCTTCAGGTCACTATCGCGGATTTTTTGAATGTCGGTCACTGTAGCGAATATCGCTAAAAGTCCCATGAGTGGAGTGTAATATCAGTCGTCCCATTGATCGACTTTAGGGCAAATGGGTAAAGTCGAGCTAAGGAGCGCAAGCCAGTGTCACTTGAGCAGATGCTGGAGCGAGGGTATTGAGGGGGCGATCGTTGCTCCCGCTGGCTTCCTTCAATCTCTCTCTCTCCTGAGAATGTCTTTGCCCTAAGCTAGTAGTTAACGTCACTCGGAGCTATAAAATTAGTCATTTGGACGTTGCTTCTCCTGCGGAGGACTGGTATCTTATAAGCTCATGCCCATGCTGGGCTTACACACCTCATTGCAGCGGATGGTCGGCACACACGGGCTATCTTGCTTACTTTACTAGCCCCCGCTAAATTCGAGGCCGGTAGGCGAAAAACGTAAAATCGAAAACTAATATAAAAATTATGATAAAGTGGGCGCTTTTCTTTGACGCACCAGAAGTAGATCCTGCCGTGGATCGGATGGTTATCGAACGAGGTGGTATGCGAAGCACGATCATTGCAGTTCCTGACCCAGAGGTCGCGGTGCAGTTATCAGTAGATCTCGTTGCCGATGGTGTTCAGTTCATAGAGTTATGCGGAGCATTTACTCCTGTCATTGCTGCAAAAATTATTGAAGCAACAGGAGGCAAAATTCCTGTAGGAATTGTTGGCTATTCAGGAGGACAGACCATGCAAGCTCTTGCGAAGATTTTTTCTTGATAATGCCGTCAGTGAACCCCAAAAAGGTCGAACAAGCGGATACAGGCAACAGGCTTGCACCCGCGAACGCCTAACCCAAAAGCCTAACAAGACGGTGGAGGCAACTCCCCTGCCGTGCCTCACCTTATAGAGGTTAGCTTTTTATGTGCGATCGCACATTTTGGCAGGAAGAAGGCGTTGTGTATAGTAAGTATTTTTACTTATTCATAAGAAGCTTTCTTATGAAGACCTTCTCTTCTCCTTTGAGCTTCAGAGGTTGATCTCTCTTGCTAAAGATTGAATTCATTGTTCTCAGTTTGCAAGGATTTATTGCTAAACCTTTCAATCTAAATACTGGAGAGTGCTGTCCATGAACCTCTCAATCCGACTCCTTCAAGAACATGAGCTACCGACGGCTGAACGTCTCTTTCGACTCGCCTTTGGTACATTTATTGGGTTGCCTCAACCAGCCGATTTTGGCGGTGATGCGAACTACGTTCAACCCCGATGGAAAGTTGACCCAGCAGCGGCATTTGCGGCTGAGCTAGATGGCAAATTGGTTGGCTCCAACATCGCTACTTGTTGGGGAAGCGTCGGAACCTTTGGACCACTGACAATTCACCCTGACTTCTGGGGTCAAGGCATTGCTCAACGTCTGATTGAACCTGTAATGGCTCGGTTTGATCAATGGGGGACGCGACAGGCGGGGCTATTTACCTTCCCCAATAGCCCAAAGCACCATGCGCTTTATCAGAAGTTCGGGTTCTACCCCCGCTTTCTGACCTTCATTATGGCAAAACCCATCCACGTAGTTCAGCAGGACTTACCCGAAACGACATACTCGCAGCTCAATCCCCAGCAGCGATCGAATTGTCTCAAAGCGTGTTCTACCCTCACTGATGCAATTTATTCAGGGCTAGATTTATCGCGCGAGATTGAAGCCGTACATACGCAAAATTTAGGGGATACGGTTTTGCTATGGGATGAGACAGATCTAGCAGGATTTGCGATTTGTCATTGTGGTGCAGGAAGCGAGGCAGGGAGTGATGTATGCTACATCAAGTTTGGAGCAGTGCGCCCAGGGATACAAGCAGGAGAACTGTTTGAACAGTTACTCGATCTGTGTGAAATGTATGGGGCGACTCAAAAAATGTTGCGTCTCGTTGCTGGAGTAAATACCAGCCATGATGCAGCCTATTCCAGGATGGTTGCTCGACGTTTTCGTGTTGAAATCATTGGTGTCGTCATGCACAAACCAAACGAGCCTGGTTACAATCGACCAGACGTTTTTATATTAGATGACTGGCGTTAATAAACCGAGATTGAGTGAAGACAAGTAGCTATGTCTAACAACGCAGTGGAGCGGACGAGCAGAGCCTTTTCGTTTCGTTTCAGTTATATTTATCACCACTCGCTTTCGCCGTTATGCCGCTTATCTTACCTGAATATAGCAAGATCGTTTTGAGTTGATTCCTGTTGAAAGTTCCCTAGGGACTGTTGCAATATTTTCCCTGAGTAAATAGGTTGATTATGAGACGACGAACTCTGGTTCAATTTCTGGTTGGTTGTTCGGGCGCGATGATCATGAACAATATTTTCGGTTGTAGTGACTCTGAAGCAGTGGGAACACAGGGAACGACCTGGTTGATGCCTGATGAATCAGAGCCTCATGATCGTACTTGGATGGCGTTTGGTGCGAGTCGTGCGATTTGGGGGCAGAAATTGCTTCCTGAAGTACAAACTAACTTAGCAACCATTGCTAAAGCAATTGCTCACTATGAGCCTGTATCCATGCTAGTTCGGCAAGAAGATTATGAGATAGCTGCCCGACAATGCGGTTCATCTGTAAATTTGATCGTTTCGACTTTGGACGACTTATGGATGCGTGATACTGGTCCTGTTTTTGTGAAAGATAGTCGTGGACGTTTAGGTGGGATTAATTTTAACTTCAACGGTTGGGGCCAGAAGCAAAGTTATGACAATGATGCAAAAGTCTCTGAATTTGTAATCCAGAAATCTAATGTTCAGCCCATTAATACTAAATTGGTACTGGAAGGTGGTGGGATTGAAGTCGATGGCAAGGGAACGGCAATCATCACCGAAAGCTGTGTCCTCAACGAAAATCGCAATCCTGGGATGGCGAAAGCTGAATGTGAAGCTTTGCTAAAGCCACTCCTGGGAATCCGCAAAATCATTTGGCTACCTGGTATCCGAGGGCGAGATATTACTGATGGTCATACTGACTTTTATGCCCGCTTTGCGCGTCCAGGTACTGTTGTTGCTGGATACGATCCCGATCCAGCCTCTTATGACCATTCCGTTACTCGAAAGCACTTAGAGATTCTGCGTTCTGAGACGGATGCCGATGGTCATAAGCTAGAAGTCGCCGTAATTGAAAGCCCCACAAGCATACGTTCTAAACTTAAAAGTGATGATTTTGCCGCAGGTTATATCAATTTCTATGTGGTCAATGGCGCTGTCATCGCCCCAGAGTTTGGTGACGCAATCGCTGATGACAAAGCAAAATCGACCTTGCAAAATCTATTCCCTGATCGAGATATTGTCCAACTGAATATTGACGCGATTGCTGCTGGCGGTGGTGGCATACACTGCACCACACAGCAGCAGCCCCGTGCCTAACAACGCCCATGCACACCGACCGTCGAGAGTTGATTAGTTATAGTGCAAAGGCTATCTGCGGCGGGTTATGGGCAACGTTAGGTAGAATATGAATACCATCTTTCGGAATCAGGTGTTTAGCGGTTTAGCGGAGGTGAAACCTATAAGCGTAGCTTCGAGGATACAATCGTGCTTGATTGCGTATTCACGGACTACGTTCTCCAAGGTGCGAATTTTATGGACGCGATCTTCGTGGACTGCCGATTCCAGAAGGCGGATTTTTATTGGGCAAATACTTTCAGGTCGAAATTTATACGATGCACCCTGGAAGACGTGGATTTCAGGGGTGCAAACATGGACAAGACGATCTTCTTGGACTGCACCCTGATTCGCTGCGACTTTAAGCGCGATAATCTTGGAGCGATTACGGACATATCTGGCGTTAAGTTTGTAGAAAGCAGCCAGCAAGAATGCCATTACGAATATCCAGAAAATAAAGAATGAGCCTAATCGGGCAAGGGAGAATCCTCACGAATCCCCCCTTTCACACTCACCCTCAAACTGCCAACGCGAGCTGCACCAGCCTCAGCTTCCGCTCGCCCTCCGGCAACGGCTCAGGCTTCTCCGTCTTCGCCGCACAATACTGAGCAAAACCACAACGATCGCAGTGCCCCCCAACCTTCGGCACCCACTCATCATCCGCCCGTAGCCTGAGCGCCAGCTCAGCGATAAGCGATCGCACCTTCTGCCGATGGTCATCATTCACCTCAAAGCTGAGCACTTCCCCCGCCCTCAAAAAGATGAGAGACACCCGCTTGAGTGATTGTTGATAGACCTGCTGAAGCGCGATCGCATAAAGCCCAAGCTGAATATCCACAGACTCTGGTGTAGAGGCAGTCTTGGTGGTCTTGTAATCAATCAGCTCCAGCTTACCATTCACATTATCCAGACGGTCATAGCGACCATTCAGGGAAAACTCAATATTCTCAAACTGCACCGTCGCCTTAATCTTGGCCTCAATGCCCAAAGGACGCTGCATCACCGCAAGGGGGGCCACAAAGTCTCGGTAGTAGCCCTGAAGGATAGAACGACCATCTTGAATCTGCCGCTCCGATAGCTTTGCGACACAAAGGCTCCAGCAAGACTCAAACCATTCCCAGTCCGGCTTGTGGTCGTTGTAGTGCCAGTCTCGATAAGCGATCGCCAGCGCCTGGTGGAGTGCATTCCCTAGATCGGGTGAACCGAAAGCACCCGGTAAGCTAATCCCGCGCTCATAGCGAAAGCTGTAGGCTTGCGGACATTGATTGTAGGTGACAAGCTTCGTCGCAGAGAGCGGGTAGGCCATGTTGTTACCCAGAGAAGAGGAAATGCAGTTCCTTGAATTGTACTGTGAAGTTCTCAAACCCGTGCCGATTACACAGAGTTCTGAGATAGTAGAACCAGCACTAGAAATATTATCCAACTGAATGAGCAACACCACCACTGCGCTAATCGAACTTCGCCGTCACTACGAGGGCATCATCGCCCAGGCTGAGTACCAATCTGCCCAAGCCTCAGCCCAGCTAGAGCATATCGATGCCCTGCTGGTGAATGGACTACTGCAAGCCCAGGAAGCGCCAGCCCTCAAGCTAGCGATCGCATCTCCAGCACCACAAGCGATCGCCCCATCTCCAGCCCCAGCCATAGCCCCAGCAGCAGAACCCACCATACAGGATGAAACAGTCACAGAATCGACATCATCAGGCCCACAGCCTTTCTTGCCAGCCTATGCCGGAAAGACAAAGCTAGAAGCGATCGCTCAGGTGTTGTCTGCGCAGATGGGTGGTGTGTTGCATCAAGACAGTATCCTTGAGCAACTGTATGGAGATCTCAGTCCAGAGCAGCGGAAAGTAGAAAGTGGCCGACTTAAAGCCTCTCTATTTCAGGGCGTCCGTAAGAACCTGTGGCAAAGAGCGCCAAAGCAACCCAGCAGCTACCTCATCAAAGTCAGCAAAAGCAAGCGCCAGCCTATCGCTTCACCAGAGAACGAACAGGTTGTCACAGAAGCAACACCCACAGTATCCGACCAAGGAAAACGTGAACCTCGCCCACTGCTGCCAGCCTATCAGGGGCTAACCCGACTAGAAGCGATCGTCCAAATCTTACAGACCACTCCCGGCCAGGAAGTGACGATTGATGAGATCAGCAGGGCATTGTTTGGAGAATTGAGTCCAGCAGAGCATCAAGCAGAACGTAAAAGCCTGAGTACCCAACTTTATAAGGGTGTCAGCCTCAAGCGATGGCAGAAGGGGACAACTCCCTCTAGTTTCATCATTGGTGAACCAACCTCGACAGCCTCTACACCCTCCATAACGCCAGAGTCAGCAGCCCCAGCAGCCCCAGCAGCCCCAGCCACCAAGGAACGGACATCACTCCCACTGCTGCCAACCTTTGAGGGCATCACGAAACGAGAGGCGATCGCCCAAGTCTTGCAGCAGCATTCTGGAGAAATCTTGCACCAGGACACGATCATCCAAACGCTGTATGGCGATCTCAGTTCTGAAGAACTTAAGACTGAGCGTAAAAGGATCAGCACAATCTTACTCAACGGCGTTAGAGATAAGCGATGGCAAAAGGCGACGGTTCCATCCAGCTACTTCTTGGGCGACACAGCAGCCAATTCAAAGCCGAAGCGTCCTAGTCGTAAACCAGGCCCATCCAAAGAGCCGCAGCCAGAACCTGTGGCTGAAGCTGTGGCCGTAGAGTCATCCACCCTTGAACCGGAACCGGAAACTTCGGCGGTAGAGGAAATCGCCCAATCCCCCACCGAAGCTCCAGCAGTGAAGGCCAAGGCAGCACGAAAGCCAGGTCGGAAGCCTGCGATCGCAAAGGCGAAGCCGAAGCGGAAGCCAGCACGATCCAAGCAAAGTGAATTGGAGTTAGTGGCACTGTTACGGAAGGCAGATGTTCAGATTTAGCTGCTAGAACCCAGAGAGTAACTGAGATACAGTCAATTCAAGCTACAATTCACAGCGATAAAGTGAGGAGAATCCATGAATAAGAGTGAATTCGTTGATGCAGTTGCTGAAAAGGCCAACGTTACGAAGAAAAACGCAGACGCCATCCTGAGTGCGACCTTGGACCTCATTGTTGAGTCGGTTGCCAGTGGAGAGAAAGTGAGCTTGGTGGGCTTTGGTAGCTTCGAGAAGCGCGATCGCCAAGCCAGAGAGGGGCGCAACCCAGCGACAGGTGAGAGCATGACCATCGCCGCTACGACTGTGCCTGCATTCAGCGCTGGGAAGTCATTCAAGGAAGCCGTAGCGCCATCTAAAGGCTAAGAGAGCGATCGCCCTTTCTGGCGGCTGAAGCCTGACATTGACCCATCACCACAGGACACAACATTTATCTCGATGA
>JAKRSB010000068.1 GCA_022402525.1 Thermosynechococcaceae cyanobacterium MS004
CTCCTACCTATAAACGGTAAGAGCGGGCTTTTTAGTTCGCTCAAATGAGTTTTGTGCTGATTCTTTTAAGTAAACCTGGTGCATGGATGGTTCCCAGTAAAAACCAATGTTTTGAATATAGCTTCTCTGCGGAGTTCTAGGTCAAGACGCTTTTAGATCAAGTTGACCCTGAGCGATCGCCCTACCCCTATCTCACCCCAGCAAACACAGACCGCTGAAGTGATTGAGGGCGAGGCTCAAGAGGGCGGTTGTTCAACCGTCTATAAATATAAAGCTTAGGCCATGAAGCCGCTTACCAGAGAATCGATACAGGGTAACGACCAAACGCCTCATCCTTTGTTAACACAGGCATACGCTCTGCCAAAGCTTGAGCAATGATGAGCCTATCAAATGGATCCTTGTGATGAAAAATCAGCTTCGTCAACTCATCCAAATGATTGGCTTGGATTGCAAGCACCTCAAAGCCATTTCCGTACACCTCACGACTCACCAACTCAGCGATCGCCATACCCAGATCGAGCTTGCCAATACTCACCTTGATTGACATCTCCCAAAGACTTGCGATGCTCAGCAGCTTCTGATTTTCCTGGGCTTCAATCAAATTTTTAGCTGTTTTGCTGAGATTTTGACTGCCTTGAATAAACCACAAAAAAGCATGAGTATCCAACAGCAGCCTCATGGCGAATAATCCTCAAAGCCATCCAATGGATCATCAAAATCATCCGACATTTTTACCAATCCTTTAGCGCTGCCAAATTTAGGTCTCGCTTCTGCCGCCCCGACCTTCACGAGCCTGAAAGATACCCCATCGCTACGGGTAATGATTACATCCTCTCCACCTGCTGCCTCCTCAATGAGTTCTGCCAGTTGAGTTTCAGCTTCTTTCAAGTAAACTTGGTGCATGGATGGTTCCCAGTAAAAACCAATGTTTTGAATATAGCTTCTCTGCGGAGTTCTAGGTCAAAATGCTTTCAGATCAAGTTGACCCTGAGCGATCGCCCTACTTCTATCTCACCCCAGCAAACAAAGACCGCTGAAGTGATTGAGGGCGAGGCTAAAGAGGGCGATCGCAAGACTAGAGCATTGGTTGCGTTGGGTAGGGGTTTTATTCTTTCCTGCCTTTAGACAGGGTGTTTCCCCATTCTAAATCAGGCTATCTGGGGATTAGGCTATCTGGGGATTAGGCTATCTGGGGATTATGACTACCATTCAACCCGACCCGTGCTAAACCCACAGGTCTGACCGTCCCCTAAGTGCACTAAAAGTTGACCCAATTCATTGATTCCAGCAGCTTGTCCAGAAATCGCCTCCGAATCTAAGTTAAGCGTAATGGCACGCCCCAGCAGAAAATCGCGATCGCGCAAGGCAGGCAGTAGCCGTTCTAGACCAGTAGTCTTCTCCGAACCACCTCCCCAAGTCAAAAGGCTAGCCGTCTGAAGCAGATATTGCCGCAACTGAGTAAGCAGCAGCAGATCTTCTGGCGGATTCGGCGCAACCTCATGCAAACTGATAGGCTGGGTTCTTTGGGCAGATAGACCCTGAATCTGCTCTTTCTGGCGACCCTCCTGCAAAAACTCAATCCTTGTAAAGTCAGCCTGTCGATTCAGCCCAACGCCCACAATCACGCGATACATCTCTGGGTCTAAAGAATTTGCCCGACTAGCGCAGATAGCTGATCGCCCCTGAGCCAATACCGCTTCACACAGCACCCCCGCAACCTTGCGCCCATCAATCAATACATCATTGGGCCACTTGATTTGCAGCATTTCGGCAAGGCTCGGCACCAAATCTTCGATCGCATACACCACGGCCAGTCCAGCAGCTAGGCTTAGCCCTGAGAGGCGATCGCGCGGAATCTTATCTAGAACAAAGCTTGCGGTAATCACCCCCGATGGCGCATACCACACCCTTCCCTGCTGACCCCGTCCAGCGGTTTGCTGGCGCGTAAAGACCACATCTCCATGCTGAAGCTGTGCAGGATGACCCATCGCCCAAGTGTTTGTGCTGTCACAGGACTCCACCCACCGCAGCCAAGCTGGGCACCCCTGGGGTAAGGAACCTTTTTCACGAAATTCCATCTCTGTCTAAGGGATGAGGAAATAATTGCGGATCATTAAGTAGATTAGAGTTTTGTTAAGCCAACTTTGTTGAGCTAACTTCGTTGAACTAATTTTGTTGAGCTAGTAAACAACCCATGAACACTAAAGA
>JAKRSB010000069.1 GCA_022402525.1 Thermosynechococcaceae cyanobacterium MS004
AACCTGTAGCCTCAAGACCTTATTTATGGTTCTGCTACGAGCCGCCAGTCGTGCCAATAGTATCGAACACACAATCCAAAGACTAATTATTAATCCAATTATTAATCCAACTTAGTCCTTAACGTCTCGCGAGGAATCGGTCTAGCGCATTAGCAAAAGCCTGTCGGTCACGTTGACTTAGTGCTGGGGGCCCACCCGTCTCTACGCCTCCGTTCCTTAGCTCTTCCATAAAGTTCCGCATCGACAAGCGCTCTCGGATATTCCCCTCATTGTAAAATTCCCCTCTTGGATTCAGGGCATACCCTCCTTTGGCGATCGCCTCCGCAGCCAGTGGAATATCTGCCGTGATCACCAAATCTCCTGGTTCTAGTTGCGCAACAATGTACTCATCGGCAATATTCAGTCCTGAGCCTACCTGCACTGCTTTGATGTGCGGTGAGGCTGAGATTTGTAGCTCTTGGTTCGCCACAAAGGTTGTCTGAATCCCTAACCGCTTTGCAACTCGATATAGAATTTCCTTCATTGGGTTTGGGCAAGCATCTGCATCTACCCAAATTTGAAACTTAGGCTTCTCCGTCGTCTGGGCTGATGTCATCTGCTATCCCTTTTCAGTCTTCGACTCGCTGGCACAATATGCTTGGCAATGGATGCATGAGAGACTGCGCTCTTGCCTGCTTGCGTTGCTTTGGTATCTGCCCAACTGGCACTCCGCCTTCCAGATTTTACTCGCGGATAAACCAGTTTCACATAAGCTTCTAGCTCGATTTTGTATTCACTGGCAAGACTCAATGCTGTTCTTGAGGTTGTGGCTTCGTGAGCTGTTTTGGTATTTTCCTTAAACTGCTGCTGGAGCCTCTTCTCTATCGTACTCACCATCGCTTCTCGAAAGCGGTTTAGAAAGATTTTTCCTTTTCCTCTATGCTGCGCTGCTTCTGTCTCGACGATCTGGACAAAATAGTGATAGTAGTTACGGCAGCAGTTCCAGTGCTGGCTAAAGACACTCACTAAGAGCTAGGCGGCAGACTTGCGTGGGCTGGGGCGGATGTTTGCTGAGGCTGGGCGATCGCTTGCTGTAGAGAGGCTTGAGTTGGGGCGGAAGAAGGGCGATCGCCAAGACCAAGGCTTTCGATTAGCGATCATTTAAGCGGAAGCCCTCATGCCGATAGCTGCGCTTGCTTCTAGGTCGCTGGACCTAAGCGCGATCGCCTTCTCCATTGCTTAGCCCAAGTTGGGCGATCGCTTGCGGTATTGAGCGATCGTACTGCTCATGCTGGCAGAGGTGTGCGAGGGCTTGGGTGCGGTTGGGGGGCTGGGGCGATCGCAGGGCTATGGTTAGGCGGAAGCGGGGGGGCTTGCTGGAGAGGGGCTTGAGTTGGAGCAGCTAGGATATCAGGGAATTTATTCGGTCTAAAGAAGGGTGGATGCATACATTGCCTCATAGTTAACGTGCCCTAGGTCGATAGAGAAATGCCAATTCCTGTAAAGTAAGCCATCAAGAGTCTCTATCAAGCCTCAAAGTTCAGTAATTTCACGGTTATATCTGCATAAGATAAAAATGAAAATTCATGCATTCATACTTGAAATCTCAAAATGTATCAGCTAAAAGCTTTTCATCGTGACCAGCATGTGATCTTCAAAGGTTCAAATTACCCAGGCAAGCTCCACTATTTTTACTCTGCTGGCAAAGTGCAACCAACTGATAAAAGCAAAGCCAATAGCGTTTTCACTTATAAATAGAGTTTCCAAAATTCTCTGAAATAATTTCAACTCGGTAACTTTTTTGCAGGGTTGAATGATTAATCTGGAGGAGATTCAAGGAAGCACACATGTCAAGACATTTAGAAAGACTACTTCAGCTTGATTCTCTCATCCGCTCAAACCAACGGCATACCGTGGACAGCCTAGCAAAGGCTGTAGAGAGAAGCGATCGCACGGTGCGAAATGACTTAGCGTTTCTGCGTGATCGCCTAAACGCGCCTCTGCTTTACAAAAAGGCGAAGGGGTATCACTACACTGACCCAGAGTGGCGATTGCCGAGCATTACGCTAAGCCAAGGGGAGCTATTTGCGCTGACGTTAGGGGCGCGCATGTTAGAGAGCTATGCAGGGTCTGCCTATGCGGAGGAGTTGAGGGGGGCGATCGCCCGATTGGCGGAACGATTGCCAGAGCAAAGCTGGGTGGATTTGCAGCAGTTAGCCCAGGAGAATGTGTTGTTTCGAGTGGGGGCGCAGCTAGATCTAGACCCTGAGGTGTGGCAGGTATTGGAAACGGCCTGTCAACTGAAGCAGCGGGTTTTGATGCGCTACTACACAGCGGGGCGCAATGAGGAGACGGAACGCAAGCTTGACCCTTATGTGCTGCACTTTACGCGGAACAATCCTTATGTAACGGGCTATTGCCATCGGCGGCAGGCTATTTTGTGGTTTCGGGTGGATCGGGTGCGCTCCATTCAGCTCTTAAAGGAGCGCTTTGAGGTTGACCCATCGTTTGATCGGCAAAAACATTTTGAGGATGTATTTCAGCATGAGGTGGGGGAGCAGGCTCATGAGGTGGCGATTTGGTTTGACGCGCAGACGGCTCCTTATATTCGAGAGCGACGCTGGCATCCAACGCAGTTGATTGAGGAAGGGGAGGATGGGGCGTTGATTTTGCGGATGACGGTACGGGGGTTGAATGAGCTGAAGCGTTGGGTTCTGTTTTATGGGAAGGGGGCGATCGCACTGGGGCCACTGGAGTTGGTGGAGATGGTGCGTGAGGAGGCTAAGGAAATGAAAAAACACTACGCAAAGGGCACACGAAATTAATGAACTTCTTAGAAATTCAATTTGCTCTTGGTGGAACGACTAAAACCTTACCCGCAGATCATGGCTATGCTCTGTATTCAGCGGTAAAGCATATCTTACAGAAGGCTGAGGTTGAGCCACAGGATATTCCGGCAGAAGTGAAGCTGTGTAGCGTTTCTGGTGTGCCAAATCGAGAAGGCAAGATTTATTTGCATCAGCGATCGCGGTTTCGGTTACGATGTCCAGCCGAGCAAGTTCAGACTTGGTATCGACTTCTGCAAAACCAAGAACTCAATATTCGGGGTCACAAGATTCGTTTGACGCGCCCACGTTTAACTTTGCCTCGGTCTTCTGAGATTTTGAAAGCAAGGATGGTGACGTTCAAATTGGAAAGTGTCGATCATCCAGAACTGCCACACTATTTCTTAGAGTCGTGCAAGAAGGGTATAGAACGCCTAGAAATTAAAGGAAGCGCCACATTTATTCCTAGTAATGATGATGGAAGCTTGGCTCGTCGAACACTGCGGGTAAGAGAGAAGAAAATTATTGGCTATAGCGTTGTTGTAGAAGGACTGAGTGAGGAAGATTCGCTAAAACTGCAATGGCATGGCCTTGGAGGACGGCAGCATTTTGGGTGTGGTTGGTTTTATCCGTACAAGGAGGAAGAGTATGCCAGCTAACAATCAAGCTTTGCGTCCAAAGTTGATATTGGCAAAGTCAATGGAGAAACCTTGGAAAGGAGCCTACACAATAACTGGGCATACCGCTTCTGTGGTTGGCGCTGTAACTACCTTGATCGATGAATTAGGCGATGGATTAATCGAGCAATTTGGACTCAATCAGAACCGTAAAAACCTACATGCAACAGCTCGTTTAGCAGCTTTTCTGCATGATTTAGGTAAAGCAAATGACCATTTTCAGGCAGTGGTTCGTAAGCTGAAGAATCCTACGGAGCATCCGCAATTGATTCGGCATGAGGCTCTCTCACTATTGCTGGCATGGGAACTACGGGATTGGTTAACTACAGGCGATGGCGATCTCATGATTGCCATCGCAGCAGCAGGCGGTCATCATCTAAAACTTGGTGGTGAAAGTGGCAAACCAACGGAAGAGGTAGGTGAAATTCGACAATCTGGAGTAGATGCTTGGACAAGGGGTGATCGCATCCTGCTATACACAAACCACAGGCACTTCACTGGATTATTGCGATATGGGCAAAAAGCTTGTGGACTCGATGCTGACTTGCCCAAAGGTTTACCGACAACCTGGACTATTGCAGACATTAGACAGCGCAGGCAAACTCTTTTGCATCAGTTTATGGATTGGAACGCCGATCCTGTTTTGACTGCCGTCGTCAAAGCTTTACTTGTGGCTGGAGATACCAGCGGTTCAGCTTTACCCGCACAAGGTATATCCATCCGACCATGGATAAAAACGCAAATTGACTACACGCTAACAGAACAAGAATTACAGCATGTCGTCAATGAACGATTAAGGGGCGATCAATTGCGTCCTTTCCAGGAAAAACTCGGCAACGCTTCTTCACGGGTGACGCTAGCACGAGCAGGCTGTGGCACAGGTAAAACACTGGGAGCCTATAACTGGGCAAAACATCACGCTGTAGGGCGTAAGCTGTTTTTCTGCTATCCCACAACAGGTACGAGTACAGAAGGGTTTCTCGACTATGCCCACGATAAAGTGGATTCGACTTTATTACATAGTCGTGCCGCTGTCGATCTGGAACATCTAGACCTACAATCAACGGGGGATGAGGATGATATTGAGACGAAGTTAGAGTCTTTCAAGGCGTGGAGCACTAAAGTTAGTGTTTGCACAGTAGATACTGTGTTGGGGTTGCTGCAATGCAATCGTCGTCCGATGTACTGTTTTCCAGCGATTGCCCAAGCGGCTTTCGTCTTTGATGAATTGCATTGCTATGACGAAAAACTATTTGGAGCATTGCTGCGATTTCTTGAAGTTATGAAAGCACCCATTTTGCTGATGTCTGCGTCATTTCTGCCGTGGCAGATCAAAGCAATTAAAACTGCTGTGGGTGAATCAGTTGAGATCATTAAGGGGCCAGAGGAGCTTGAAACCCAACCACGTTATCGATTTCACTTTGCTGACGCACCTGACTGGGAGCGCGTGAAGACTGAATTTAAACAAGGTGGCAAGATTTTATGGGTGTGCAATCAAGTCAATACAGCAATCGCCGTTTACAACAAAGCACAACAATATGGCTTAAGCCCTTTGTTGTATCACAGTCGTTACAAATATAGAGATCGCGTTGATCACCATCGGGCGGTGGTGGATCGATTTAAGGCAGAAGGGGCAGTTATGGCGATCGCTACCCAGGTCGCCGAGATGTCGCTAGACTTGTCAGCCACGTTACTGGTATCCCAAATTGCAGATCCGGCTGGATTGATTCAACGATTGGGGCGGCTAAACCGTCATAACTATTGTGGTCATGCTCTTGATGCTCTGTTTTATCCTGACCCTAAAGACGACAAACCATACAGTGAAAATCAAAAAAAGAATGGATTAGCTTTAGTTCAAACATTTGCAGGTGATGTCTGTCAGAGAGATTTAGCAACATGGCTAGAAAACCTTCCAAATGAAGGCAATCCTGATCTCGATTCAGTATGGCTTGATGGTGAGTGGCGTACATATCCTACATCGCTAAGGAAAGCTGGCGTAACGACTACAGTGCTGATGGAGCAGGATATAAAAACAGTGGAGAAATTGCCTGTGAAGCTATTGCCGCGCTATACAGTGCCATTGGTGGTAAATAGCAAACAGACCAAGGGATGGAAAAAGTGTCGGCGATATCCGTTAGCTCCGGCAACAAATTGGGGCTACTCGTCGGAGATTGGGGCTTATGAGTTGGAAAGGAGGAAGGTATGATGAATTTGTGCATAGCCTTGATGCCAGAAGGCGTTGGGCACAGGTAGGTTGCACCCTGGAATCTAGATTTTGTGCTGGGTTCCTATACCTCTGATGCCTCAAGGCGATTTGCAGTTTTAGGGTGCAACCTACCTCATCAAAAAAAGTGCTAAAATCCTGGAGTACGCTATTTGTCGCTCTGGGGGTTCTGCTATGGGCAATCGAGATAGTTTGCTGGAGATCAAACGAGAACTCCTCGAAATTGGGCAAGAAGCCTATCAGTTCGTGGAGAGGTGTCCTATCTGCCGAGAACGATTTCGGGAGTTTTGGGAACGTCTCGATTGGATTGATGGGAACGTTCAAAAACTGTTTTCGATTGAGGAAGAGCACCAGTTTTTGCAATATCGGGTTACTCGTTACCTAGAGTTTGGTGAACCGTTGGATTAAAATTTTGCGCCTCCTGTTTTCGGGGATATTTCCCAACATTTCCCTATACAGATAATTATTTTATGTACTTATTCTAGTGAAAGATGAGATGCCAAATGACCAAATTTATACTTTCTATTTTTGACCCAAACACGCTGCTGCCCCATCGAGCAGGAATTGCAGGGTTGGCATTGGCGTTATCTATAATTGCTCCAACCAATGCTCCTTTACAGTGGGAGGTGATGGAGGATTCAGTGAAGTTGACTTGGGAAGGAAACGATTTTGAGGTAGTTAAATGGCTGCTGCAACAAACCTACTACTCTGACAAAGGTTATTTAGAAGTGCCTGCACTCAAACTTGATCGGCAGGGATGTTACATCTTTACAGAAGGCGTGATGTCCACGTTTTTGCAGCATAGTAAACAACGCAATCGAGAAAAGCAACCTGTACCTCTCAGATTTCTCGTCGAAGACGATAAACCTGAAATTCAGATTGATTATCGCCCTGTTATTGATTGCTACTATACTCGTGACTTCAAAGAGGCTTTCAATAGTAAAGGTACATTTAAATCAGAGATTCCCCTTAAAGGACATCATTTACCTGGTTTAGTGGAATGTTTTATCAACGGTGCTTATGTAGAATCACCTAAAGGATTTTTAGCGCTGCTGTTTCTGCCCCTTGCCTGTGGCTATTACCAATTACCAGGGTATGGATCAGCCGCAGTGATCCCTGAAGTCCGTAATCTGAAGGAATGGGTAAACCTGCGACGAAAAATGCCCGGACGAACTTATCGGAGTTTTCGCTCTAGTAGTGCTGGGGAATCTGGCTTACATTTTCTGCTGCAAGAAAAGTTGCTTGAAGATTCTCAACAATTTCGGATTGACTACTGCGAAGTCTACCAACTAGGTAAGCAACCTTGGGATGGCAACCAGTCCTACCTAAAGCAGGCAGTGCATCGAGTTCAGGTGAACGAACAGGTTTTAGGTTTGTATGAAGTGGCATCTCGACTGCTGCCGCCTAGAGTCAAACTCAAGCAGGATGGAAATGGTTCTTGGTTGGCAGAATCAAAAACCTTGGCTTGGATTAGTGATAACTTGATTTCTAATAAAGTTTGGTATAACGGTTTTTTTGAGTTTCGTAAATCAACTGCTATTTATCCAGAAGATTGGAGAGGATTAGTTGTAATGACTGAACATTTAAATGAAGATGAACAAGTTTTTTTTAATGCAGTACAGGGTGCTTTTAGTGCTTACCTAAGGGAGCAGATCATTCATGCAAAAAGCCAAGGACGACCACTAGATTATAGACAAGTTACTGATAAAGTAATCTATCGATTCCAGCGTCCGGGCACTCAACAGCAATTTGCTACAGCTTTAGTAAAGTTCATGAGTGATTTTCGTGGTGGTGCAGCACGAGGCGTAGGCTTACAGATTTCTTCCTGGCTGCATCAGGAGAAAAACTGGCGGAAAGCAAGGGATTTGACCCTACTAGCAATCGCAACCTACAAAGGCAAATCTAAAGAAGAAGAAAATGTCATCGAACAGGAAGCGATCACAGAAACTGCTAACGTTCTTTAATTTACCCCATCTATTAATTCGGAGAAATTATAATGTCTCAACACTTATTTGTCACTGTTGTCACTCCTACTGCCATTGCTGCAAACAACCGAGGCGAAGGAGACGGCAGCACATTGTCTACCTTACAAAAGATCACTCGCGGTAGTGAGCAATATACAACTGTTAGCGCTGAAGCCATTCGTTGGGGACTACGAGAGTTCTTCCAAAACACTGATGAACAAGCAACCAACCGAACTTTTAACCCTGATACAGACCGATATACCCTTAAAAATGAACGGTTCAGTGCTAAAGAATATATTGATGATGATTTATTTGGCTATATGGATGCCAAGAAAGGCAAAGATAACGAAGATGCCACAACAAAACGGCGAGGTGCTCTTGAAGTCAGCCGCGCCATTAGCTTAGATCCTTACTGGGGCGATATTGCATTCGGCTCTAAAGGTGGCGAAAAAGGTAAAACCTCAATCCACAGCACTGAAGTCCATTGCACAGCGTATCAGTACACTGTTGCCCTCACTCCAGAAAGCCTCAAAGACCCTGATCGCGCAATCTTAGCTTTAGAGGCCATTTCTGCTGTGCGTCACGTTGGCGGCAATCATTCTCGGTTCCTATACGATTTTCGCCCTGAGTCAATCGTCATCCGCATTACAGAAGACCCTAGCCCGTGGATCATGGACTGTTTCAAGCGGGTTGGTGATAGTGTCGGGTGTGCGCGTCTACTACGGTTGGTGGAAGTTGGCGATATAAAAGCCAGCGAACTAATTGTGGCGGGTGAAATTGTTGATACTCCCTATGGGAAAGAGCTTGAAAAACTAGGCGTAAAAGTTCTTCGTGGGATTAAAGAAGCGATTACCCTTGCTAAACAGTCTCTTAGTGCAGGAGTAGCAGCCTAATGTTGCTCTATCTCGATTGCCCCTGTACAAGCTTTCCACGAAGTTTTGCCAGAGATTTTAAGGAAACCTATCGTTATCCGCCACCCTCCACTGTTTATGGCTTATTGTTATCGCTTACTGGAGAAGCGGATATGCAAGCCCATTTAGGGGTGAAACTAGCGATCGGCATTATCGGAGACGACCCACCAATTTCTAGAATTGTGCGTAAGCAACGCCATCATAAATTTAGCAAAAACCACTTGGGCACTTATCCCAGCAGCCAGTTCTCAAAGCCAAATCACCATGAACTACTCACAGATATTCAGATTGCGATTGATGTAAGCTCTAGTGAAGAAGTTACCACAGTGAAATTGGAAGAACGGATTGCGATCGCGCTTTCCACTCCATCCCAAATCACGAGATTTGGGGGCTTAAGCTTAGGGGAATCTTGGGCAATGGTAAATGGTGTTCGGGCATACCGAGAGACAGATGGTGCAATTCGCTGGCTCATGAAAGATAATCGCGGCTTGATTGGCTTACCTGTTTGGATCAATCGTGAAACAACTCAAGGAACCTTTCAACGATTCAGTTGGAGTGAGGGTGGATTCAGCGATGACTGTTGGGTAAAAATTTCAGCTCCAACGGTTCCTGAACCTGCAAAATCTACTCGCGCTAAGCGTAACAAAGGAAAAGATTGAATGTGCGATCGCCCCCCTCTTCTCGCACCAAAGGGCGATCACCCTTTTCTCATTACCTTTTATCGATGAAACTTAAAGACATTGCGGCTCAGATCCAAATCGACCCGCGCAAACTCACCGAGTATGCGCTGAATCCAGATAACCCCGTAGGTTTAGACAAAGCATTTATGTTTCAACAACATCTGGGCTTCACTCAAGCAAATCATGCACAATTGCTTCAGCAAATTCAGACAAAAGCCCCAGAAGCCGAAGCCACTTTTCAGCGGTCAGACGAGCATGGCGATCGGTACCAAGTGGATTTAGTTATCATTGGAATAGAAGAGGGGCAACAAGAAACCGTTCGCACAGGCTGGATCGTTCGCCAGAGACCAGTATAGCCAGATTAGTAACCCTTTATGTCCGCAGACAGTCATGATAAAGCCAGAACTATTTGATGTGATTGAGTTATTAGTTCATATCCCCGATCTTGAACTTATGCCCGGAATGCAAGGCGCAATCGTTGAAAATCATGGCAATAATCGCTACGAAGTTGAGTTCTCTAACAACTCTGGGGAGACTAATGCGCTGTGTACCCTTTCCTCAGAGCAATTTGTAGTAGTCTGGCGATCGCAAACAAAGTGTTGGCTACCCATCCCAGAAAAAGTCACCGCTATTGTTAATTATTTACCGGAAGATCGACAACAAAAAGTACTCGATTTTGCTCGTTCTCTACATCAAACTTGATAACACCTCGTGCTTCATCAGAATTCTATGATGGACTAATCCCCCATCATTCCCTCACCGAAGGGCAATCACCTCAACCAATTTCGATTCAAAATTTAGTAATATTTCACACCTTAAAACTTATGGATTCTCAAAGTATTGACCTCCCTCTTGCTGATATTGAAAACACCTGTAAGCGCTGGAAAATTAAAGAACTTTCCCTTTTTGGCTCCGTCCTTCGAGATGACTTTCATTCTGATAGCGATATTGATCTGCTAGTCACATTTGATCCTGATGTAAAACGAGGTCTTACCGAAACCCTACAAATTCAGGATGAATTTCAAGAACTTTTTGGACGTAAAGTTGACCTTATCGTCAAAAGTGCTATCGAAAGAAGTGACAACTGGCTACGCAAAAAAAATATCCTTGAATCAGCTCAAACCATTTATGTCGCGTGACCTAGAATCTCTGATTGACATAAAAAATGCAGCCCAACGCATTAAAAAATATGCTGATGGTATCAGCCGCTCAGGATTAGAAGAAAATGACGAAAAGCTCTCAGCCATTCTTTACCAAATTACTATCATTGGTGAAGCGACAAAACGTATTTCTCCTGAATTTCGTATGCTGTACCCTGAAATGCCTTGGAGAGAAATGGCTGGAATGCGCGATGTCATTGTGCATGAATACGACCAACTTGATTTTGAAGTGATCTGGGATGTCGTTTCTTCTAGACTAGATGACTTACTCAATCAGATTGAGAATTTATCTTAAATTCTCAACTATCGCCCTACCATTCCCCCAGCAAACGGCGATCGCATTTCACCCCTCCTTCGGCAAGCAATTGCGCATTGTTAAAAATTGGTTTAGTCTCAATACAGAGGTCAGGTGATTCCGATGTCTGATATTCGCCAGCAAATAACCCTTCAACTAGATGCCTATAAAGACTTACAGGCACTAAAATCTGCTGTTTCAGAATGGATTAACCAATCTGACGTAACCCTTCCCACCCTCGAAAAAATCCTTGCCGCTCATAGCCCCGTAGACATCGACTATACCGAATCTGACTGGGAAAACCTTCACCAAGCAGGCTTCGCTTTTAATACCGCAGAAGCAACCAGAGAAGAAGACCTTCAACGCCTGCAAAATTATCGTGAGACAGGAAATGGCATTCCCCACGAACGGTTTTCTGAATGGCTTTCTAGTGTTGGGACAGATCGCGAACAGCCATGTCCGAATTGATTTGGTTGCCCGAGGCACTGCTTGACCTAACCGAACATTTTGAATTTCTAAAACTCAAAAATCCAGAAGCCGCTGGACGTGTAGCCCAATCGATTCGAGATGCGGGTTTTAGCCTTGCCCAAAATCCCAATCGCGGAACGCTTCTTACCGACGGGAGCGATCGCCGGAAACTGATTATCCCCTGGTTGACTGACAAAAGTTCTGAAACCCTTATGAATTCGTTATTGGAGCCAGCGAATGAATTCGCGCCTACAGGAACAAAGTCTGCCTACGCAGACTAAATGCATCCAGGGTTTCAGCAATCCGCGAAGGCGGATTTCGTTCTTGTAGCTGCGGTTTCAACCGCCAAGCGAAAAGTTTTGTCAGTCAATCAGGATTATCCCATTTGGAAAATATGGGTACGTTTTGCATTACTACATTGATGGCGAAACAATCTTAATACTAAGGGTCTACCACGCTCGTCAGAATCGACCGATCTAAGTCTGAAGACTTTTTGAACCCGGAAGCGTTTTTGCAGGGTACCTAAGCCAGATTGGTGCAGAAGTCAATCTGAGCGCCAACTTATGACAACAATGCTGCAAGTTCCCGCTAAAACCCCCGACACCATTCGGGTTTCCGCGCTCCATGCCTTGGCCTACTGTCCACGGCTCTTTTACCTCGAAGAAGTTGAAGAACTCTACACTCAAGACGCTGCTGTTTTTGCGGGGCGTAGGCTCCATGCGGAGCTAGAAAAACAAGAAGATGAAGACTGGGAAGAACTCTTTCTAGAAAGCGCTGAACTCGGCTTACGCGGTCGCGTAGATGCCCTCCGTAATCGCGATGGACAAACGATCCCCTACGAGCATAAGCGAGGACGCTGCCACCGAGACGAGCAGAATCAGCCTCAAGCCTGGGAAAGCGATCGCCTCCAAATTCTTGCCTATGCCTGTCTGCTGGAATGTGCGCTGGATATTCAAATCACGGAAGGCCGCATTCGCTACCATGCCGACAATGTGTTGGTGCATGTGCCCCTAGATGAAGCAGGGCGACAGGCAGTACAGGATGCAATTGCCCGCGCTAGGGAGCTAAGAACTTCCAATTTCCGGCCTCCGGTGACAGAAAACGAACGCCTTTGTGCGCGGTGCTCTTTGGCTTCGGTTTGTTTGCCGGAGGAGGCGCGGCTGGCTCACGATCGCGAGTGGCAGCCAATTCGGCTATTTCCAGCAGACGATGAGCGGGAGGTGCTACATATCCTGGAGCCAGGAACCTGCGTGGGCAGATCAGGCGATCAGCTCAAGGTAACACGCAAGGGTAAGCCTGTGGAAAAAATGGCGATTCGGCAGGTTTCTCAGGTGGTGCTACACAGCTATTCCCAGATTTCAACCCAGGCGCTGTATTTCTGTCAGGAATATGAAGTAGGGGTGCATCTGGTGTCTGGGGGTGGGCGCTACATTGGCAGTTTTGATCAGCGCCAGGGCAGCATTCAACGCCGCATTCGGCAGTATGGGGCTTTGGACAATCCGGCATTTTGTCTGACGCTCGCAAAGCAGTTGGTGCAGTGTCGGGGGCAGAGTCAGCGTAAGTTTTTGATGCGGGGGCAGCGGGGCAATCGCTGTGAGGAACTGACAGAGGCGATCGCTCAAATGCAGGCGCTCATGAAGCAGGTGAAGTATGCGGATACTCTACCTTCACTGCTGGGGGTAGAGGGGAAGTTGGCAGCAATTTATTTTGGGGCGTTATCTCATCTAGTTTCTAAAGATGTGCCGGAGCTGCTGCATTTTAATGAGCGTAATCGTCGTCCACCCAAGGATCGGTTTAACGCGCTGCTGGGGTTTGGCTATGCATTGCTCCTCAAGGATGTAATGAATGCCATTTTGACGGTAGGGTTAGAGCCTGCTTTGGGGTTTTACCATCAGCCGAGGACTCAGGCATCGCCACTGGCGCTAGATTTAATGGAGATTTTTAGGGTGGCGTTGGTAGATATGACGATTGTGGCTTCTATTAACCGCAGTCAGTGGGATGTGAATGAGGATTTTGATGTGAGGGGACCACAGGTATGGCTGAGCAAGAACGGGAGTCGTAAATTTATTCAGCTATATGAGCGCCGTAAGGATGAAAGTTGGAAGCATCCGATTTTGGGCTACTCAATGTCGTACCGAAGACTATTTGAGCTAGAGGTACGGTTACTAGAAAAGGAATGGATGGGGGAAGGTGGGTTGTTTGCAAAGCTGGTTGTGCGCTAGGTGAAAAATATGGCTCAGGCAAAGCATTGGTATCTGATTTGCTACGATATCCGCGATCCAAAGCGGTGGCGCAAAGTCTATAAGCTCTTACAGGGTTATGGCGAGTCGTTACAGCTCTCAATTTTTAGGTGTGTGCTATCTCAACGGGAACGGGAACGATTGCGATGGGAGTTAGAAAAACTTCTGACTCAGGAGGATAGTTTGTTGATTGCTGGGCTGTGCGATCGCTGTGTGCAGAGGGTGGTTGCTTGCAACCGTCCTGAAACGTGGCCGACAGAACTGGAGTCTTTCCGGATTCTCTGACGGCTGGTCGCGCATGGTGGGCTGGTTGTGAGCAGCCTGGGCTAGCATTAGTGGGCTGTAAGCCTTATGGTGTAAGCGATTTTAGCTTTTGTAGGGCTAGAAAGGTGCTTGCAAAATGTTAAAATAGTTATGGCACATATGTTTCAGGATAATGTTTCAGGCAACTTTATTCCTTTTTTGACGTTGCATAAGGGTTTTCTCTACCCTGCCTGCAAAGCTGGTTCTGAAGCTTTACCCCACAAGGGTTCTAGCGACTGCCGTGCCGAAACCTTTGATGCCGTAAGGCGTTGAGCACTACGTACTGTTGAAAAAAACATGCCATTACTCCCGTGCCGAAACCTTTGATGCCGTAAGGCGTTGAGCACCAACTGCTCAGAGTGAGTTAAGGTCAAGAGGCCTTAGTGCCGAAACCTTTGATGCCGTAAGGCGTTGAGCACACGACTGCTGAGAGCCTTACTTTGATTGCTGCTTGTGCCGAAACCTTTGATGCCGTAAGGCGTTGAGCACTTCGACTCAGAGAATGGAGCTATCAGCGCTCATGGTGCCGAAACCTTTGATGCCGTAAGGCGTTGAGCACTTCCGCCATCGAAGCCTTTTGTCGCAACCTATGAGTGCCGAAACCTTTGATGCCGTAAGGCGTTGAGCACGCATTGGATGACTACACTAGAACATTAAAGTCTGAAACGTGCCGAAACCTTTGATGCCGTAAGGCGTTGAGCACGAGAGGCAGGCCACAGCCGACCTGACCAGCGAACTAGTGCCGAAACCTTTGATGCCGTAAGGCGTTGAGCACTCGGAATGCCCGATCTGTCGGCAGATTGATACTTGCGTGCCGAAACCTTTGATGCCGTAAGGCGTTGAGCACGCTCAAGAGCGGTTCTTTCCCCCCGCTGCCGTTTTGTGCCGAAACCTTTGATGCCGTAAGGCGTTGAGCACCATCATCGCCAAAGGCAATCTGAGTGATGCGGAATGTGCCGAAACCTTTGATGCCGTAAGGCGTTGAGCACAATAGAATTTCTTGGGTAGAAACAAGGACTGAAATCTGTGCCGAAACCTTTGATGCCGTAAGGCGTTGAGCACGCAAAAGATTGGTCTAAGGAACGACTTGCTAAGGCGTGCCGAAACCTTTGATGCCGTAAGGCGTTGAGCACCTTCAGTTCTTCCTCTTCGCCCATGATCTGAATCGTGCCGAAACCTTTGATGCCGTAAGGCGTTGAGCACAACCGTCATCTTGACGCTTCGGAGTATCATCCTGAGTGCCGAAACCTTTGATGCCGTAAGGCGTTGAGCACATACAGCGTGGCCACAAATCCTTGGTTTTAGTTCGTGCCGAAACCTTTGATGCCGTAAGGCGTTGAGCACGTACAGGACGCCCGCAATCAATCGCGCTGTAGGCGGTGCCGAAACCTTTGATGCCGTAAGGCGTTGAGCACATGTACAAACCTTCAATTTTGGGAATACTAAGCTGTGCCGAAACCTTTGATGCCGTAAGGCGTTGAGCACAAGTCAGCAGCGCCTCGGACGAGCTGGATAAATACATGTGCCGAAACCTTTGATGCCGTAAGGCGTTGAGCACATGTCTTGCAGCGCTTCCAGCTCAGGTTTGGTCAGGTGCCGAAACCTTTGATGCCGTAAGGCGTTGAGCACGCAACCTGCATAGGGAGCCTTCCTGATTCGGACGGTGCCGAAACCTTTGATGCCGTAAGGCGTTGAGCACTTTCCCGATGCGATCGCGTCTGAAATCTCACTAGAGTGCCGAAACCTTTGATGCCGTAAGGCGTTGAGCACACCGCGATTCATGTGCCTG
>JAKRSB010000070.1 GCA_022402525.1 Thermosynechococcaceae cyanobacterium MS004
ATTGCCAGAAATTGGGTGCAGTCTTTGTAGGATTGGGAGATGGCCATGATGGGATGTGTGAGAGTTCCGAAGCCCTGAACTTTGTAGCTTATCTGGAAAAGCATAGATGCCGTATTCCCAACTATGAATATTTGCAGCAGGAAGGAGTTTGCATTGGGTCGGGGCCTGTTGAGTCAAGCATCAAACAAATTGGGAGACGAATTAAACTATCGGGAGCGCAATGGGCAACCAAGAATGTACCTCAGATTCTCAAACATCGGTGTGCTTACCTGAATGGCTATTTCTCGGTATCTCCTCAGTCACAAAATACTGTCTAAGTATTTCTACTTATCGCAAAAGTGAGATGCTCCCGGTGGTTTAAAACCACCCTTCTCATAAAGTCCTGGCTGGACGCTAAACCCACATTCCGCTGTTTGGAGAGCGTTGAAATAATTAGGAATCTGGCATAGAGAGGAGATAGTAGCGTTGACACGCCTTGCTAAAGAACTGCAAGATATGGTGTCGCTCATCGGTCAAATTAACAACCTGCGTAACCCCTTGAATCACGACAAGATGCACCGCCATAAAACACTGAAAGACCCAACGAAGTGTAGGCGAGGCATTGGGCTTGCCTAACTGGTTAGGAATCGTCTGTGCTGCTTGAGCCAAAGTCAGTCGCAGTTGTCGCTGCCCCAAATTGTAGACCAGCAAACACAGCGCCATAATCAGACCCAGAGCAGCAACCCGCTTAGGGGACTTGAGAAAAACACTTGACGCAAAGAACATCGGGTCTTTGAGGAAGCGAAATCCACGCTCAACGCCTTGCTGTGCCTTGTATTCGCGTAATGTATCATCCGCACTCAACTGTTTTGAGTCGAGCACATTCGTCGCTAGAATAAATCGACCACAGCGAATCCGTTGTGCCTCAATCTCACCCTCCATAGGGACGATCGTTGCTGTAACTCGATAGCTAATGCGCTTCGGAATATCGTTTTTACGAGGCTTTCCGGCTTTATCATAGTGTCGTTCTTCCGTTGTCTGAATGTCACACAGTTGATGCCAACTCATCTTTTTAGACAAGTTTTGTGCAGCGCTCATGGCATCGGCGATGCAGGCAAATTCTTGGGTGGATAAGCGCTGAAGGTCTTGAGCAGCATTCTGCTGACACTGCTCAATTTTCTTGGCCAACTGTTTTAGGTCTGATTTACGCCGTTGCTCACTTTCGATGAGGATCCAGCGTTGCGACACTCCCCCATATTCACTGCTGGATTCTGCAAACGTGTAGCCTTTGATGACACTGGCGGTTAACGCGACTGTGCTATTCACGAGGCTGGATGCTTCCTTAATGCTCAAGGGAACTCTTGTGAGCCATTGCAGTCCTGTCATCGCTTTTAGGTTATCTGTGCTGTAGAGTGCGCCATCTGCGATGCATAGCCCTTCAAAAGTCCACTGCTCCTTAAAGTCTTGCAATAGTTCAGCAAATCTCGCTTTATCAGATTGGTTGCCACTGGCAATTTCCATTATTATCGGAATATCGCCGTCCCCAACACAGATTAAGTTCATCACAAATTGCTTGAGGTCTGGTCGATGGTCTCTGGAATATCTGTAAGTGATTTTAACGGCCTCAGGCTCTAGGGTCTCGGCTGTATCTTCATATTCTCCATCGACATGAAACGAAGTCGAATCCAGATGAGCTGTCTCAATTTTTACCTCGAATCGTTGCGCGGCTTGAAGGCTGACGCTTAAAAATAAGTCACTCAATCCTGTGGCGTAAAGTTCATCCAGCGCCTTGCCTAAGCGGTCATCGTTCAAGTGTTCGGCCTTTATCCCCGTGCCTAATAACTGCTCGGTCGCTTTGCCTTTGAAGAATTCCTCAAATAAATACAGCGGGGCTGACACAAAGCCTAATCCATTCAATAGCATCGATTTGATGACGACGCCTGTACTCACTTTTTCTCTGGGGTCTATCCCTAGACGTTCGTTCAGTAGCTCTACGATCCCTATTTCATCTATCAATCCTGCGGCAATCCCCAGATGGTCTAGATTCTCTACCCTTATTCCTGAAGTGATTGAAACCTCTTCGCTTTCTAGCACCGATTTAGCTACATTTTAATTCTCTGCTGCCCTCCCCGAACAGCGGAAGGTGGGCTAAATCTGATGGAGCGTGAGAGTCGGTACTGGTTTGTCGGATTGACGGGGAAAAGAGAGAATAGTTTGTTCAAAAAAGGAAT
>JAKRSB010000008.1 GCA_022402525.1 Thermosynechococcaceae cyanobacterium MS004
TAACTAATCATTGAACTAGCTAAGTTACTGCGACCGAAGAAGCCATCTTGAATACTGCTTTTAAGCTCTCCCCCTAGCCTTCTTCAAGAATGCCGCTATAAGTATAACTAATCATTGAACTAGCTAAGTTACTGCGACCGAAGAAGCCATCTTGAATACCAATGCCACTGAATTAAGGATCGCCAAATTCTTTATAAGTGCCCCCAAATGAGGGTTCCAAGCATTTTTGCAATTTTATTTGCATTATTTAAGATCTTGTATTTTTGCTTTAATCCATGCCATCTTCTGCCCTGATAGATTTATTCTGTCGTTGCCAAGAGATTGCTAATGATTGATTGAACATGGAAGAAGAAGCTGTAACCCATAGCTATCAGTCTTCTCAGCTTATTTTAGTGGCGTTAATCTAAAATACTCCTTTTAACGTTTAGATCTTGTCACTGTTGTTACTCTTTTCACCAAAGATGCAAATTAGGAGCACAGAAAATCTATTTAGCCCGTTGTAGCTGATTTTGATGGATTCTTGACCAGTTACTCAGACCACACAAAATTTATTTTTGGACTAGGTTGATGATATTAAGTTAGTCTTTTTCTTAAATAATGTCAAATACTGTGGCAATATTTACGTTTTTAAGATGCCTAGATGGGTAGCACCTCAACTTTGCGCTAAGGATCGTGGATTCAATAACATCTAGAATGTCGTGATAGCTTGAAAATTTTTCTCTTCATATATATATATACGAACTCTTCACAGCCTGACTGCAGTCGGTTCGAGGATTTTGAACAGACTCATGGGATGAAAGTCATACCTAGCAAAGGATAGAGCTGATGCACCAGAGGGGCATTGGCAAGGCTGATTAGAGTAGTCTGCTGAGCAACGAATGGAGGCATTTGCGAAATATCAATTACATAGGCTGATTTGATAAGTATATATTTTCATGATTTCTCTACTGGACAGGTACAAAAGCAGGGGAAATAGCGATGGAACTTCAACGACAATTATCCAAATTTAGTCACAGAGCTTGGTGCTTCAGAAAAGCCGTAAACACCCTGCCCGCAGGGAATATTCAAATCTGTCAAAGGCGATCTAGAGGAACCTTCAATGGGGTGCTTCAGTTCTCCAACTCAAAGCACACTCATGCCAACTCCTCAACTTTATCGTCAACTTCAAATTCAATTGAGTCGATGGATCACACCCAAAGATAAAGGTAATAATAATTTCTTCATGAGTTCACTTAACATGATCCATGAGCTGAAGGCATTGAGCCTTGAACTGACCTGCGGCGATTTCCATCAAAGGCCTTTAACATTGTATGGGGATCGGCGATCGCAGGTGCTATGAGGGGCAAGCTGGCATTGCATCGATTAAGACTAGGGATAAACATGGTCGCGTCATTGTCCAAGAAAAGATCGACGGCTCAAATGTTGGGTTTACGCTGAATAAATGGGGTTCTCTGCCCTCTTGCTCGATCTGGCTATCTGGCCGCTGATTCGCCCTATGAGCAACATTGGCGGTTTGCCCAATGGGACTTCTCGCAGCAGGATCGGTTTTGGGCTGTGCTTAATGAAGGCGATCGCCTCTGTGGGGAATGGCTTCGTTAAGCCCACGGCACTCGGTATGATTTGCCCCATGAACCGTTTGTGGCCTTCGATTTGATGCGTGGCACAACCAGAGCAATCTATGCTGAATTTTCGGAAAAAATGAGCAAGGCAGATTTTGTGCTGCCAAGGCTGCTGCATGGGGGGCCTGCTTTTGGGGTTGAAGCGGCACTGGATGCGATCGCCGTCTCTGGGCATGGCGCACTCGATACTGTCGAGGGTGCGGTCTGGAGAGTGGAGCGCAATGAGTTGGTCAATCCTGGCAAGGGGGGTGAGCGCCACTGGGTTGTTGATTATCTGGTTAAGTATGTCCGCTCTGATAAAGTTGATGGGTATTTTTTTCCTGGGATCAACCGCAACACTGGCTAAGATTGAGCCTGTCCATGCCCAGGGTTTATCAGCAGCTCAAATCAAAGAGTTTTTGAGGGAAGTGCTGAAGGCATTCTCGGAACAGGCGGGGGAAAGCCTTAAATCGTTCAACTCCAGCTTGACCTATGGCAGCGAATTGAGTAAGCCCAGGCTCAACCGCAGGCGACCGACTGACCTAGTGGGGGTGCCTGAGCTTTATGTGCGTTCCGATTCCGAAAAGTCTCATGAGGATGCTGAGTCGTTCGTTGAGTATCGGGAGAAGACTGAGGTTCTGGCTGAACTGGAAACCTTTGTCGATCAGGGCGCGGGGGATGAGACTGAGGCTCTGGAGTATGACGAGGACATCGCAGCCTGGGCTGAGGCTGTGCGAGGGTGGCTGAAGCTGGCTGGAATCTGCGGCGGCCAGCCAACTTCAGCAGAGCACTGGGTTGGCGATCGTCCAGTTTTGGCTTGAGGGGCTGTTGGGTGAGCTGAAGCTGAAGCAACGCGGGGGGGGCTATGATGGGGTGATGATCGCCCTGCGGGGTAGTCGTGTGCCTCAATATTGAAATCGCCAAATCTCCAGTGATGCAAACGGCCATACCGACCGAATTCAAGTGCTGTAGAAGCAGTATCTCAACGTTGTCTCTACATCAATGCTTTTGAGAAAAATCGATCAATATTGACTATTCTATTTCAATTAGCCAAGTCTCCGAAAACTCGAAAACTTCCCGAAAGAGGGTAAAAGGGTAAGAGAGAAAAAGGGCTACTAAATCCCCGGAGAGTCACAAACAACCCGAAAACCCATAATGTCATAGCGAATGTCAGGGGAATTGAAGCCGCGATAGGCAGAGCGACACCACCTCGGATAGGGGAACCAAGAACCGCCGCGCAAAATGCGAGAACTATTCTCATTCTTAGTCAGCCATGCGGATCCATCGGTTGGTGCCCCATTATATTGATCGTGCCAGTGGTCAAGGCACCATTCCCATACGTTCCCGTGCATGTCGTACAGGCCAAAAGCATTCGGCAAAAAGCTGCCAACATCCGTTGTTTGCTGTCGGTATTTACCCTCAGGCGCTGAAGCGTAAGTATAGTTCCCATTAAAATTGGCTAGGTCTGAGGTTATGGTTTCACCAAAGGCAAAAGGGGTTTGAGTTCCAGCACGACAGGCATATTCCCATTCAGCTTCGCTGGGCAACCGATAGGTGCGTCCCGTCGCCTCCGACACGCGCAGGCAAAATTCTTCCGCATCTAACCAAGACGCCTGCTCAACAGGACGATCTTTCCCTTTGAAATGAGAGGGATCAGCCTCAATATGACGTTTGACTAGACGTAACGCTGCTACGACCCGCCATTGCTCTTGGGTGATGGGGTATTTGCCCATCAAGAATGACTGAACTGCAACCCTGTGTTGTGGGCCTTCATCACCTGATCGTTCATCCTCTGTTTCAGGCGAACCCATCATGAATTCACCACTGGGGATAATAACCATTTCTAAGCTGACGGTTTGAGGCAGGGTTTCAGTGAAGCTACGGGCGATATAGGTTTCTCTGCGTATTTCATTCCCTTGGCGATCGACTGTCACCGTTTCGAAACTGAAGGGGGTGCCTGCACGTTCCTTTCTGAGGGCAGAAGCTTGTTCGATGATTAAATTAAGATCTGGATAATTATGCTCATAAATTTGCGGCAGCAACTGGTTAAGTAGATCAACATAGCTTTTATCCTCTACGCCCAATAGAGGGTGCATCGCTTCAACTAAAGATTGAAACTCGCTGATATCGGGTGGCGCAACTTTATGTAGCTTAAGCCAAGACAGAATTGATTCACGAATCAGGGCTTTTGCTTCATCTAAGTCAGCACTTGTGACATATAAATTGGCAACCTGGAGCAAGAAATCTGGTGCCCAATGCGATCTACTGTTTCCCAAACGCTCATACAGTTCTTTATAGCTAACAATAATTTTATGAATCAATTCTTTACTTGCTTCTTGCTCATTAAAGTCTTTGACTAGATTAAACAAAATTTTAGGCAAAATAGGTGATATTTCGTAGTGATTAAGATAGTAGAAATCCGTGATCCAGCTAATAACTAAACAATGATAAACCGCTAAAAACTTAAAAAAGTCTTTGCAGTCGTCATTGCTAATCTTATACCTATGTCTTAGCTGGCTAACATCCGCACCAATTGCTTTAAGCTGCTGCTCTATTTCATAAAGCTCTAGATTGAACGTGTCAAGCTCATTAAACTCTTTAGGGTTCCTGCCCTGAGTTTTCAGTAGTTCATAGCCCTTTTTCCACTCTTTGGCACGAACCTGAGCAGATTTCACAAAAGACTTTCGATATTCTAACTGCGAAAACACAGTTTTATAAATGGGGCTTGTATCTCCTAGTCCCCAATAGGCAAATCTAAAATTTAAATAATCTCCGTCAATCTCTGACTCTAGAATCAAGATGGGTTCTGAACGCAACATCCCAAAAAGGACTTGTACGCTAGATCCCCCTCGGTACTTCTTGCTTTCAAATGCACCATCCAAGAAAACCGTTGGCCTCAGTGCATCTTCTGGAGCGTAGTGCTGATCTAGAAAATCTCTAATTTCTTGGCATAAGAAACTTTCAACTCTAGGAATTGGAATATTCGCAAAGTTATCAAAGCAGTCAAAATTAATAACAGGCGGAGAAATTAAAATTCGCAGCGGAATTGGGCCATTTCCAGAATGGCTTCCCAAAATTTGTTTTGGCACAATAGTGAGCGGCCAGTTCTCAAATAACTTGTTGACTTCTGGCAAACTCAAAGCTGTTTCCCGTTGACAGGAAGCTAAAGCAATCTGGGTTTCGCGGTTATAGGCTGCTAGTGCTGCCTGTAGCTCCTTCTCTTTCTGAAAGCGCCAACGCTGAAATTCAAGATTTTCTTGCTGAATCGCTAGATTTTGACGGTTTGCTGCAAGCTGTAAGTCTCTACGCATTTCCTCAATGCGACTTTGATGCTCTTGCTGCTCTCTCGTGGGATCTGTGTTTGCTTTAAGTTGGCCTTTTGCCAATTCACCTGCCTGCTTTCTCTGAGAGACACCATTCCAGACACTTGCAAGATTTGCAGAAACAAAAGCTAAATCCCATACCATAGCAATTACTCCAAGATATGTAGAGAATGGTGTATAGATTCAGGTGTATAGATTCAGAGTCTGTTTGAGAGAGGGGCTTTGAGAAGTATCTCCATTCTCTGTGTTCGCCCCGACTCCCCAAAAATGGGGAACTAAAGAAAGTCTCGAAGTCCCCTCAGAATGGGGAATTTAGAGGACTAGTACAGCTTGGCATAAGTAGGCTTACCATCTAGATTCCTAGAAGTCAGGCATCATGCTTATAGCCGTTAGTGAATAGCTAGTTTACTTACGCCGCTCTCTACTAGTGCAAGATCTTAAGTATTTTAAAGCACCCTCTTACCACCATCTGATCTGATCAATGTCTGATCACTGCGCCAGTATTCGGATCGATATCCATGTTATCTGAAGTCCAGTGGTAAGTCCCATCAGCGTTATGGGAGCTTCCAAACTGAACTTGATGCTCGTGAATACTAGCGTTCCATTCATTCAAAGACCCAGCACTAAACGTGTGACTGAACTCTTGCTTGGTACTATGTCATCCTTCCGAAGGATTCGACTCAAAATTGTTTCCGTAGGAGCATGAATCTCTATCCCACGCACAGGTCATTTCATTATCATAAACCGTTGCTGTACCCCCATCAGCATTGGTATGGGAAGCAACGGGTTGGGTGCCTTCAGAGAGTGAATTGACATCAATCTCAAACATGGGATCCATACTCTACCTCCATCGGGAAAAGGATAGTGCTAGCAAATGTCTATCTTTTTTCTCATGAAGCAGTGGATTTGCCATAATCCTGATGATATAGCGGTTCCAGCTCCCATGAGGTCCAAATAAAAGCCTGAAAGTCTGACGTAGTATTATTTCAGATTTACCTCATGTTGAGAGTGACAGCCCTAGAAATCCTCGGCTCCGACTTTCAGTGGGTCAGCCGAGAAAATGATGTCCTCATGAAAGCCCATAGTCCGGCTCATGGTGACTTTCTCATCCTGGCAGAGCTGCAATTTCGCTACACTGACAAGATGTCGCTACGGATGAGGGTTTACGCGGCTCTTGATCAAGAGAAATATCAGCTACCCGTCTATTCTGTCCTGGTCAATATTTTACAGCCCTCGGAAACGGCAGTTGTAAAGGGGAGAGTTTTTTAAGCATTCTGGTTAATGAGTGGTTTTTGATTCCAGAATGCTGGCTCTCCTTGAATCTTGTCAATTCCCTCTCTCCCTGACATCTCAACCCTTTAACTCAAACTTTTGTCAGTCAACCAGGTTAGAAAGAGACTCTAGCGCTAATGAAATTGTCAGAATCCCTATATCAGCCACATCTAAAGCTCCATAAGACTTGATTCAATTCTGTCTTCAGAAATCCTCGAACCGACTGAATAAAGCAAAATACACGGTTCTTCTGGGTTCCTGCTGACAAGACAAGCATACACACGGTTTAGTAAGGCTTTCAGGCGATAATAATCAAGTTTTCGTATGAAAATTTTCTGGCTTTGGAGCAGCTTTTCAATTCCTAAGCATAAACAGGATGCTCTGAGAACTATATGCATCAACTTTTTTGTGGAATGAGATAGCCCTGCGAAACTAAATTGCTTAAGTGATTGAGATCACGGTATTTTAATACGCGAGTCACTTACGAGTCTCTAGTGAAAGCCTACTCTTAAACCACTGAGCTAGGCAGCAAAAACATGAGTAAGCACTCCAGTAAGCCAAATGTCGATGCAGATACGGAACTTACCGATGAACAATTGGATGAAGTCTCTGGCGGCATTATTATTGTCGGAGGTTCGCCTGTGCAACTTCAGCAAACGTCTAATGTATTCAATTTGGTAGCTCTGAACCCTCAGCCATTGCCCCCAAAATACAAAGGATTCCGACTATTCTAGAGCCAAGCGCTTTGAACCGAGGCTCAGAATTGCTCTGTTGGTTGCCCGATCGTTAATTGAGGCTTACATCATGTTTCGACAAGTCGAAAATTTAACCCGTTGTTCAGAGAAAGCGCCACGGCCAGCAAACAGCGAACAATCTATGCCTAGTGAGTTAGATGAAGCTCAGCTAGATTCCGTTGTTGGTGGAAATGTTCTCAGCATTGTCCAGCTTCAGAACGTGATGGATAGACACAATCAAGCCATGACAATAATGTCAAATATCATGCAGAAAACTTCGCAAACCAACGCTCAAATCATTCAAAACATCAAATATCGATTCTTGCGATAGTTGCCGTCTTCTACTCAGGCGATCACTCCAGCTCTAGCTCCAGCCCAGCCCTCAGCTAAAGCTCTGGGGCAAGTTAACCTAAGCCGAAGAATCGCTGCTCCGGCTTAGGTTAACTTGGCCCCCCTTCACTGGAGATTTTGCAATAGTGCTTGCTTAGGGTTGTGGCTAGGGAAAGAGGAAGGATTTTGAAGTTCATGTTGGTCATTTTCAAAGAGGTTGGATTGAATGAGATGCCTCATCAGCGCAGAGGCGCAAGGCTTTATGTCTCAAAAAGTGGGCGATGTGCTATGGTCGCCATTCGCCTTGGAGGGTAAATGCTGCCCAATGATAGGGAGCTTGCCACTTTTGACTTTTCCAAAGTTGGATCTGGGCAGCCCTTAAGGCGGCGGCTGGAGGGAGGTTGCGTTTGAGCATAGCTTCATAAAACACGGTCATGAGCTCTGGCGTAGATTCGTCGCTCACATTCCACAAACTCACCAGGACGCGAGGAGCGCCTGCATACATAAAGCCTCTGGTTAATCCTACAAGACCTTCTCCACGAACTTCTTTGCCTGAGCCTGTTTGACATGCGCTCAGCACCACTAGTTCTGCGGGCAGATTTAAGTTAAAAATATCATTGAGGCGCAAAAAGCCATCTTGGGGTTTTCCTTGGGCATCAACCAAGGAGAGTGCAATGCTTGAGCGTTCGGGGTTTGTTGTGTCTAAAATACCGTGGGTGGCAAAATGAACGATGCGGTATTGTGCAAGGCTGGGGCTAGTAGCATTGGCTTTGTTGGCGTTCAGGTCAAAGGCGGTGTAGTGATCTGGGTCAGGCAGTAATTTCAAAATTTGGTCGGCTTCTTGTTGAGTGCCAGGTAAGGCCACAAGCGAAATTCCTCTGTCTTTGGCAGATTGCTGTAAGTTTTTCTGTTCGATTAGCTTCAGGTCGAGGTTGCTACTGGGACTTGGTGTTGCTGCAATTAAAGTGGGCTTCTGTGCGACGCGGGGATCATTGCTGCTAAAGATAGGGTTTGCAAAGATTGCGATGCTTTTTGCTGCTGGTTTCCGATCTTTAAGATCTTGTCTAATAAGACTTAAAGTAGAAGCGGAAGGGAGATGGATAATTTCATGGTTAATTACCAACGGGATTGGGGATGAAGAGTCGGTAGAGGAGGGGTTAGGTAGAGCAGAAAAAGGAGTAAACTGTAGTGCTCCATCGCTAACGATGACAAGACGCTTTTGCCCCAGTTGGTCAGCGACGCTTCCTAGAAGCATTTTGCTGAAGGCTACAGACTCAGAGATTTCCCCTAAACTTTTAACGTTATTGGAATTGGCAATTTGGCTATTGAAGCGTTTTGATGCTCTTTCAATTTCAGCGCGATTTGGTAAGACATAGCTGGTTATACCTGCCTTAGTGACGGCCCAAAGGTAACTTTGCTCTTCGCCGAGGCTGTACTCCAGCAGGATGGTGTCGTCATCTAGTACTTGCTGTTGAATTTGTTTTAAGGTCAACGGCTGTGGCTGAGTCAATGCTGCATAGCGAGGGCTGTTGGATTTAATCTGAGCTTGAGCTTCTTTGTATTGAGCGAGAAGTGCTGACGTTTCTTGGTCAAGAGCTGTTCTTTCGGCTGAATTGACCTGATTGGTGACCAATTCTGCTCGACGTTTTTCAACTGCGGTTAGTTGTCGCAGTAGGGTTTGCTCTCTATCTAAAAGCTGGGGCGATACGCCCTGGCGGATATTGACCCGCGATTCTGTCAGGAGATCTAATAAGGTACGGGCACGGGAGCGTTCGCTGGTTTCAAGGGCAAGCGCATCGTATCCCTTGGAAGGCTGTTGTTTATGCAGCTCCATCAGAATTCTGATTTTGATTTTGTAGTAGCCTTGCCTAGAAGCAAGAAAGGACGTTCGTAGTTCTGAGCTAGAAACATCTTGGCGGATATCTTCAATGATTTTAATAGCAGCTTCAATCTGTTTAAGGGCCGAATCTAGATCGCCTTGCTTGCGTTTTGAGTTTGCAATGAGCCATAAAGTATCTGCTTCATCTAAGCGAAATTTAAGTTTTTGGAATAATGGCAGGGCTTGCTCATAAGCTTTTTGTGCTTCTACTGGCTTTTGCCAGTCGTCATAGAGTTTACCTAGTTCGCTCAAGCGCCTAGCTTCATCTTCTTTGATGCCAAGCTTGCGCGATAAATCTACTGATTTTTCCAAGGCTTCTTGAGCTTTGGAAAAATCTTTCATTGCTTGATATGTTGCACCAAATCTAAATAATGCATAGGAACGATAGGTATCATCCTCATCCCCAGCACCTAATAAGTCTTGACTTTGAGAATCATTAAGTGCCTTGAGTGCATTTTCATGATCGCCTAATCTTCTATGAATATCGGCGATTGTATAAAGCGCACTGATTTTTAAAAATCGATTTCCCGTTAATTCTGCTAGTGGCAGGAGCTGGTTTTGTGCAACGTCTAAGCCCTGTACAGGATTATCCATTAGAGTATGGACTCTTACGATACTACCCAAAACAATATTTTGATTTGAAAGAAAGCCCCTATTTCGATATAAAGCTAAAGCCATATTGTAAGACACTAAGCTGAGTTGATAGGCACCCATTGACTGATAGAGATCACCCATTGCGTCAAGTGTTTGAGCTTCCTTCAGTCGCACTCCTATCTGTCTCTGTTTTTCTAGTGCTAGATTATAGTAGTTAAGGGCTTCTTGTTTGCGATCCCATGCATTAAAAATATTTGCAATTTCAAACAGAGCGTCGCTTTCCCCTACTGGACTTTCAAAAGACCTTTGTATCTCTAGCTTTCGTTTAGATGTTTCATACATCTTAGGGTAATTTCTATTCCCTTGATAGATCATAGAAGTCACACCTATCGCTAACAATTCACCTCGTAAATCTCCATCTGAACGGGAATTCTTTGCATTTTGTTCCCAGGTTTTCAAAAGTAAATCCATTTGAGCTTTATCAGTGGACTGAACTTGCGTGTCAGATTTCTTAACAGAAGAATCAACTTTTATATTAGGGGATAGAAAGTTTTCCATGCTTTTCTTAAGGGCATAAGGAGGTTCACTTTTTACGCGATTTGGATATAGCTCATCCTCGTTCTGTGCGAAACGATTTAGTTCTATTGATTGATTGATATAGTCAAGTGCTTTTCGAAAGTCACCAATAGACATATATAAATTTCCAATAGATTCTAGCCAACGTGCTTGTTCCTTTCTATATCCATATTGCTTGGAAATCTCTACTATTCTTTCATAGCCAGCAAATGCTTCTTTGATTTCGCCTAAGTCATAATATGCACTTGCTATACCTTGAATGCCAGCGATTAGTGAAAAATAATTATCTTTTGTCTTATCAAAGTTTTGAGAAATAGAAATTGACTGTTTGTAAGATTCTAAGGCTTTCTTGTATTCACCTAGCTCTTTATAGGAATCTCCTAAAGCGTTGAGAGTAAAACACTTGCTCCAAGGGGAATCTATACGGCGATGTATTTCCAGCGCAGATTGAATGAAACTTAATCCTTTTCTGGTTTCACCTTTTAAAGCATACAATCTGCCCAGTCCTACTAAATCATCAGCTTCTTTCTTAAAATTTCCTTCCGCGTGATTTTTGTTAGCCCTTTCTTTAACCGTATCTATCACTTCATTGATATTGAGTTTTTTTGTAGGCTGCGCTTCGACATCTTGTTGAGTGATTTTTAATTTATTATGTTTTGAATCAACAAGTATTGAATTTTGAATTAAATCAACTCGCTCTACAGGCAGACTATTTGGTGCAATGGATAGTATATTCGTTAATCCTAAAATCGCAAATATAGACATCCTTTGTTATCCTCAATAATATGTAAATCTTTATAAAGTTATCACGAATCAAGTAGAATAGCTTCTATTGCATAATTTTTCAGCAATTTAAGCATTCCTTTGATTCTTCGTGAAGATGATAAGTGATTATGGCAAGATATTCTTTAATCGTTACCATTTTTGTAACCGTAATGATGAACCCTTTAAGTTGATAAACCCAAATGCAGCGGTTTGCGGCTAGGAAAGGGACAGCTCGGTAGATCTCGGCTTGACCTCTTCCTTATAAGATTCAGATTGTGTATAAATCTTGAGCTACTCGCTTTATTATACTTAAAGCATTTCAAGAAAAATCAGGAGTTATCTTATGAAAGCTAGTAAGTTTAGTGTAAAGAAAGAGCTACAACATAGGGGAATCTGTGACGCATCAGGCGCTGTCGCTCTTGATGAAGATCATTTTGTTGTTGCCAATGATGAGGATAATATCTTAAGAGTTTATCGCTCAGATATATCAGGAAGCTCAGTCTCTGAGATTGGCAATACTGATATTAATAAATACTTTATCAATAATCCTAAACATAAGGAAACAGATATTGAAGGAGCTGCTCAAATTGGCGATATTATTTACTGGATAACCTCACATGGAACAAATAAAGAAGGAAAATCAAAGCCAGAACGTCGTCAATTCTTCGCAAACAAAGTATTAACTAGTCATGGATCAAGGAGCTTTCAGCAAGTTGGTTATTCATATACTCAACTTGTTGAGGATATGTTGAAGGATGAGCGCTTACATCACTATCGACTCGATAAGGCTGCAAAAGTACCTCCTAAGCAGAAGGAAGGGTTGAATATAGAAGGACTAGCCGCAACGCCAAATCAAGAGATTTTAATCGGCTTTCGGAATCCCATCCCTCAAGACAAAGCAATTCTTCTAACTCTTAAAAATCCGAAAGACTTGATCGAAAAAAGCGTGCATGCAATCTTTGGTGACCCAATCGAACTTGACCTCAATGGTCTTGGAATACGAAGTATTGAATATTGGCGTAGTCAAGGTTGCTTTATTATTATTGCTGGTGCATATGATGGCAGCGATCAATTTTCTCTATACCAATGGTCAGGACTTGAAGTTGAAAATCCTCAACCAATTGAAATAACAGGTTTGCCTTCTGATTTTCGTCCAGAAAGTGTTCTTTTTTATCCGAATCAAAATTCTCAATTTCAACTGCTTAGCGATGATGGTTCGATAGAGAGGATTGCAGGAACTCCTTGTAAAGAAATTGATGACGAAGATAGTATCCACAAATATTTTAGGAGTCTTTGGATTAAAATTGAGGATGATGAGACAAAATGAAATTTATAGTCTAGGTATGTGGAAACCTCATTTAGAAAGTCATAAGCCAGAACATCCCTATACTGCTATCAGTTTTATGTCAGAAGTTCTGCCATTCACAACGAAGCCCAGGATAGCTCCATCGTATGAAGGGTGAGTGCTTGTCACAGATGCATGAGCCACTACTCAAAAAGTCCTTAAAGGATTATAGAGAGCATTGAATGTGCAGCGGCTGATTTATAACTGGGCCAGATCACACTGAAGCTTCAAGAACAGTAAGACTCCAACAATGACAATGGGCTATCTTGAGCGGTCTGTGACAATGATGGAACTCCTTTTTTCCAGAGGCTATCACAATGTCACGCCTTAATTTTTTTGTGCCTAAATCTGAAGCGATCGCTATCTATGGCTCAGGCGATCGCTTCAGCCCCACCCTCAGCTAAAGCTCTAGCCGAAGCTGGCCGCGCCGCTCTCGTTTCGCATAGGCATTGCTGGCCAGGTGCAGACGGTCATGCCGCAGATGGCAGGGCCCACACAATACCTGCAAGTTGGCCGGCTCATCATTCGCCGGATTCTGGTCAAGGTGCGCCACCGTTAGGCAGTAGCGCTGAGGATGAGCGATCCTAAAGCGTCTAAGAAGAAGGTATTTGGATTTAACCCCCGAAAGGGAAAGAAAGAACGAGAGCTATACCCTGCTGAAGCAGTCACAGCATCCAAGAAGAGAAACCAAGCCATTGCCAAGCCTGTGGAGAAGGCTTAATCGGCGAAGACCCGCAGCCCTATCGCCATCAAGTCTTAGAGTTGCCAGTGATCGAGCCAAAGGTGCAAGAGTATCGACTCCATAAGCTTGAATGTGTCCATTGTGGGTCAAGCACAAGGGCAAAACTGCCGACAGGAGTGAGTAGGCGTTGTTATGGTCCGAGATTAGCTGGGTGGATTAGCCTGATGAGCGCAGAGCATCGTCAGAGTCATCGAAAAGTTGTAGACCTATTGCGTGAAGGGTTTGGCATAAGATTATCGCGCGGGAGCATCAATCGAGCGCGCCAAGAGATGAGCAACTCCGTCGCAACAGCGACCCTCCAAGCTCGTGACTATGCCCTGCAACAACCCGTTGTGAACTGCGATGAAAGAGGATCTTTCCAAGGAAACCAAGACGGGTTAAATCCCAGCAAGCGTCAAGGATGGTTATGGGTGGTCGTCACCCCGTTAGCCACGTTCTTCACAGTGACCTTGAGTCGGTCTAAAGCGTCAGCTCAACAGGTCTTGGGTGAAGCGTTTGAGGGATAAGTAGAGACAGACCGCTACAGTAGCTATCACTGGATAGAACCCAACCAACGACAGTTGTGCTGGGCTCATCTGCTGCGAGACTTTCAGGCGATGGCAGAACGCTCTGGGGCTTCAGCGGAAATTGGCGATGCATTCTTGCGTCGTGGATATCGCCTGTTTCACTGGTGGCATAAAGTCCGAGATGGAACCCTATCCCAAGAGCAGTTCCAAGCAGCGGTGGCACGATTACGAATCACGTTTGTAGCAGAGCTAGAATCAGCCGCCAATTTTGAGATAGAGCCGAAAGAGAAAAGTCCCTTAGCCAAGACGGTTTACACTTGTGCCAAAATTCTGGAGCTTGAGGTAGCCCTGTGGACGTTTGTGGCCGTTACGGGGGTAGAACCGACCAATAATCCTTCAGAACAGGCTCTGCGTCCGGCCGTGATTTGGCAATACACCAGTTTTGGCTCTCAGTCGAAGGTGGGGGCTGAGTTTGTGGAGCGACTATTGACGGTTAATGCCACTCTTAAGGCTCAGAATTGTTCGGTCTTGGAGTTCTTGACTCAGTCTTGTCAGGCTACTCGTTTGGGGATTGATGGCCCTTCTCTCCTTCCGCAACCACAGACAATGATGGCCTCTCAAACCCTCATTCTCTTGTAGAGCCTTGGACGCTTACCACTCATTGAGCATCAGGTACAGTTTGAAGCTAAAGTACTATCCGACAGAGCTTTTTCTGCATCCGACTAAATCCTTAAGTTCATTCAATCCCTAGTATTTCAAAAATTTCTCTGGCTGAGCAATTAACACTGATGGAACTTTAGGCTGATAGAGGCGTAAATAAAAATAGCCAATTCCTGACAATCCCAACATCAGCCCCGGTGTCTCACCTGTATTAATCCCATCGGGCCAGCGGTCATGATTCTTGCCACACCGCTCAATTCCCTGGAGGACGATATGGTTCACTAACTGAGCGTTAGAATTGCCTGAATCTCCTAAAACTTGGGTTCCGTATATGAGAACTTCGGCATTACCTACCAAACCGTGACAGAGCGAATAGTTTGCTGTGCCAGAAGAAAGCCACTGCTCAGTGACACGATGAGTTGTCTCTAGAGCGGTGATCGCCTCTGTTTTATAGCGTTCTTCTGCAAATAATTCGTAGGCACGGAGTCGAGATAGTGCAACTCCGGCTGCGCCATGACACCAAGCTGTCATAAACGAGTAAGAAGACCGTTTTCGTCTACCCAAGACTGAATCTTCGCGAAAGTCAGGCCAGTTGAGCGCTTCAGCGTCAAACCAATGCCGTTCATAGTCCAAAGCTCGTTGAGCCATTTGCTGATATCGAGTTTCACCCGTGACCTGAAAAAGTTCGAGTAAAGCATAGGCGACTCCAGCCGTTCCGTGGGAAAACCCCAGGAGGTTGCGGGAGCGCGTGGGCTTGGCACCCCAAGAACAGCCAGCCACTTCAGGCGTTGCGAGCTGCACCAGAGCATCCCCAAGCTGTTGAACAAAGTCCAGCCATAAATCTTCGCTTACTTCGCCCTTAACCCCAGGGTTTAACGTCGTTTTTAAGATTTTCTGTAGGCACAATAGGCCAGACAGTCCGCCAGCAATGCCTGAAATAAGGTCAAATTCTGGGCCGATGGGTATTTCACAGATCGTTCGGTCCACAAGCTGCACTGCTGATTCGATCAGCTCTGGCTCCTTTAATACAGTCCCCAAGCGGGCTGCGGCTACAGCAATTCCTGTCCAGCCTGAATACAGCCCCAGACGGAATGGAGGGGGACAGGTTTCAAGTCGCGCCAGCGCCTGTCGAATGGCACCGATGGCCGTGCGACGGATCTCGGAATCTCCTGTTAGGGTATAAAGCTCACCTAAAAATAGGGCAATGCCGCTAGTGCCGCCATAAAGGTCAGCGCCCAGGGTAATCCAGGTTGAGCCAGTCCCCGGAGCGACTTCAAGCTGCCGTTCTGGTTCAGCGCCAATCCAGTTACATTGATCTTCAAACCATATTGCAGAGCGGCAGAGCTTTTGCCCCAGGCCGTAGGCAGTTTGCAAATAGAGTTCAGGGGGGGACAACTGAATCAGGTCAGATTGAATTGGGTCAGGTTGAGTCGGAGGAGAGGCTGGAGACAGCTGTGGCGCTGAGGGATGCCCTAAGACTAAACAACTATAAAGATTCTTTGACGCTCCTTTTCGGTAGGGGGCTTCTAGAGTAATACCCTCAGCCTGAAATCGATCTTCTATAACCTTAAGTTTGTGCGCTAGAGACTTTACGCCCTGCTCATAGGCCAGAATTAGTCCATGAGCCAAAATACTACAGCGATGTAGCCCAAAGCTTTCGCCATCTCCCGGATCTTCCGCTAAACCTACGCCCCCGGCGATCTCCTTTGTAAAAGCTGGAGTTCTTGCTCTTAGTGCATGGGCCACACTGGGATAGACTTGCTCTAAGCATTCTGCAATTGCGCCATAATCTTGTTGCCGAAAGTAGAGTACGGCGGCATCACAGCGCTTAAACTGAGTCGGCTCGTTGAGCACTTTAAAGTTGAAGGGTAAATTGGCGCGGTTGAGTTGCGTCGTAATCCCCGCCATCAGCGGTACGGCACCTTCCGGTAGGAGGTGCCAGTAAATTCTCACCAAGCTATCGGCACTCTCATGGGTTAGCTCGCGATCGCTGAGCGCCATATAAAACCCAGGGGACATACCTAAAAACTCTTTTGGCAGCTTTACCTGCAGAGATTGGCCTGCTTCAAGCTCACCGAATGTCTCACGAGATAAAAGAGCTGATTCAGGAATGAAGAGATCTAATCCTTCCAGCCTGACCATTGCCCCATTGCCCTCAAGGAGACGAATATCGGAGCTTCTTTTCTCGTAGCCTTGGCCCACATTAGCAGCGGATAATTGCTCCACAAACGGTGTAATGCTGGCAGGTGGACGTGCCTGTCCTGGCTCAATGGGCACAGGTAGACCTCGGCAATAAAAGCTAGAGTAAAGCCGTAATTTTAGGTTGAAATGGAGATAATCCTGCGCAATTTTGGGCGTTAGGCGTGTCTTAATGCGAGGATGGATTCGCTCGGAGAGGTGGCCAAACCAGGAAAATGTCGTGGCGGAGCGGATCTCCACAGCCTCAATCACGTTTTTGAGTAATTTTTGATAAAACTCCTGGTTGTTGGTCACACTTCCCCCCGTGGAATACCGAGCAGTTGCGTTGCAGCCCGTTCCGGCTTTTGCAAAATATTGAGACTGAGCTGTAGAAGGCAAACGACGGTACTGGTCAGTCTGCCTAAATCTGTTAGCTCCAGAGCAGACTGGATCAGTCGAGCTGCGCCAAGCTGAACGGACTTTAGCAAATACCCGTCAGCCTCGATAGAAGTAAACGCCATCTGGTGACAGTAGGTTTGCCAAAAAATGGCGATCGCGCCCTGCATTTTTTCCAAAGGATACTCTGCTAATTTGGCAAACTCAGTGGGCGGAACTTCGCCAGTAATGGGAATCGACAAAATCCAGAGTCGAAGATAGGTGCTAAAAACTGAGCCAATGTCCCAACAAGGATCGCCAATACCAGCAAACTCCCAATCCACTAGCTTTAACTGAGTCTTGCGGCGACTTGGCACACGATGGACAATAAAATTCTCAAATTTGATATCCCCGTGAATCAACGCTGTCTGTTGCCAGCTTTGGCTGAGTGCATCCAGACGATCGCCAAAATCAGGAAACTTTTGAATCATGCGCATCAGCTTTAAGGTTGCTTCACTGATGGTTCTTAAAACGCTCAGTTGGGGACGATGGGCATTCAGCACCCAAGGCGTGCAGTCTTGAAATAAATCTGGAGAAACCTGATTATTAATAGATTTTGATGTATCGAAATGACCATGTAAACAAGCGATCGCCTTCGCCATCTCAGTCGCGATCTGCTTCGTAAACCTGCCGTGCTTCACTTGATAAGTGCGTAGATCCTGAGCATCCTGAATAAACGAGAGCGTTAGAATTTGGCGAATCTCCTCATAACCTAGGCAGGGGGTTAAGTACGATTGCAGAGGAAGACAACTTGACTGTTGGAAAAATTGATAGATGGAAGCTTCATGGGAAACTGTTCCTATCCCAACTTCACCATTTCCTTGCTTCAGAAAATAGCAGGGACTGTGAGTCCCCACAACCTTAAAATTGCAGTTGCGTCGAGAGAGATTCACAATCTGGAGCTGATCTTGAACGACCGCTTCGGAATCCAACCACTGCTTTTCCAGCAGATAAGAAAGAACTTCGCTATGCTCTAGCATGTTATTTGCAAACGTTTTGGGGCAAGCATTTTAGATTGGGCATTTTTAGTGAGAGTCTGTTTTTATCAATAGCAGAACAGCTCAAGCCCCTTGGAGGTAGATTATGCTAATAAAGCGGCAGCAATAAAATTCTGGAAACAAGACAGCGAAGAAGTTCTATGTAAATTAATGCATAAATGAGCCAGAGCTGATATACCTTGGGTCCTTAAGTACTACAGCTCTTTGGTTAATTGTGACCGCTCGCTTCCACCGAGGATCACTTCTCCGCAGAAGGCGACTAGGACGACAGCTTTTTACATCCCGAAATTGAAACGGTGCAGTCTTCCCAGCAGCCCAGTGTCGTTTCACTTCTGGCAACAACCTGCCCTCCAGCTTTCAGAGAAATACCGCCAACCATAGAGTCTAATTCAGTATCACTGAGATAGGTTTCAGTCAAATCTCCGCTCAAAAAATCAGAAACGTTGTTAGTTTGATTAGTTTCTTTTGGGTTATTCATTGTTTTATTTTCCTTCTTGGGTGAGTACCAAGTTAACTTTTCTTGGCTAATGTACTTACTGTAGGGTTCGCCTAGAGAAAGAGAGGTGATCACTACTTTTGTTTTGCATGATCTTTATCACGACTATGGGCGTCAACTGGGGCACCAAGGTTAACTGTAAGAGCTGCTGGGCTTCTGAGACACAACTCAGCCGGGACAGAACAGGAATCAAAACAGCCGCCCGACTGCCCTCGTGCGCAGATTTATCGGTTAGCTCAAGATGTTGAAATTTTGCGTTGGCAAAGTCTCTCTGAGGGAGACTCACCTACAAGCTTGTCTGGAGAGGATGTCTTGCCAGGGTTCTTGCTAGAGCTGAAAGATATTCTTGGGCCATGACTGCTGATGCCAAATCAGCTCGTTTGACTCAGCAGTTGCTAGCGCTAGAGATTGATTCCGATGAAGTTTAGCGCTCTCTTTTGTCTTTTGTGTGGACGTTTGCCGTACTACGCCACAGCAGAAAGGTATTCCTAGAGAGCATCCCATACCAGCAATGAGGATAACTCGCCTTGCAGTAGACAAGACTTTTCAAGGCAAAGGGTTGGGGCAAGAGTTATTGATGGAGGCACTGACCCGCGCCCTTCGTCTAGCTTCAGAGGTTGCAATCTACGCTGTCGTTGTAGATTGCGGAGTAGATTGTGGGGTAGATTGTGGATTGAACGGTTCGATGTCGTGAAAATCTACACGCTCTATATCCCCAACCATAGCCGTTAGGCTGGGTTGGTGGAGTACGGGTCGATTCTGGATAGAGAGAATTCCATGTTGATATTTCTTTTCCCCTTGTGCTAGCAGCCGTTCTTTACGGTCAAGAAGACCTTCGCCTAGAGCAAGTTGCTGACCCAGCCCCTGCCCCTGGAGAAGTTGTCCTGGAAGTGACCACGGCAACAACCTGTGGGACAGACCTCAAGGTTTGGCGACGGGGTGGCCATGCGCGAATGCTGACGCCGCCGACGCTCTTTGGCCATGAAGCCGCTGGACGCATTGTCGCCCTGGGGAAAGGCGTGAAGGGCTGGGCGGTGGGCGATCGCGTGGTTGCTAATAATTCAGCGCCCTGCATGAGCTGCTTTTTCTGTGATCGCCAAGAATTTTCGCTCTGCCCAAACCTTATTTTCAATAACGGCACCTTTGCCCAGTACCTTAAAATTCCGGCTGCGATTGTGCGGCACAACCTATGGAACATCTCTGATGCCCTACCTGATGCCCTGGCTTCCCTCACGGAACCCTTGGCCTGTGTCCTGCATGGCGTAGCTCGGTCAGGGCTGTCCACCCTCCATCAGCCTCTAGGTACGCCGCCTAAGGTTGTGGTCATTGGCGATGGAGCCATTGGACTCATGTTTGTAGGCGCGATCGCCATGGAGGGGGCAGAGGTAATTTTGTTTGGCGGGTCAGAGTCTCGGCTTCAGATTGGCGAAAGGTTTGGTGCCCAGCATTGCTTCAACCATCATCAGGTTGAGAGTATTCCAGAGGTTGTTCAGGCACTTACCGCTGGCATGGGTGCAGATATTGTGATCGAGGCAACCGGTATTCCGCGCGTCTGGGAAACGGCGATCGCCTGTGGGCGGCCTGGTGCAACCATTAATCTCTTTGGCGGCTGTCCCAGGGACACCAGCATCACTGTCGATACCGAGCGCCTTCACTATGCGGAACTGACCCTTAAAGGAGTCTTTCACAACACGCCAGCCTACGTTCAGCAGGCACTCAGCCTCATTGCCAGCCGGAACTTGCCCCTAGAGCTAATGATCACGGATCAGCAACCCCTTCAAAATCTAGGGCAGGTCTTTGAAGACATGAAGCAGCGTAAAACAGTTAAGGCTGCAATTCTTCCCTTTTAGCAAGTTTGTCTCCTGTAAGGGAGCCACTTGGGCCGCTTCTGCGTTCTGGGCGACAGCAGGGTGCGCCGATAGGCATCGGCTGTTTTTTAATGCCTTCTGCTTAGGTCGAGTAGGAATAAAGGACATTGCTCAGGGTGCTTAGCTCCAGCTTTCTGGCGATCGCCGTACTACTCTCTTCTAGAGGATAGAAATTTGAGCATTGTAGCCTATCCTTAGGGGAATCTCCTGCTATACGCGATGCGTTAGCGGGATGAGAATCAATCACCCAATGGATTCGCCGCAAGGTTAAGCACTTCCCAATCCCGCTCGGCTTCCCCAGCGTACAGATTGATGAGCCGTGGCACCTCTAGGTCTTTGAGCGCATCAACTGTCCAATTTGCCCGCCGCTGGAGCATGTGGAACGGATAGGTGTGGGCAACACCCACGACCGGAATCTGGGCGCTGCAGGCGGCTTCGATGCCTGGAAAGCTATCTTCGAGGGCAAGGCAGTCTGAGGGCTGAAGTTTGAGGTCTGGATGCTGATTGCTAAATTGCTGAATCGCTCGCTGGTAGCCTTCTGGAGAAGGCTTACTCGTTTCAGTGTCTTCTGCCGCCACAATCACTTCAAAGGCATCCTGGAGCTGAGCTTTTTCCAGAATAAGCGCTACTTCAGCCCGCTGCGCGTCACTCACAATTCCCAGCTTTAGATCAAATGACCGAAAAGTCTGAATGAGTTCTCTGACCCCAGGGAATAGGGGCAGAACCTCTAAGGACTGAATGGTCTGCTGGTAAAGGGCTGTTTTTTGCGCTAGAAGCTTCTGGAGTAATTCTGGGCTGATCACCCGACCCTGAAGCCGAAAAAAGTCCTGGAGACAGGCGCGATCGCTCCGACCCACAAACCGCTGGGCGTCTTCAGGAGAACACCGCATATTTTCAGACGCGATGACGCCCTGAAGAAGCTGGGCATGAATGGGTTCGTCATCGACAATCACGCCATTAAAGTCAAACAAAACCACCTTCAGCACCATGATGCAAATCCTGAATTGAACCTTGAATTGAACCCCGAACTGAATATGGATGGTGAGGTGCCAGACTGCTTATATTTCTAGGCTGCTTATCTTTCCAGGCTGCTTATTCAGTGTAGCGCTTGGGTATGCTGGGCGAGACTGTTCCAGATTGCTAAAGGGGCGTTAAAGACTCCGCCATCTGCTTCGCAATTTGCGCGATCGCCGCGACAATGATGCGATGTTCCTGAACCTGAATCCGAGCGTGGAGGCTGGTGGGGGTATCGTCGGGCAGGACAGGCACAGCGGCCTGAATCAAAATTTCGCCACTATCCACCTCCGGTACGACCCAATGCACCGTACAGCCTGTAATCTTGACCCCCGCCGCGATCGCCTGCTCTACGGCTCGAATGCCCCTAAAGCTAGGCAGCAAACTGGGATGGATATTTAGCACCTTCGGAAAGGCATTCAGCAAGACAGGGGTAATCACCCGCATCCAGCCCGCCATTACCACCAGATCAACGCCGTAGCGATGTAGAACCTCGCCAATCGCCTGATCCAGCGCTTCACGACTGGGATAGTCTCGATGGTTGAGAAGCTGTGTGGGAATGCTATAACGCTCAGCACGCTGCACCACGCTTGCGCCCGGATTGTTATAGATCAAAACCTTAATTTGGGCTGGTAGGTACTGCTGCAGAATGGCCTGGGCGATCGCCTCGAAGTTGCTGCCTGAACCAGAGGCTAAAACTCCGATCTGAATCGGTTTTGGGAGCGCGATCGCGGGGTTTAGAAGAGGGGGAGAACAAAGGCTGGCTTCAGACGCGGCAAATGACATAGAAAGTAAGGACGATTCAGTAAAGAGGATTCAGGAGAGATGATTAAGAAGGTCAATCAAGCACGATACACTAAGGCGGATAAGTTCGGGTCAGCGTTTCTAGATTCAGCTTTACCAGTTTTTTAAGTAAAGCGTTTGAATCCAGCTTTTGAAGTACAGCCTAAGTCCGGAAAGCCAACACACGTCTATGAAGTCCTCACAATCTTCAATGCGTTCTGATGTTTTGACAGCCTGGCTGTTTTTAGCACCAGCGATCGCAATTCTGGGCGTCTTTGTCCTGGGGCCAATTGTCTATCTCCTGTACTTGAGCTTCACCAGCGGTAATTTTACGCGCTCCGGCACCCGCTGGGTAGGGCTGCTAAACTACTGGCGGCTATTTTCGACGCCGGACTTTTGGCAGGTGCTTCAGAATACCTTCGTTTTTACCGTTTCCACCCTATTACCGAGCTTAGTGATCCCCCTGGGGCTGGCGGTGGTGCTGGATCGGAAGCTGCCGCTTCGAGATGTATGGCGAACTGCATTTCTGCTGCCTTCGTTTATTTCCCTCGTAGCGGCGGGTTTGGGCTTTCGCTGGCTGTTCCAGACGGAAGGGCCCATTAATGGGCTACTGGCTCCTTTGGGGATAGAGCCGATTCCGTGGCTGGGAAGCGCCTGGGCGATGCCCGTCCTCATTTTGCTGAGTATCTGGAAACAGCTTGGCTTTAACCTAATTGTGTTTCTGGCGGGGCTCCAGACCATTCCTAGAAATCGCTACGAAGCGGCTGAGCTGGATGGTGCCAACGCAGGACAGCAGTTTTGGCATATTACCCTGCCTGGCCTTCAGCCCACTTTTATTTTTGCGATCGTCACTACCGCGATTTTTACCCTCCGAAGCTTTGAACCCGTCTATGTGGTAACTGGAGGTGGGCCGCTCAACGCTACCAATATTTTGGTGTACTACATTTACGAGCAGGCCTTTAGCCAGTTTGACTTTGGCTATGCTGCGGCTGCGGCTGCCGTTCTGCTGCTTGCTACCCTAATTCTCGTGTATCTTCAGCTCCGCTTTTGGAATGAAGCCTAGTGACAGCACTAAACAGCCCAAACGGGTTTTCGCTGGTACTGCTCTCAAGATCTTGGGGTCTCTTCTCATTCATCAACAGTCCGCTGCGCTAGATACCGCTCAACTAAGATAATGGCCACAATATCGTCAATGGGGCGGGGAACATCCCTCATTCCTTGGGGGATCAGCCGCATCAGCCCTTGGGGTGGATACATTAACCAATAGCGATCGCGGGCTTCTAGGGTGCTGTAGCGCTCATCAATGAGGATGACTGGAAAGCTCACTGCCTGTTCTAAGCGCTGCTGCCACTGTTGGGCCGTGGTCTGATTGCCCATCACCAGGGTCTCAATGGGGTACTGCTGAATCCAGGTTTGGATTTTGGCGATCGCATCTGCCGCAGGCACTACCTCATGGCCGTAGATTTTATGATTAGAGCCTACCACCGCAACGCCGCACTTATCTCGCCCCGGATCAAAACCCAAGATCAGCGAAGAGCCTTCTGTCTCTTTCATCAGCAATTCCAAGTTCAGATTTGAGCATAAGTTTGAGCATAAGTTAAATTGGTCAGGCGCATCGCATTCCTCGCAAGAGGGCAGCAATTCTAGATTCCAATCAAAAAAATAAAGTCTGAAAGCCAGATTGCTTCTTTAAAATCCAGCCCGATTGATGGGCATTGCCAGGACAAGACGCCTCAGCTTAGTGCTGGAACTGTTGGGAGGATGGGTTTCAGCAAACTCGTCGGCCAAAAGGCGATAGGCTAGGACTATGCAAGCGAAGGCTATCCCCTAGGGGATAGCTCAAACCTAACGTAAACCAAACAATTATGGGATTGATTCAGGCTTCTCGCGGAACACGGGATATTCTGCCGGACGAGGTCAGCTACTGGCAGTCTGTTGAGGCGATCGCCCGTGACCTGCTCAACCGTGCCGCCTACCGCGAAATTCGGACGCCCATCTTTGAGGAGACGGCGCTCTTTGAGCGGGGCATTGGTGAGGCCACAGACGTGGTGGGCAAAGAAATGTATACCTTTGCCGATCGCGGCGATCGCTCTATTACCTTGCGCCCTGAAGGAACGGCGGGAGTCGTGCGCGCTTATATCCAGCACAACCTGCACGCCCAAGGTGGAGTGCAGCGTCTTTGGTATACGGGCGCAATGTTTCGCTACGAGCGGCCCCAGGCGGGTCGTCAACGCCAGTTTCATCAGCTAGGAGTGGAGGTTTTGGGCAGTGCAGACCCCCGCGCCGATGCCGAGGTTATTGGGCTAGCCGCCGATATCCTGAATACTGTGGGCATTCGGGACTGGAGCCTCAGCCTGAATTCCGTCGGCACCCTGGGCGATCGTCAGCAGTACCGCGAAGCCCTCGTGGCCTATTTTCAGCCCTATCTACAAGACCTAGATCCAGATTCCCAAGATCGGCTCCACCGCAATCCGCTACGCATCCTAGACAGCAAAGATCCTAAGACCCAGCGCATTGCCCAGGATGCCCCCAGTATTTTGGACTATTTAAGCGAGCCATCCACCGCCCACTTCAACCGAGTGCAGGAGCTTCTCCAGCGTCTCGGCATTGCCTATCAGCTCAACCCCTGCCTCGTGCGTGGCCTAGACTACTACACCCACACCGCCTTCGAATTTCAGTTGGACACCCTCGGTGCTCAAAGTACTGTGTGCGGCGGCGGACGCTATGACGGACTGGTGCGTGAGCTAGGCGGACCAGAAACCCCCGCCGTGGGCTGGGCGATTGGGCTAGAGCGCCTCGCCATCCTGATCCAGCAGCAGGGGGCATCCATGGCACCAACGGTTGATATTTACTGCGCGGCGCGGGGTGCTGAAGCAGAAGCCCAAGCGCTCCAGGTGGTGCAAACACTGCGGCAGGCAAAACTTGCGGTAGAGGTTGACCTCAGCGGCAGCGCCTTTGGGAAGCAGATGAAGCGCGCAGACCGCAGTGGCGCAGTTCTGTGCCTGATTTTTGGAGAAGAAGAAGCCCAGCAGCAAACAGTGCAGATGAAGTGGCTAACCTCTGGGGAACAGATTGTTCAACGGCAGTCTGAGCTGTTTGATCAGATTTCTGAGCTGCGGGAAAAGATTTTACTTTCTAAACCAACAAAAAAGATATAGAGTACAACCAGATTATGCAGTGTTTTAGCTCAAAAGACGGTTAATACCAAAGATAAAGGCAAATAAAGAGGGATCTGAACGCTTTTTTTCCTGCTATCAGGCACATAAAATGTGGCTCAGTCGTCTTTCTTATCCTCAATCTTTGACCCCTAAGTTCAGCTAGCGCGATCGCGTGATGTGTGGAGTGAGTACCAGCAACATGACCCAGTGGCAATTTTTGATTCAGAAAGAGGGCGACCAGGATTGGCTGCCCCTAGAGTCCTCCAGTGCCGAAATTTTAGAAGGCCGCTATCAGCTTATCCTTCAGAGCAGTCAGCCCCAAGCAGAGGTTGACGTCCAGATACGGCACGAGTACGAAATGGGCGGCATTCTTCAAGAAGTTACCCAGCGGCGACGCCAGCAAGCCAATGGGCTAGGTCAGCTTGAGTTATTTTCTTCAACTTACCTTCCCCCTGGCCTGTGGGAGCTAAAGTGTCGTGTTGCTGAGGAAAAACAAGACGCCCAGCCCGCCCCACCCAAAAAGCTGGTGCTTCAGGTCTTAGCTCAAGACTTTGCTCAAGACTTTACCCAAGAATTTGAAACGCTTTCAGGGTTTACCCCAGCGTGGGAGCTCTTAGAGTCGTCTCTTCAACAGTCAGTGGCCCAAGATAGGCTAGAGCCTGCTGCCCCTGCGATCGCGGCTTCACAGGTTCCCCAAGCAACAGTTCCCAAGGTGCCGTCCCAGCAGCTGACGGTGTCCTTACCGGTGTTTTCAAAAGACGCTGCGCCCGTGGTGCTGCACCCTGTTTCAAAGCAGGTCTTGCCGCCCAGCATCTATCAGCCTCAAGAGCCGATGCTCTCTAGCCCTCAACTCCCTGACTTTTTGCCCATCAAGGAGATTTGGAATCAGACCGATCTGGTCGATCACGCCACCAATATTGCCCTAACGAACTACCTTGCCTTTTTACGGCGGGTTGCACAAGCAACTGATCGCGAGGCAGTCCATGAAGCCTTCGAGTCTTTAGAATGGCAGCAGCGTTTTCTCTCAAATCTGGATACCTTAGCCGTCCCAGAGAGAGGGCCAGAGAATGGGCGAAAAAACGAGCCAGCTGCTGAATCGTCTTCCAGGATAGCGGTAGAGGCTCACTAAAATCTGGGTGGCTTCACCTGCCTCAAGCACTAGGGTCTAAACAGCAGCTTTTGAATAAACGTGAGAACAATAATATTCACGGGTCTCTGATCTGCCGAAAATATTGGGCGGCGAAACGGATTAAACACAAAACGACCGACCTTAATGCCCAACGGCTCTAGGTGCTTACCCGGCAGCTCTTGGGCCAGGACTGGTTCTGGCTTACGGCGGATTAGCGTTAGGAACCAGTTCACGTCGCTTTCTTCGCCAGGGTGACGCCCCATGTCTGGATGGGCGATGTTTCCGGCAATGTCGTCCTGGTCAAAGGAAATGAGTCCCGTGAGGTTAAATAAGTCGCTCTGCTCAATTAGAGCCTGGGTTTGCTTGCGCGTGGGCAGTACGCCAAGCTTCAGGCGATCAAGCAACCGCGCGATCGCAGGGATGGGAATGGCGCTTTCCGTGTCGCTGATATCTGGCGCAATGAGGAGCGAAGCTTGGTCTTGAATGGAAATTTTGGCGGGCAGAGCAGTTTGCGCGAGGGACTGGATGGCATTTTTTCTGCTCTCCTGACCCAGTACTGTTTGGAGGATGCTGTCTCGATTGGGGTCGCTTAAAAACTCTAGAAGCGCAATATACTTACAGCCTAGGCTGTGACCCACCCAAATATAGTTTTCGTCTTTTTCGTACACTTCAGTCTCGTAGCCTAAATGCTGGGCTTCGTCGATCAGCACAGCGCGCAGTTGACGTTGTTCTGAAAACAGCCCTGCAGCGATCGCCCAGTGGCGAAAGCTAAACCGAAAGGGCATGGCAATGAGGGTATAGCCCTCTTGATAAAGATGATTGAGCAGGTCACGGTAGAAAAGGATTGGAAAGGAGCCAAAAAAAGCACCGCCAATGAATCGGACGATGCCTTTAGGGTTGGGGTGCAGAGCAACCCAGCTAAAGGAGAGGGGCTTGAACTGCAAGGGTGGAGTGTTCATAGTGCAGTGATGTATAGCAAGCTAAAGTTTATTGAGGCGATCCATAGAATGATGCTGGATAGACGATGGGCATTAGGATAGGAGCATGAGCACGGGGGATAAAACGTCGATTAAGCTGGAGATTGAGTTTGAGTGCTGAGTTGAATAATTCATTGGACTGTTGCCAGCCGCTCAGGGATAGTTCCACTCACAGTAGGCAATTCTGTGGATAGGAGTCTGCTGCCCAGTACCTGGGCAGCCTTGCCATAGCGGCTAGCAACAATCACAAGGAAGGGTTAGTGAGTTAGTTCCCGTTGCCGACCGCACTCAGGACTGGGGTGCCAATCGCAGCGCGCTCAGTAGACTGGATAGGGGTTTGTTCTTCAGCTGCGGCAGATAGTGCATCTACTTGGCGGGCCATTTCCAAAAGAGCCTCTTGAAGATTTTCAGAAATAGGTGAGGCGTCAAGGAGGGGGAGGTTCTCCAGGACAGGGCCAATTAACCTCCGCTGTGGAACGCTATACTGTGCTTTCCCTAAGGCTGTAGGTAGGGCATAGACAAGCTGATCAATATCCGGCCCTGGGGCAGGAGCATTTCCAGAGAAGAAGGTTCCACGATGCTCTGGGGTGAGGAGCAGCTCAAAGGTATTGAAGCCAAAACCACGGGCGCTAATCTCTACGTATCCGCGAACCTCTAAGTTTTGAGCTGCAAGCACGCCAGGAATTCTGACGTCTGGCTGCAAAATGAATAGCGTAGTATCGTTGGCGGGAATAGTAAGGTTAATACTGCCTCCAGCCAAGTCTCCAAAGTTGTTGGTGCCATTAGAGTCTATAATCGTGACCGTTGTTGCAGGATCAACATTGGGAGTTGTGGCCCGAAAGGTCAGGCGCAGCGGGGCGGCAACGCTGCTTGTATTGGCAATGGTCAAAAAGTAACCCTGCACAACGGTACGCGCTAGAGAAGCAGGGCCAGCACCAGCAGGTGCAATGGGCTTAACTAATAACTCAAAAGTTGAAACGAGCATGATTTTCTGTTCCTATGGGTTAGAAATGGGTTAGAATAAATGGTCAGAAATAGTCAGGAATAGTCTGAAATTGTCAGGAATTCTAGTTCAATCTGCTAAAAGCAAAGTTCTAAAAACCTTCAATTTCAAGGACTTCGCTGACAAGTTTATAAGATTCTTAATAAAACTCCAGTTGGCAGAAATTTTATTAAGGTATCGCCAGTTCAAGAGGGTCGTGGCCGCAAGAGCAACATCTTCTTTAGGTGGCTATATGTATATTTCAACTTTAAATCCAGATTGAATATGTGATCAAAATCATTAATTTAAGTGATTTTTATCACAACAAAATTGACAATAATTTGAATTTTGTCTCCGTGAAAATTTCTGTAAAACCTTCCTAATCCGAAAGGCTGTTTGCTGATTGACTGATAAAACTTTTCGCTTGGCGGTTGAAACCGCAGCTACAAGAACGAAATCCGCCTTCGCGGATTGCTGAACTCCTTGATGCATTTAGTCTGCGTAGGCAGCCTTTGTTCTTGTAGGCGCGTTGGCGTAGCCTGTCCGCAGGACTTATTCATTCGCTGGCTCCAGTACCTTTATCCATTTGCCTTAGAGCCGAGCAATGGAACCACTGATATTACACTCCACTCATGGAATCAGGGTAAGTGCAAGAAAAAGAGTCTCAAAATGTGCTATCCATTGACCGATGCTGCGAGCACCTTAACCATATAGGCTGTACTCATTGGCGCTCTCTTGGTTTTCTGCTTGAGACTAGGCTTAGTGAAGTTGTCCTGATTAACGTGAATACGAGAAGCATGCTCCCTAAACGTTGCATTTAATGCCTAAGGAAGTTCAATGCCACTGAAATAAGCCGGAAAGACGGCTAGATATGGATTACAGCTTCTTCTTTCGTGTCCAATCAATCAATAGCGATCGCTTGACAACGACAGAATAAACCTCCACGACATCTCTTCGGTCTCTCTTCGAAGGTAAAATAGCGATCGCCCCTCTGGTCATCCCAAGACAACGCTAGGGTACACTAACGGTTTCCGGCTCTGGTTCTCTGACCTTTTGGGAGTAAAACGAGGCGGATTCATCTCCTCTGGCGCATTCTTTGGCAAACTCAATGAGGTGATAGCTCGCCCAGCCTGTCCCAATCACGTCTTCAATTTGTCCGGCCTTCAGGGCGGGGCCAGCTAAATTCCAGAAGATTTTGCGATAGTCACTGAAGATTCCCATTCTGACCAAAATATTGCCCATCATAATCAGGGCTTTTTTGATATTTGGCCAATTGACCCTGGCGGGGCTATTGGGCGCAACGATGCGGTTGCGGTAGGTGTAGCTGACCTGATACTGATAGCGCTGGTATAGAAATTCTGGGCTATAGGCGGTGGTAATGACGCGCCGCCACATTTCGACGACCTGCTCGTAGGGCATCAAAAACTTAACGTTAGATTCGCGGGTTTCATCGTCCAACACCAGGCGGCCTTCTTTTTCAAGCCTGGCCCAGAGCGCGGTTTTGGGCAGGGCATAGAGCAAGTTAATGGTGAGTACGGAAATATTAGAGGCGCGGATGAACTCTAGAATGCGATCGCCCGTCTCTTCGGTATCGGTATCAAAGCCAATAATGATGCCGGAGACGACTTCCATCCCGTATTTGTTGAGTGCCTTCACCGCGTCTAGGATTGGCATACTCAGGTTTTGGTCTTTAGAAATGGCGTGGAGCGCATCAGGTTCTGGGGTTTCAATGCCGCAAAAGACCGTCGTAAAGTAGGCTTCACGCATAAGCTCAAGCAGCTTAGGGCTCTGGGCAATATTGAGGGTGGCCTCACAGGCAAACTGAAGGGGGTAGCCGCGCTCCTTTTGCCACTCAATCAGTCGCGGCAGAAAGTCCATGACGGCACGGCGATTGCCGATGAAGTTATCGTCTACAAAGTAAACTAGGCCAGGGTTGCCGGACTCTAGCATGGCGTCCAGCTCGGCTAGAATTTGATCCGGGGTTTTAAGACGCGGGTTGTGGCCGTAGAGGGTGGGAATATCGCAGAACTCGCAGTTAAACGGGCAGCCGCTCGAAAACTGAACGCTCCCCAGCAGGTACTTATTGAGATCAATTTGATGGTAGGCAGGCGTGGGAAACTCGCTGAGGGGGAGACGCTCTTGAGTTTCAAAACGGATCTGCTGGTCAGGGCGATCGCAGCTATTGTCTAAAAACTCGATCAGCCGCTCATCTGCATCCCCCAGCTCGCCCATGCGCAGGATATCAAAGTCCGGGTAGTATTCAGGGCAACCGGACACCGATGGGCCGCCCACGACCGTAATTTTGCCGTGACGATGGGCGATCGCATTAATCTGATTAATTTGAGGGCGCTGAATATGCATACCGCTGGTGATGACCACATCCGCCCAGCGATAGTCCGCATCCTTGGCTGGCTCAACATTTTCATCAATGAGGCGCACGTCCCATTCCTTGGGCAGGTAAGCAGACACCAGCAGTAGTCCTTGGGGCGGCATAAAGCCCTTTACCCGTCCACCCGTCAGCTTGTAGGAGTAGTGAAACGTCCCGAAGGATTTACTGTACTTCGGAAAAATCAGCAGAACCCGCCGTCGATTTTTAGGGACATACCGTACCTTTCCGGGCAAACTCTCCGGAAGGCCTTGCTTAATTTCCGTCATATTAGCGGTTGTCATCGCGTTATTCTCCGCACTCACTCATATCCACCTGTTTTCTACTTTAACCAAAGTCTTTGTGTAATTGCATTACCGTAAAGCTGGCGCGGCCCAATTTCTAGAAGGGGTGCGCCAGAATCGCGCGGCAGGTTAAGCGTGGGCGGATCATTAATATCATTGGGCATTCGCAAAAAGTCAGTGACAAAAATCACAGGGCGATCGCCACTCCAGTACCGCTGCATCTGCTCTTTTGTAATTAAGGTAACGGGGGTTGCGCCCGGAAAGGCAGGCGGCAGGCGATTTGACCCGCCATCTGTTAAGACCAGGACGGTTTTGTAGAGGTTCCCCGCTGGGGTATAAACCCACTCTGCTGAGAGTGCGCCGTTGACCTTTGGAACTACAATGGACTCGCCTTTTGGTCCCCTAACCAAAAGCTTATCGTTGCCAGAGGTTGAGATGCTATCTGGTGAAGTCTTGCCCCTAAAAGCCTGACCTACATAAATTCCATCGGGGTCAAGATAAAAGCTCATGGCTCCTGCTGCGCCTAGCTCCCGCGACCCTTCAAAAATCCAGAGCGCTTCTGAGCCTAACCGCTGAGTGGCTGTTTGAACCAAGGTTTTAGAGGAGCGAAAGTCTTGGATGGTCTTAAACCCCTGAATGACGCAGGCCCAGCTCGTGCCAAACCCAAACCACAGCAATACAAGGGCGACCGCCATTCTGCCGCGCAGCATACTTAATCCTGTCCCAACAAACCCTACGCTGAGCCCCACCAAAATGACGGTCACAATGGTCTGCACCCCCTTGGTTTGAGCCAGCTCTGGAAAAAAGCCAACGATTGACTGGGGAAGCCAGACCAGCGCCGTGGCGATCGCCGCGCCCAGTCCCGCCATGCTCCAGCCCATCCAGCGCCGCGATCGTTCAGATTTGCTGTCTTCCAGCCGTCCCCACCAGTGCCCCACGATCATGGCCAAGGGCGGCAGTGCCGGAATGGAGTAGTAATATAGCCGAGAAGACAGCGGTAAAAATAACAGAATGGGTAGGGCGGCTAGAACCGCCAAAAGCGTAAGAGCATCTTTTGAGGAATGGTTTTGAGTAGATTCCTGCTGCCAGCGCTGCCAGAGGGTCATGATTGCTGGCGGAACCATTAAAATCCAGGGCAAACACCAGATTGCCGTGACGGCCAAGTACGCCCAAGGGCTCACTTTAGAAATGCTGTAGTCCGGTGGCCAGCGCGTATCCAGGGCGCGCTTTAGGTTTTCGTTAAACAAGAAATACTCGACAAACCCAGGATTGGCACGCTCAACCGCAATAAACCAGGGCAGGACAACTGCCGCAACAACCCCCAAGCCCAAAACCGGACGACATAGCCCTAAGGCATCCCAACGCCGTCGAGTCAAGGCGATCGCGCCACAGGCAACCACCCAAAAGGCGATGGCCAGTACCCCCTTTGCCAAAACAGCCAGCCCCAGTAACCCATAGGTGGCAATGAAAAGTCCGCGCGACTTTGGCCGCTGCAGCAAGTGCCAGAGGCAGTACATCACGCCCAGCAGCAGCGTCCCCAAAAGCTCATCAATCAAAAGCTGATGGGCAAAAATAAACCAGCCCACGCTCGTGCTCAAAAACACCGCTGCGGCTCGGCCAGCGATCGCCCCCCAAAGTTGACGGCTCCAGAGCCAAGTGAGGACAACGCCCAACCATCCGGCGATCGCGATGGGTAAGCGTGCAGCAAATTCATTAATGCCAAAAATCTGGTAGCTTGTGGCAATCAGCCAGTACAGCAATGGCGGCTTATTTAGATAGGGCGCACCATTGAGGGTGGGCGTAACCCAATCCCCCCGCAGCACCATCTCACGGGCAACCCCCGCAAAATGCCCCTCATGGGGTTCAAATAGACCGTAGCGGCCGATTCCAAAGGTCAGCAGAAACAGCGCAGCCAACAAGATCGCTCCATCAATCCATACCGCAGACCAGTTCACCGAAGATTGAGGCGGCTTAAACGTTCGAGTACCAATCAATTTTTTTTTTAGGGTTGTAAGGATAAATTAGTGCAGGAAGCAGGACGATACAAAGGGAAACCAAACAGAGGAGAACAGGCTTGCAAGAAACAGGCTTGCAGGGAATGGTTCAGTAATGGTTCAGTGAAGAACAGACTAGCAAAGAACAGGCGATAAAAGGTTACGGCGTACCCTCCCAATCTTACGCAGCATGGGGGACTCTCCGCACGCGCTTGCCGAGAAAACAGCAATTCCAAATTCAATTAAGAAATCCAAGCTTCTTAAGCCCAAAAAAATCAAACCTATAGGCTAAACCCTATATTTCTTAACCGGAGTAGACGCCTATTTCATCTGAAAGTAGGCTTTGGCTTTGGCGATCGTGCCCACCCAGCTCAACTTGATCTATTTGCTAACGGTTCGCAACCCTTGCATTTTCCAAGGCTGCAGCAAAATTCTTGGCCTGCCAGAGTCGCGGCATATTTTTAGCAGGAATGGTGAGATGTAGCACATCTCCAGGGTTCAGGAGGGCGTTTAGGAGGTCTAGGCCGTGAATACTCTGACTAGGGGTATCTAGGTAAAGGGGCACTAAATCTGCCGCGATGGCAATTTCCTGGACGGGTCTGCCGCAAAAAGGATGGGCTGGGGTAATGAGCAAGGATAGGGCGATCCATAAAATATCACCGGTTATGCCGCTGCCCAAAATACGCCCTCCCAGGGCCGCCGCTGCAAAATTTGGAGCCGCAATCTCAAAGGGGTTGAGTACGGCGGTAAAGTCAAAGACCTGAGCCATGCGACTCGCTTGATCTGGGTTGTTGCTGCGGACAACGACAGACATTTTAGGGCTGAGCTCTTTGGCCGTCAGGGCAATTTCAAGGTTGATCATGTCAACGTCAGTTACGGCCAGCAGGGCACTGGCTCGCTCAATATTGGCGGCTTTTAGGGTCTGGGGCAAGCTGGCATCGGCCAGAATTACGGAAACTTTCTGCGATCGCACAGTACTGATAAAGCGATTGTTGCTGTTGTGCTCAATCACCACGACTTCATGGCCCTGGTGCAAAAGCTGATGGACAATCTTGACCCCCACGCCCCCTAGTCCACACACAATAAAGTGGGAGCGGTTGGGGATATGGGCAACGTCCCAGAACTGCCGCAGCCTGGTGCCAAGCACAAGGTCATTTAGGAGGGCGTAGAAAATGCCAATCACCCCAGCACCCACGAGCATCATAATGGCGGTAAAGACTTTGATCGCCATGGGGGCATTTTCGGCAACGCTTTCTTGTCCACCGGCTCCAGTAATCATACCCACGGAAAAGTAGAGGGAGTCTACGACCGTTGCTTTGGCAAGGCTAAAGTTGAAGTAGGTGAGGGTGGTAACGCCAATGGTGCTGAACAGCACCAGGGTGACTAATAGTCCTGAGCGGAGATGGCGCTGGAACTGCGCTACCCAGGCATAAGCTTTATGCAGTTTGTCTCGCCAGGACAGTCGCCGCAGCCGGACTTTTGGCTTGGTGCCAATGATCAGGCGATCGCCTGCCTGGAGCCGACGATCTAGACTCATGGCTTCCACCAGGCTAATTTCTGAGTCGGAGGTGAGGTAGTAAATCAGCATCCGCGAGCGATCTTCCCAAAGCTGACTTAAGGAAAGGCCACACCAGGGATGGGTTTCGCTAATGTACACTTCAGAAATCGGCCAGGTCTTTTCAAACAGTTGGAGATGGCCAATGGCCAAATCGCCCATGGAAGCAAAGGCAAAAATGGGCGCAGACAGCGCCGCAACGCTCATGGTGGTATGTTCGGGCAGGGTATGGTCAAGGCGATCGCCCAGGCTGGTATTAAAGAGCCGATTGATAATACGAATCTGCGGGTTCAACAGCCGCGCCTGAAGCAAGATATCTAGATTTACGGCATCATCCCCGTGGGCAATGATGAGAATTCTGGCCGTCTCAATGCCTGCTTTTTTGAGGGTTTCTGCTGCATCGAGATCGCCGACAAGAACCTCAGGCTCGTGGGGGATGGGATAGGGATTCACCCCGACGACATCTGCCTCCTGGTTACGCAAAAGGCAGAAAATACGATAGCCGATGGAATTGAGGCCATAAACGATAATTTGCGGAGCCATCGTGTCCCTTCGGTCCAATGCGCGACACCATCCTTTTCTAGGATCTCGGAAGGTGGCGGCGGAGTTTGTGGGAGACAATACCGTTTGGGAAATAATACCCCTTGTCAACCGTTTGACAATGTTCAGCTTAATGTTCAGCGAACATATCAGACAGCTCTAGCGCCGCTTCTCATTTGTTGCCAGAAGCGCTGATGCTGGGCTAGCGTCTCGCTAGAAAGTGGCTCCAGGCTTTCGCTGCGCTCAAACCAAGGTTGATTAGGCCAGAGCAGTCTTTTCGGGTCGGCATTATTTGGGTCGGCGCTGGGGCTAAAGTCCTTGAGCGCGGGAGAGAGGGCGTCTGTAAACTGAGTGAGCGCTTGGGCAATCTCTGGCTTCCACCAAAATTCAACCCACTGCTGGTTGAGGGTATTTTTAGTCTGCTCGGTTTCATTACGCTGGGGCTGAATTGAGCTTGCGATCGCGGGTAAGACCCAGAGGTCGCTCCACAGGGCCGTACCGGACTGCGGTACAAAAAATCCCAGATCAGCCTCGCGCTCTAGAAGCGGCAAAATGTCCGTAGACCAGCCCACTGCAACCCAAATATCTTTGCGCAAGAGGGGCTGAAGGTAATCGGTAGAGCTATAGAGCTTGGCCTGCTGGTGAAGCGCTGCAAGATTGGCCGCAAGGTCTGGAACTGACTCAAGGTTTGGAGCGTTATACGACTGCTTTAGCTTTTTGAGCGTCAGGCCAATGGTTTCGCGGGGCTGGTCTAGAAGGCTGATTTTATCTTTCAATTCTGGTCGCCAGAGGTCAGCCCAGTCGGTCGGTGTCCAGCCCAATTTACGAAACTCGTCCTTCCGGTAGGCCACAATGGTTGCTCCCCAGCGATAGGGTGCCCCCCAGACTTCCCCGTTGGCCGCTGGTTTACCCTGGCGATCGCGTTTGACCATGTTCTGCCACTGGGGCGCTAGATTGGCCCAGCCCTGCCACTGCTTCACGGGCAGCGGTTGGATTAACCCCTGGGCGATCGCGCCAGAAAGCCAGTAGTCTCCCAACATCGAAATTCGCTGAACAGTCTCTGGTGGTGCTCCAGAAAATGCCTGGGTTAACTGCTTCAGGAGGCTGGGCCTTTGGGTTCGGTCTGGCTGGGCTACCTGCTGCTGTAAATCCGTAAATAGCTGCTTGAGGCTCGGTGCAATGGATAAAGAAATCTCCGTTTCAGGAGTCGTTGAGCGAAACCTAGAGAGCAGTTGTGGCGGCAGCGCCCGTGCCAAAAGACTTACCTGAATGGCAGATGTTGCCCGACGACAGCCAGCCAGCCCCAGCGCAGCGGCTCCTAGGCCCAACAAGAGCATACGACGATTCATTACATTCATGGGCAGGGCTAAGGCAGGGCTAAGGCAGGACTGAAACGGGGCTGAAACAGGATTGAACGCAAAGCGATTGAGCGCACAACTAATTAAAAGTTTGATTGCGCCAAGGCACTGGGTCAACGGCTTGTCCAAACACATAAAGCCCCCAATGAAGGTGAGGCCCTGTGGACGCACCCGTATTGCCTAAGGTACCAAGAACCTGTCCTGCTTTCACAAAGTCACCCTCTTTCACATCAATACGGCTCATGTGCAGGAAAATACTCTCAACCCCCTGCCCGTGGTCTAGGCCCACGCAGTTACCGTGCACCTTAAAGCGTTGCGACTCTCGGCCCACCAGCGCGACTCGCCCCGCAGCAGGCGCAATGATCGGGGAACCCGATGGCCCCGCATAGTCTACGCCCCGATGGAAGTAGTCCTTGGCAAAAACGCCATTATAGTAGCGACGCACGCCATAGCCCGTGGTGACTGGGCCTGAATTTGGCCTCAGGAGAGGGCCATTCCAATACTTTTGTGGCGACACGATCGCCTTAAACGCATCCACTCGATCAAATTCGTATTCATCCAGGTTGGAGTCTTTCCCTGGCGGTAGCCAAATGCGCTGTGTGGGGAATGAACGATTTTGGAGATTGACCTGAAGGTTTTGAATATCAGCGCCATCACTCACCTGGATGGTCAACGTTCCTGGCTTATCCAGCGGCGTAGTCGGCAGGAACGTGCGGTACTGGTTTGCATTGAGCGCGAAGGCCTGATAGGTTTTAGCCCCCAGCCGCACCTTGGGCTCTGTATCGCCCTTTGCCCGAAAGTTGACGGTTATCGTATCTCCAAGCTGGGGTGTAGTGGGTCTAACTTGTGCGAGGAGCGTCTGGGCTGAAGTCCCTAAGGGTGTCCCGAAGACGATGCCCAACAGGGTGATGGCAACAATCGATAGGCTCAGCGCAAGGGGGATGGATTGCCAAGAGCGCTGGAGTCGCGATCGCACGGGAAGTGATCGCCGAAAGACGTGGCGCGATCGCCGCAGGGATAAGTCAGGAAGAAAAGAAAGCCAGGACATAGTTGATGATGAAATGGGGTCAAGTGTGCGAAATTCTTGGAATCAATGAACAGCTGTGAGTATACAGATGCTCTACGAAAACTGCTCTACGACAATCTAAAAAATAAGAACCGATAAATCTTTAAGCAAATGCTAAGTCCAAGGATGAGGTGAGGATTTAGAGCAGGCTTGATAGTGTCTAGGCCTTAGGCATGTGGTCTTAGACACCTTAGTCACTCTTGTGATGAATGTGCAAGCCTCTCAGCTCATGTGCCTTCATCTCAACGCTCATCCGCACTCGCTCTAAAGGATCTAGCGGATAGAGAAGCTTTAGCGCACAAGAGGCTTTTTGACAAGGTAGCTTTGATTCGGTCAAAACCTTGAAATCCCGGTTCCCTCGTAAGACTGCAATGCCTGAAACCCTGATTCTTTCGTAAGTATGGAGTGATCATAAGTAGATTTGGGTTGAAAAGCCAAGGCATGTAACTTTTTGTGTAGTTACTGGCTTGGATGGAAATTTATGATGGAAATTTATAGCCTTCAGTAGTGCGTCCACCCGTACTTTGCGCTAGATTCGATTTCATCGATGACATCGGCACTGGTTCCGGGACATGGGATAGCTACAGTGCGCGTGTTAGGCCGCAGTTCCCGACTCCGCAAGGACTCCTCCACCCGCGACTAGCGCAGGTCGGCTAAAGCTGGCTGAGGCTGGGGCAATGCTGATGCTCCAAGAGTCCGCTCTTGTTTTGGCGGGGCGATCGCTGGGAGAGTAACAGGGCTGGGTTTGACAGCAGGGACAGTCGTAGACAAAACTCAAATAAATAGGCTGGGCAACACCTTAAAGTATTCTCCAAGCGCCTTTGCCTGGGATTTACTAATCGAGCGCTTCCCATTCACAATCTCTGACACCACGCCGCTAGAGCCAACAATGCCTACCAAGTCAGCTTGGCGTGTACCACTCGATTCCATGATTTGCTGGAGAATTTCGTGCGGCTGTGATTCATCCAGAGCATAATGTTCTGTTTCATAAGACTCAATGAGCGTCACAAGAAGTTTGTATAAAGCCGTCTCTTCAGGCGTTCGTTCCTTTTGAAAGGTTAAACGCTCTGCGATGGACAGCGCAGATTCATACTCATCTTCTGTCTCAATGATTTTCGGTGCGATCTCGCTCAGCAAGTTAGAGTACAGGGCCTTATTAAAAGTAAGGGTCATTTTTCCATCTATCCTTGTCGTATTCAGCGTGAGTTAGAAGATATTTGTAGTAAACCACTTGATTTTCGTAATCAATCCCTACAATCAGGCGATATTCATTCCCTTTGATGCTAAAAACCGTAAAATCTCCAACTGCTTCAGCATCTCTAAAAATTCTGCAAACATCCTCTAGACTCTGCCATTAAGCCTTTTTTAAAATTGAATACCACTCGTCGATTACCTTTTTGAGATGGGGGTAGCGCGATGAGTCCTGCCGCAAATTGCAAATTGAAATGAGATGCATTTTCTCGGCTGCGATCCAAGAGAGCGACTGAAAGCGATTTAACGCTGAGTCTATCCTCTCATTTTGAGAGGAGGTCGTCAACGGTTTATGCCTGACTGCACCACTCAAACCCTGAGCCGAAATACATGCGAAAGAGTGCAAGATACCTCTATATCCTTTACGGTGAAAGGCTTCTAGGGTGAGCTTTAGCAACAGAACAGAAAGTGTCGCCAAGGCTGTAACCCATACGGTCTATAGCCTTCAGCCTACAGATCTTCTAGATTTTGATTCACGAAATCTCTAGAAACCCTACCCAGTAAGGGTTTCAAACTTTGTGATACCTAAAAGCATGAATCGTTGCCACGATTGTCATCCTCATTTTGATATAGCGTACCGAAGTCCCCTGCTTGCAAAGGTGGTCAGCCAACACACAAGCGAGAAGGACTTCCCGACCCTGTGGGGCCAAGCAAAACAAGGCTCAATCGGTCTTGTCCCCATTGACCCTGAACGATTTCGAGGAACTTGCTACCACGATATCGGCTCTAGAAAATGTCATGCTGCCCATGATCTACAGTGCGGTGCCGCGAGCTGCACGCCTAAGTGCGGCAACCGAATCCCTGACTAAAGTGGGGTTAAGAGATCGCCTCAAAAGCCTTCCCAGCCAACTTTCGGGGGGACAGCCACAGCGAGTGGCGATCGCCCCTTGGCTTACCGAACAAGGTTTGATGGAATATTTGATGGAATAATGGCTTTACTACAAACTGAGAGAAATTTGTGAGCAAGAAGCGCCCAGTGGGGTTAGTCGCCATTGTTATCTATAAATCTTTTGTGGCTTCTTTAATGGCGGTGACTGCGATCGCGCTCTTATTCACGCTCAAAAATCATCAAAGTTTAGAGCAATTTTCAGAATCATACATTCTTGAAAGCAAACTGACGCTGATTGATTTTGTGTTAGATAAAGTTCTAAAACTCAGCCCCAAAACCCTTCGACTGAGCGGAATTGCTGCATTATTTTATGCTGGAATAACAACGATTGAGGCAGTAGGGTTATGGCATGAGAAGGCTTGGGCAGAAGTTCTAGTGATTATACTAGTCGGAGTCAGTATTCCCCTAGAGATTTTGGAATTGATTCGTGGAATAAGTTTATTAAAATTAATTGTTTTCTTGATCAATATTGCAGTTTTACTTTACTTGATTTATCGTTTTCTAAATTTCAAATTGAAGGGTCGTTTGTCCCATAAAGAATTATCCTGACCTATTCTAAACCCTTTGCCAACGCTGCTTTAACTCATGCAGTCCCAGCAGTATTACGGCAATAAACAGTGGCCCTAAGTAATAAATTCCCCGATACGCGATCAGTGCGCCAAACACCGTTGCGGAGGGAACCAAAGGCGATAATAGCAAAAAGACGACCGTTTCGAAGACACCCAGGCCACCCGGTACGTTACTAATAACGCCTGCAACTTGCCCCAATAGGTAAATGCTAAAAAAGCCTGTGTAGGATTGTGAGACAGCAGCCGGCAGTAACGCATAGAGTACAGCTGCAGCGAGGATCCAATCCAGAGCGGCAATGCTGACTTGTGCCACCGCCAACGACACAGGCAAGCGGGGAATGACAAAACGTCCAATCTGTAAAGCGTTGCGACTAAAAAGATGCCAGAGCAAATACCCCACGACCGCTGCCAGAAAAATCCAACCGAGGGGTTGTGCAGAGTTGAACGGTAAATGCAGCAGGGTGGGAATTGCAATGGGGGCAACCAGAAAGACAATGCCGCCCACGGCAAACAACCCCAGCCAAAACCCTAGATTACAAAAGGCGACAATCTGGGTAATCTCGATTCCCGAAAGCCCCCAGGCTGTGTAGAAGCGATAGCGAATCGCGCTGCCGCTTAAGAGGGAAAGGCCAATACTATTGCTGATGGCAATGCTGACGATTGCCACCAAGGCTGTTTTTCGATAGGCCAACGGATGATGAATATACCGCACAGCCAAGGTGTCATAGCCTGTAAAAACCCAATAATTGATCACCGTCAGGGCGATTGCCAATCCTAAAAGGCTGCTGGGAATGGCCACCAAGCTCCGCAACACTTCCCCAAAGGAATATTGCTGTAATTCGTTCTGTAGCGCCCAAACTGAAGCGCCAAAGAGTAGCAGCCCCAACCCAGACGGGATAAAGTGAGAGAGGCGCTGGAGCCTTGAAGAATTCTTGCTCATGCGCCTGGTTTGAAGTAGTCGAGGAGGCGATCGCCCGAATCGGCTCTCACCAACCCCACAACCACATCGGGAAGAGAGGGTAGGCTGGGGTAAACCAAATATCGTGGTTCCCAACGAGGTCGGAATTTTTCTTTGTAAGCGTGTAGACCTTTAAAGTTGTAGAACTGGTTTAGGTGCTCGTAGAGGTAAAACATTCCCTTTTCCAAACGAGGTGCTTGCGCTGATCCTCCCACGCCTGAGAGGGCGGATAGCCCAAGGTTAAAGCTGTCGTAGCCTTGGGATTGAAAATACTCAAACATCGAAATAAATAGAACATCCATCGTGCCACGCTCGACCTCAGTGCGTCGACGCATTAGGTCAATGGTAATTTCATTAATTTGGTACTCTGGCACCACATTGGCAAAGGCGCTGAGATGGCCTTGAGGGGTTCTAATCGCTGCAATCTGGCAACCTCGTAAGTACGCTTCATCAAACCAGCCTAAGGAAAACTTTTTTTCTGAACCCTGCATCATTTTTAGCCATTCATCACTAATGGCTCGGAGTTCATGAAGCAGCTCAGCAGACAGGGGAGGTTGATAAAACTCGATCTGGTGTCCTGACTTTTTCAGCTTATTCAGGGCAGTTCTTAAATTCTGTCCGGGCTTGCCTTTCAAGGTAAAAGCCTTGAGATCCACGATCGCCTCTTCCCCAATTTTCAGCACGCGAAACCCCAAGGATTCATAGAGGCCTAGATCATCGGGTAGGGTTTGGTAAAAGGCAGGATGCCAATCGTTGCGCTCACAGAATTGTTGATACCCGAAAATTGCTTCCTTGCGATCCTCCGGGGGGCCAATGGGGTCGCCCAAGGCGATCGCCCCCCTTCCTTTCGGCACATAGGCAATGACGCTGTTGCCAGAAGGGCTGAAATAGTAAGCTTTATCGCTCAGTAAGGTAAATCTTGCCAGCGACGAGCATCCGTATTGCTCGACAATGACCTGGGCGCGCTGTCGCTGGGCTGCTGTCGCTGGCTCCCCCCGCAAAAGCACCGGAACCAAGAGCATCAGCAGTGCATAGGCTGAAGTCACACCGCCTACGAGGTAAATGGAGTTTGCAAAAAATTGTCCAAAGCGCGTCTTCGGCTCCAGACCTGCATTGTCTTCGGTCAAGAACATGGCCAAGGTTTGTAGCGCTGCACCCGGCAAATTAAACTGGATATTATAGGCACGATCCAGCAGAAAAAAGCCCGCTGTGCCGTAAACGAGGGTAAATAACAAAGCGCCAACCAGTACCCGCGCGCCCTGAGCCATAGAGGGACGGTCAGACTGCGCCGTAAACGTCTTTCTCATCCTGACCAAAAGAATCAGCAGCGCCCCTGCAAAAAGACTCTCCTCGTAATCCAGCCCCTTAATCAAATGGGAGAGCATCGAAACCAACAGCAGCAGGATCGTTAAGATCCAGGCCAACCGCTTTCGTCGGAGCAAGCTGGTGGCCAACGCTAACAATAAAAACCCGCTTAATGCCGCAAAGATATGCCCCGACCGTCGAATCTCAACGGGGAAAAAGTCTCTCAGCCATTCCACTCGGTCTGGCAGGTTGGGTGTGACCGCAGAGAACAAATTGATAATCCCCATGCTTGCCACGAGGAAGACCACGATCCATGGACCCCACTGGCTGCGTTGTCTAGCGTCCATAGAATTCTGCTCCTGTAGCAAAGTTGAAACTCAAGGCTTATTAATTCAATGCTTATTTCTGAAGCTGCTCAATCAGTAAGGTTTCTAGCCGCAGGGTGACTTGCTGCTGCTCGATTAATAGCATTTTGAGCTCAGCGATTTCTTCTTCTCGAAGTAAATTTAGCTTGTCCTGTAATACTTCAATTTCAAGCTCTGCTTTTTGATTGACTTCGTAATCATGCCTTGCATCTGCACGGTCGATTGCTGCTTGGCGATTCTGGCTCATCATGATGATCGGGGCCGCATAGGCCGCCTGAAACGACAGCATCAAGTTCAGCAAAATAAATGGATAGGGGTCCCAGTGCTGAATCACTGCAATCACATTGAGGATGACCCAGAACGCCAGCAGAATACTTTGAATAATAATGAAGCGCCACGAACCCATAATGGCCGCAACCTTATCGGAAATGCGATCGCCCAGGGAGAGGCGTTGTTTGGGCGGATTTTGGGCAGGTCTTCGCTCCCGTAACTGCTGAAGTAGCTGATATTCTTCGGGGCTGACCCGCTTGCGTAGGGATCTTTTTTGATTCATGTTCTATCGCCCATTGCTATTTACCATTCTCCTGGCGGGTTATTGCAAAGCCGTCTTAAACTGCTGCCCAACATAGGACAGAGAATCCATCGCGTGTTTATGGTCGTAATTCCATCCATAGTCAGCACCAGAAAGACCATGACCGCCGGGAAAGGTATAAAAAACGTGCTGCACTCCTAAATTCTTGAGCGTTTCGTGAAATTGTCGGGTTGAATTGAGCATTTGTGGCCCACTCATATCATTCAGTCCGGCATCTATATAAATGCGTAAGCGTTTGCGTTGTGCTGCAGGGATCTGCGATATGAACGATTGGGGACTATTTTTAGAGCCGCTGCTATCGGTGAAGTAGCCGATCTGACTAAAGAAAATATTGAAATTATTCAGGTGACGTAAGCCGATGTTCAGCGCCCCCCATCCGCCAGAAGAGAGTCCGCCTATTGCCCAGAACTGGGGGCCAATTAAGGTTCGATAGCGGGATTGAATCAGATCAGGAAGTTCTGATCCAATCAATGTGCCTACCTTGCCATTGGGGCCATCGTAATAGTCAGGGTCAAAGAGCGGACTCGATCCGCGTTTATCGTTGCCATCCGGCGTAATGACAATGGAAGGCGGCAGCTTACCGCCTTTATACAGTTCGTGCAGAACAGGAATAATGCCAATCTTGTCGTACCAGGCACGGGCATCATCATGACCCCCATGCAGTAAAAAGACGACTGGGTAACGCTTTTGAGGTGATTTATTATAATCGGGCGGCAAAATGAGTCCGTAGGTTCGGACTGCACCCATTGCTTTGCTACTAAAGCTTTTTAGCTGAAAGGTCATCCCCGTGCCCGATTCGCTGATGGCAGGTGGATCTAGCTGGGGTGCTCCAGCAACGAAGATATACCAAGCACCTGTTGTTGCCAACAGCGTAAGAACACTGCCTGCACCCAGCAGGATCTTCCAATATTTTTTCATAGTGCTCTAAGCCATAATAAAAAATCTTATAGCAGCTCACAATCCTCATCAGACAGATTCGGCCCTCAAGGCCGACTGGTGAGTTTTTTTTGATAATAGATTAAGCCGTTGAGTAGAAAGACCCCTTCAATGTAAGCTGAGCACCTCCCCCGCCCTCAAAAAGACAAGAGACACCCGCTTGAGCGATTGTTGATAGACCTGTTGAAGCGTGATCGCAGTTAAAACAAGCCATCTCCAATCCGTGATAAAACCTGTCGTTCTTGAAAACATTCTGAAATCTGTCAAGTTAGACAGGATCTGTATTACGGGTTAGTAGCCTCTTGCAGCCCCCTCCCCGCGTGGATCGACGGCTCCTTCGAGCGTATTATCAGGGCTGACCAAAATTAGATTGGCATTGCCCCAAGGCGATCGCTCTTTCAAAACCTGACCTCTTGCCTTTAGTGCAGCGAGAGTAACGGCATTTAATCCACCTTTCTCTACCCGCAACTGATCAGGAAGCCACTGGTTATGAATCCGAGGGGCAGAAACGGCTTTGCCTGCGTCCATTTTATAGACCAAGCTATTGAGCAAAATCTGAAACACCGTCGTAATAATGGTGCTACCACCTGGGGAACCCACAGCCAGCTTAAGTTTGCCGTTCTCGGTCACGATGGTGGGGGTCATGCTAGAGAGGGGGATTTTGCCAGGAGCGATCGCATTGGCCTGGTTCCCCACTAACCCAAAGGCATTGGGAGTGTTGGGGGCGATCGCAAAATCATCCATTTCGTTGTTGAGCACAATTCCGGTGCCAGCCGCCACAACGCCAGCGCCAAAGTTAAGGTTGACGGTAAACGTTAGGCTAACCGCATTCCGGTCTTTGTCTACCACGGTTAAGTGGCTGGTTTCTGTAGATTCTGTCTTGCTCAAAAATCGCCCGATCATCTCAGGAGTAGCGGCTTTTACCTGCGTTGCAGTCCGTGCCTGACCCATCGAAATTTCGCGACGGCGGAGATTGGCATAGGCTGGGTTAATTAAGGCGGTGACAGGCACCTTCACAAAGCCAGGGTCGCCAAGGTGAATGGCGCGATCTGCGTAGGCAATTTTCATGGCTTCGGCCATGAAGTGAAGCGCATCGGGGCTGTGCCAGGGCTGCCGATCTAAGTTTGCGCCACTCCATAGGTTCAAGAGCTGAAGTAGATGTACGCCCCCAGAAGAGGGTGGCGGCATGGAGCAAACCTGCATTTGATTAAATGCGCCACAGACGGGATTTCGCCAAGTTGGTTTGTAGGTTTTCAGGTCTTCTAGGGTAATGAACCCGCCGTTAAGCCGCATATCTTGGGCGATCGCCTTGGCAATGCTGCCGGTATAAAACAGCTTGGGGTCTTGGGCAACTGTCCGCAGCGTCCGCCCTAAATCTTTTTGAACTAGACGCGCTCCAGGTTTTAGCGGCTGTCCATTGGGGGCGAAAATGGCGAGGGCAGCGGGGTTTGTTTTGAATACGTCTAGACGGAGTTGGGTGTTTTGGGAAAGGCGATCGCTCACGACAAACCCCTGCTCCGCCAACACAATAGCAGGCCGCACCACTGCTGCCCAAGGTAAGCGCCCGTACTTCTGTTGAACTTCGGCTAGTCCGGCGATCGTACCTGGAACACCCACGGCAAGGTAGCCATCGGTACTGGCCTTGGGTCGCACTTTGCCCTGAGCATCTAGATACATGGTTGGAGTGGCCTTGAGGGGTGCTTTCTCTCGAAAATCCAGGGCTTTGACGGTGCCTGTGGAAGCCTGTCGAAACAACAAAAAGCCGCCGCCGCCGATGCCCGCCGAAAATGGCTCTACGACGGAAATGGCTAAGGTGGTTGCGGTGGCAGCATCTACGGCATTGCCGCCCTGCTTAAGGATAGATAGCCCTACCTCGCTGGCTAACGGATGGGCAGATGTCACCATGCCCCGTTGACTGCGGATTGACGGGGCAGAGAGTCCCCAGGTTGGCGGTGCAGGGAGAACCGTAACGAAGCTAAACCCGACTAAGATGATTTGTCTATGCCAACGCTGCATTATGGTTTGCTCAAAGTGGTTGTGCTGCCGTCTACAGCAGATCAGACTATTGCTTGCGCTGAGTGAGGTTCTTTGTACTAATGTCTAACTCTGACCTTAACTTAGCGGATTATATTGACCACATTTTACTGAGCCCGATGGCGACGGAAACGGCGATCGCCCCGCCACCCAAATCACAATGCCCTTCACCAAGGCTGAAACCAGCACACACTGACAATCCTCAAGCCCTCACCATCAACAGGTTATCCCAGGCCGTCCGTCCATCGTCGCGATCGCCTCTCCTACCGCATCCCCCAACCCTTCTGTAGCCCTGCTGCCGCATACTACAATGTTCTAGCTCCGAATTGGCGGGTCAGGTTATGGAGGGTCTGCATCAGTAATTTTGAGCACTTAGTATCCCGTTGCTCAGAGGCTGTTTGAGAAGTTTTAGGTAGCATCAGCAAGCTTGCGAATCATGAGTCGAATCATGGCGAGATAAACAGATAAAACAGTCAGTACCGCCTTAAAGTAGACCAGCACCTACAACAACACCCAGGTCAGGGCAAAGAGCAGGAGATAGCTAAGGAGTCGAGCATTTGTCAGGGACTCCCACCCTTTCTTGTTAATGCCTTTTGCCTTTTTCATGGAGCTGTAACCCTCTAGCGCTGGACGCAGCCACAGCATTATGCGCTGGAGTATAAACCGATTAACGGTATGCAAACGGGTAGAATAGGAAATCTTCAGCTCCGACTCTTCTTCAGCGCCGTGATGAATGTTGAAATGGCAAACTCCAGTGAGATAATAGGCGAGCCGTGTTAAAGAGCATTAAGCTTTCCCATGACTGCCCAAACCATCACCCAGACCACTGCCCAAAACCTACGAAATTATGAAGACCTTGGGGCTGGCGCAACGGCAGAACAGCGCGAAACGATTCGTCAGGCGCTACATGAACTCGCCCAGGCAGCAGACTATCAAATCTTTGGCTTTTGTGCCGAGAATCAGGCCACAGCCATAGCTGCCCTTTCCCAGTACGCCCAACACTTTAGCTACAAGCTGTCAGACACTCTCATAGCAGAGATACCCTCCCTAGAAGGGGCGGTCTACCTCAAATTCAATCCGCGCACCCAGCGCTGCTTCGCAGATGTCTATACCGGAACCTATCGTGGAGCATTAGTCTCCTTTCAGTCAGACTTTAGCGAGGGCTACAGCGGGACTCATGGCCATTTCCCACTGGATTTATATGAAGGGTTTGAGCACCAATAGGTCAGTATTTCAACAGATCCGGGCTAATAAACAGAGTCAATAACCTGAATTCATACCCAGAAGCCAAGCGGAAGAAGGCCTAAGGCTGCATTAAGTCAGCGCAGCAATAATGCGATCACAATAGTTGGCGCAATCAGAAGCCAGGGGGGCGCAATCTCCTTGAGGGATGTCTGTCGAATGGTTGCGATGTTGCTGATGTGAGCCATCGCTCAAGCCCGCATAATTTGAACGGCGCGGATGGCTAGGGCGGGAGGGACACCCAATGCCGTATAGGTTTCTTTCAGACCATTCAAGCAAAGCTCATCCAGCGCTGAAACATCCTCAGCGAGGAGGGCACAGGTCATGTAGCGAAGCTTAATTTCTGCCTGTTCGAGCATTTTGAATGCCCTAAAGGAATTAAAGGCTTGAAGGGCATGGGATAGTGCAAGCCCTGCAAAGCAACTGTAGGCATGGGTTTTTGAAGTAGGCTGTAGAGCAAAAATACGGAGCCTTCAGCTTATGGGAAAAGTTATGCAAATCAGCTCGGAACGAGTTGATGATATTCCCTTGGTCGTGGAATGGCTCATTCAAATGCAGATAATCCAATAGATTGACCGCAATCTAAGTCAACCGCACGGAAACCATAAAGGGTTGAGTTACGGCCAATGGAGGGCAAGACTTAATGAGGGCAAGACTTAATTAA
>JAKRSB010000071.1 GCA_022402525.1 Thermosynechococcaceae cyanobacterium MS004
AGCGATCGCGTTTGAGCCAGTCGTCGAGAACGTCGAAGACGCCTCTCTCTGGCTGAACGCGCCCTAGTGCGATGGTCATGAATAAATCTCCAGCTAGAACGGTCTACAGGCAAAGATAATTTAAGGGCAGGGGATTGAAACTCTCAATCTGAGTCTTTTGATCGAAAAACGCTCAGACTTGAGTTCAATCATGAATGTCTCGTAAACAAATATTTACGAATCTTTATGATTTTTCTATTTTCATTATAGAGACAATTCTCAAGATTTTAGTTTAAGTATTTATGCTTATCTGTAGGCAAACAAAGGATTCTATGAGCTGTAGCTGTGGCTAATCCACGGTCGTAATGGAGTTTTGGGATCAGGGTCAGAGATAGAGATCCCGCAGTTTATGAGAAACCTTTAGATTTAGTTCATATTTTGAGCAGCGCTTCTTGTACGGCTTTTTTTGCAGCCCTGAGTGGATCTGCGGGTGAATCTATTGAGGTGTGGCCTATTATTGTGTGATCCACCCAAGTTCCTGGAGTTTGTGCTGCAGCTGAGCAGCCTCTGCTGGACTGGATTCTTGGTACAGCGCGATCGCCTTGCTAAAGGAGGTTAGCGCTGCTGGAATTTGCCCTAGCTTTAGGTAGACCACGCCCAGATTTTGGTAGGCGGCGGGGGAGTGGGGCTGAAGCTGAATCGCCTTTTGGTAGGCCGCGATCGCCTCAGGTAGCCTCCCCAATGCTTTATGCAGCAGCCCCAAGTTGTAGTAAGCGATCGCCCAGTCAGGCTGGAGCTGAAGGGCTTTCTTCAGGAGGGGTTCTGCCAAATCAATCGCATCTTGGTCAATCGCACCTTGGTCAATGTAAAGAGCAGCGAGGTTCACAAAAGTAGCCAGCTTGAGAAGATCTGGCAGGTCGGTCTTGAGAGCGGCTTCATAGCGCTGGCGCGCCAGAGAAGTCTGACCTATCTGGGCGTAGGCCAATCCTAGATGGAACTGTAGCTCGTAGCGGGTTGCAGGATCTTGCGCCTGCTGTAATCCCTGCTCTAGCAGGGCAATCCCCTCAGTGCTGCGGCCTTCTGAGACGTAGAGCGCCCCTAGCTTGCTGCAAATGTAGGCGTCCGTGGGGTGGGTGGCGAGGTATTGGCCCATGATTTGGGTGGCTCTCTGGGTTTTCTGACGAGCCGCGATCGCCTCTGGCCGATAGCCTTCATGGGCGATCGCCGGAATCGGGAGCGACCCAATTTTCCAGCGAGGGTCTTGGGCTATCAATGCGATCGCGCTGTCGTCAATGGATTCGTGGTAGGGACGCTCAAAATGCAGTTGGGGATGGCGGCGAAAAAGCCGCGACACCAAAGAATAGGGCGTTTGCTGAGCGCCCACCTCCTGGCGCAGCAGCGTGATGGCAATCAGCTCTGGAGCCTGGATCAGTTTCTGCATCTGTGGAATACAGTCTGACAGCAACACCTCATCCGCATCCAAGACCAGCACCCAGTCCCCCTGAACAAACTGGAGGGCATCGTTGCGCGCTAAGGCAAAATCATGGGGCCAAGGCCGCTCATGCACCGTTGCGCCGTGGTCACGGGCAATGGCGATCGTGCGATCGCGGGAGCCTGTATCCACCACCACCATCTCATCTACAATGTCCGTCACGCTTTGTAGACAGCGCGCCAAGGATTCCTCTTCGTCCTTGACAATCATGCACAGACTTAAAAGCACGGATATTCCTTCGCGTAGAGTAGGGTTAAGCTTGACACAGCAGGGGCAATCATTGCTACAATGTGTGAGCTTCTGATGGGGCGTCGCCAAGTGGTAAGGCAGCTGGTTTTGGTCCAGCCATTCGGAGGTTCGAATCCTTCCGCCCCAGTTTAAAAGATTTTTGACTCAATCATGTTTGCGTACAGAGTTTTGCGTAAAACCGATTGAGTCCTTGCTAGTCTGGCTGCTAGAGCTATTGGTTATTAGAGCCATTGATTACTGAGCCATTGATTACTAGAACCATTGGTTACTAGAGCCGTTATTGTTTGCAGACGCAGAATTGAACAAAACAATGGTGAATTCTTCTTTCATCCAGCCGGACGCCTTGGCGCTGGATTTTGATGGGGTGGTGTGTAACGGCCTCCGGGAATATTTTCAGACATCGCTGAAAGCCTATGCTCAGATTGCTTCAAAAATAGGTGCTTCAGAAATAGCGGCTCCAGAGATAGATATAGAGCAGTCCCAAACTTGGGAGCCATTGTTTGGGCAGCTTCGACCCGTGGTCGAGACCGGATGGGAAATGCCTTTGCTGCTCAAGGCGATTCATGAGGGCTATGAAGTAGAGACGCTGCTTTTGAGCTGGCCGCAAATCCGCGATCGCCTTCTCACTCAGTTTCAGCTCAGCCCCAAGCAGCTTGGCGCTTTGGTCGACAAAACCCGCGACCAGTGGATGACGGAAGATCTAGATGGCTGGCTAGCGCTGCACGCCTTTTATCCCGGCGTGGATCGGCAGCTTCAGCATTGGCTGAGCCAAGGTCTGCCCCTATGGATTATTACGACTAAAGAAAGTCGCTTTGTGGATGCGCTGCTACAGCAAAGCAGCATTCAATTCCCAAAGGAGGCCATTTTTGGGAAAGATGCCCAGCAGCCAAAATCTGAAACTCTCCGCCAGATTCAGGCACAAGGGTTTTCCAAAATTTGGTTCGTGGAAGATCGCCTAGAAACCCTCCTCGGCATCCAGCAGCAGCCAGATCTTCAGTCCGTCAGTCTGTTCCTGGGTGACTGGGGCTACAACACCGAGGGCGATCGGCAAAGGGCAAAGGCTCACAAAACCCTTCACTTGCTCTCTCTCTCTCAGTTTTGTCAGCCCGTGGCTCATTGGCTAGAGGCCCAAGATTAGCGCACCCCAGAAAAGGGCAGCCCACCGCAAAAAGCCTCCGAGCCTATCCTGCTCTAGACACAGGGACTTTAAGCAGACACATCGGCTGCTTGACCCAAGGCGAGAATCACCTGCTTCAGCTCAGACGCCACGCCCTGCTGCGCCACCGAAGCAGACTCTAAAGGAGACCAAACCCCTTCTAGAGACTGGTTAAGCTGATTGACCTGATCCTGAAGGGGCTGAAGCGCCTGGTCTAAGACTTCTACCCGACCCTTCAGTTGACCCACTTCGAGTCGTCGCTCGTCTAAGGTGCGAGACAGGTTTTCTAAATCAGCCCGTCGCTGCTGCAGTGAGGCCGATGCGGCCTCAACCTGGGACTGGAGTTGCTGAAGGGTTGCTTGGAGAGTGCTGACTTCTTGCTCTAGCCCTTGCAGGGTATTTTGGAGCGCTTGGCGCTGAGTCCCAATTTTTTCAAGCAGAGGATTGATCTGCTGTGCGAGATCGTCTGAGTCCTCAGGCACAATTCCTTTGCGCTGATTCAAAACGCTCTGATGTACCTTCAGAACAGAGTCCCGATCCTTTAGCGTCTGTCTCTGACCCTGAAGGGTCTCTTCAAGTAAACGATAATTTTGCTGCTCGTACTCTAAATCAGAGGCCAGATTCATCCGGTCATATTCGCTGGCCGCATTAATCTGAGCGCGCACTTCCTCAATGGTCTGCGCCTGAAGCTTAAGCTCCTCTTCTTGATCTGAAACAAAGCGCGATAGCTTTACTAACTCTTTCTGAAGCTTGTCGACCGTTGTCTCCAGCGTCTCTAGAGGCTGGTCTTGCAGGGCTCCAATATCGACCTGATGGTTTCCTGTAACACCATCTCGGACGCCCTGGAGACTTCTTTCAAGCTCAGACTGCGCCTGAAGCTGCTGAGAAATGAGGCTCTGCTGCGTTTGCTTGAGGGTCAAAACCTCTTGCTGAAGGGTTCGCTGTGCCTGAAGCTGGAAGAGCGCCTCTTGCTCTTGATGCCAGACGTTCCAGTCTTGATTAAGAGACTCGGCCTGCTGTGCAAGCTCTGCTGGGGCACTTTCTGCTTGACTGCGCTCCTGGGTCAAGCGATCCCACAAGGGCTGAAGGATAGCCTGATGGGTACTGGCGCTGCTTCGCAGGCTGTGGAAAGACTGCTGGAGGGTATCTCCCGTGAAGAGGTTAGACTCTAGCTGACTAATGAGCGTTTCTAGATGCTGTACCTGCTCATCCGATAATGCTGCAGACTGCTGGTCTTGCTCATGCTGCTGCTGGGCGCTATGGAGGCGTCCCCAGGCATCCTCTAGCTGCTGACGCTCGCTATCAATTTCTTCTTTGAGCTGGAGAATTTGGGTACGAGTTTCTTCAAATTCCTGAAGCTGAGACTCAATTTTGTGGGACTCGGCTTCGAGCTGCTGGAGCTCTTCTGAGCGGGCTTCAATATCCACCTCGCGACGGGTTAGCTCTTGGCTTTGATAGATAAGCGATTGCTTCCAGCCTTCAATTTCTTCTTCCTGAGACTGGAATTTATCTCGCATCCGCGAAAAATTCTTTAAGATGCCTACCAGGTGACGGGTGGCGTCCTGCACCTTCTTGACCTGCTGATTGGCATCTAGCTCAACCAGGACTAACACGCCAGCATTGTATTCGTTCGCCACTTCAACTGGAATCATTTCTTCGCCGGGCAGGGTGCTCCAGTTCTGCTCAGACTGCTGACGAGCCAGCAGCTTGAGTTCTGTTTTGTTGCCCATGAAGCCAGTCTTCTTGTGTACTTCTGCTAAATACAGCACACCTATTGCCCTCTTCTCTCTATAGCCATACTGACCAAACTAACCCAAAAATGAAGAAAAGCCGAATATTTTTTGCGGCTTTGATAAGCCTAGGGCTTAGATGGATAGCCCTACCTGTTTTAACATCGCTACAGCTCACGATCCCATTGGCTGCAGCAATCCCCCGACTTCCCTTGAATACCTCTAAGCTAGCGCTTTACGAATGCTCTAAAAAACGTAAAGCCTATCTTTAAACATTGGTATAGCATCAATTTCTGTCTCACGAGCGGTTTTGATGGTCAGAACATCCAGCGCACTGATGAATTAGGGTTAAAGATAGTGTCTTTGCTCAAGTCTCTTCACTCAAGTCTCTTTGCCCAAGGTTTTTTCTTAAGGCTCTCTGCTTAGAAAGCCCAAAACTTCCTCACAATAGAGCAATTCTGATCAGATCATCATACTTTCTAGGTCGCCATCTCCCAAGGCATCCTATCCTAGAGCATTTTGTTTCCAGAGGATCATATTTCCAAAGCATCCTATCCTAAAGAATCATATTCCTAAAGAATCATATTCCTAAAGAATCATATTCCTAAAGAATCATATTTCTAAAGCATCATATTATTGATGGCATCTTGGGTGACGGCTGCGATCGCCTGGTCGGTGGCTTTGGGCAAGTGGTAATACCGTCCCCCAGACTGGGCGGCCAATTCCTTAGCAAAGCCTGTTGAAATAAACTTATTTTCTGTATCAATGACCAAGAGCTTTAGGTTGAGGCCGCGAATCCGCGCGGCAATCTCAAGCAGCTCTTTTTTGATATCCGGCTTCTCCCCGTCGGGAGGTGGCTCACCCAAGGAGGTGGAAAGGGACACATTACCCCGTCCGTCGGTGATGGCCACAATCATGACCTGGCCAATTTCGCCCATGGAGAGCGAGTTAAGACCAACTCGTACCGCTTGGGTCAGTCCGTGAGCCAGGGGAGAACCGCCCCCACAGGGCAGCGTATCCAGCCGACGACGGGCGGCTTCAATGGATCGGGTTGGCGGCAGCAATACCTCAGCGCGATCGCCCCGAAACGGAATTAGCGCAACTTGGTCACGATTTTGGTAAGCCTGGGTGAGTAGGCGCATGACCGCACCCTTGGCTGACTGCATCCGGTTGAGGGCCATGGAACCTGAGGCATCTACCACAAACACCACCAGCGCTCCAGCCTTGCGTGCTAGGCGCTTGGAGCGGATGTCGGACTGCTCCACAATGACGCGGCGGCCTGGGTTACGCTGCCGTCGAGACTTTTGATAGGGGGCGGCGGCGCGCAGGGTGGCATCGACTGCAATCCGCAATACATTGCCGCGCGGCAGCATAGGCTTAATATAGCGACCCCGATCCTGGGAAAAAATGACGGTACGGCTACCTGACTTGCCCTGCTGGTTAGACATTTGGGCAAAATACAGCACCGATGGATCTAACAGGACACCTTCGGTATCAAATAGAAATTCCTCTGGAATACTCGGAGGTTCTTCAGTTTCCGGTGGTTCTTCGGGCTCTGGTTCGTCGGTATTGTCAGGCTGTTCTGGTTCGTTGGAGCTATCTGGGGGCGGCGGCGGCGGTGGCGGTGGCTGCTGCTCGTCTTCAGGAGGGGGTGGAATAACGGTGGCACGGGGCACAATGACCAGCTCAACAGCGCGACGTAGGTCGTCTGCATTCACATCACTGCGGCCTTCGAGAGCAGCATTCGCCTTGGCAACCCGCACTGCATACAGCTCTGCCCGATGCCCCTGCACCTGACCGCGAAGGGCTTCGTTGACTAGATATTCAATTTGGTTGGGCTGAATCCGGACTTCCTTTAGCCATTCCCGCGCCAAAATAATTTGGGTGCGTAGGTCATCAATTTCAGTGTCGTACTGCGCCAGAAAATTTTGCGGAGAGGTGGCATAGGCGATCGCCTGATCTACAGCTTGCACCCTGGCGTCAATCCCCAGCACCCCATCGGCTGAAAGTACGATGGCAATGCGGTCTAGCAAGTGATCCCGCAGCGCGCCTTCTTCTGGGTTAAAGGTGGCAATAAACAAGGGCTGGCAGGGATGCTGAAAACTCAGCCCTTCCCGCTCAATTTGATTGCGCCCGTCCGTCAGCATGGACAACAGCAGGTTGGAAATCTGATCGTCGAGCAGGTTAATTTCATCCACATAGAGCACCCCCCGATTGGCAGCCGCCAAAAGTCCAGGCTGAAAGACTGTCTCCCCAAGCCTGACGGACTGGCTGACATCCACTGACCCAATGAGCCGATCTTCCGTGACGCCCAAGGGCACCTGGACAAAGGGGGTGGGAATGACTTCGGTGGGGGGTTGGGGTTGGCCCTCAGCGACTGGAATTTTGCCTTCTGAAAGGTCGGCCAGTAGCTGGTCATCCCATGCCATAGGATTGGTCGGGTCGCAGTTATAGACGGAACCCTGGACCACTTCAATGGGCGGCAAAAGCGCATGGAGCGCCCTGGCCATGACTGATTTAGCCGTCCCGCGCCGTCCTGCGATCGCCACACCCCCTAGCCCCGGATCAACTGCAGCTAAAAGTAGCGCAAGTTTGATGGCTTCTTGACCAATGACAGCAGTGAGCGGAAAAGTGGTGATGGCCGTGGCGGAAGGTGACATAGATAAATGATCAACAATTAAATGATCAGCAATTAAATGATCAGCAACAAATAACTCAACCCAGCACCTAAGGCTTCTAGAATAGCAAGTCTACTGACCGCAATGGACAACTTGTCGGAAACTGGCCGGAGAACTGGTCAGAAACTTGTTAGGAACTTGCCAATACTCCATCACTTAAGTCAGGAACTTATCAGTAAGTGATGGGCGTGAACATTAGAATGTAGCGAAAATGACGTTGAGGGGCATTGGGCATCGGGTGAACAAGGAGCGATCAAAGGGGAGTGAGGCATCCTCAACGGAAAAGGTAAACACAATACAGTCTGAACTATTGCGATCGCTGGTACTCATTGTTGACGATGACCGTTCTGTCCGCGCCCAGCTTCGCCTTTGGCTGGAGCTGGATGGCTATCGAGTCGTTGAAGCCGCTGATGGGGCAGGCTGTCTGTCCGCCTACAGTGAGCATCATCCTGACCTCGTGTTGATGGATATTACACTGCCGGATCAGGATGGGTTTCAGTGTTGTGAAAAGCTACAGTCCTTATCGGGTGCAGAGTACACTCCCGTCTTAATCATCAGTGGGCGCACGGACGATACTGCAATTGAGCGCGCCTTTGAGCTGGGCGTACTGGACTACATCATCAAGCCAATTCATTGGGGTTTGCTGCGCCATCAGCTGCGACGCCTGCTGCTTGAGTCCCAATCAAGTCGTCGATTAGAGTCAGAAAATCAGCAGCTTAACCGCATTGCAACCCTGGATAGTCTCACGCGCATCCCCAATCGACGGCGCTTTGACGAGCATCTAGACGCCATGTGGCGACAGATGAACCGCGAAGAAGGCTGGCTGGCGGTAGCCCTAGGCGATGTGGACTTTTTTAAGCCCTATAACGATACCTACGGGCACCTAGCTGGAGATCGCTGTCTCCAAGCCATTGCCGCCACCCTAAGCAAGTGCTGCCGCCGCCCCCTGGATCTGGTCGCGCGCTATGGCGGCGAAGAATTTGGCATCATTTTGCCAAAAACCGATCTTGAAGGAGCGATGAAGGTTGCTACAGTCATGAATCAAGCGGTTCGAGAATCAAACTTACCCCACGAGTCTTCTGAAGTTGCGCCCAACGTCACCATTAGCTTTGGAGTCGCAGCGCTGTATCCTAGGACCAATAATATCCCAGATGTCTTATTGGAGGCCGCAGATCGGGCACTCTACAGCGCTAAAAGTTTGGGGCGGAACTGTGTCTTTGGCATTGACCTAGAAACCAGAACGCTGCCCCAATGACTCTGCTCAATGGCCCCACACCCAATGGCCTCAAAAGAAAGGCGATCGCCCCTTCTGGCAGGGAGGCAGGTTAGGCTCTAGTCCTTAAGAGCCAACCCTTGAGCGTCAGAATTAGCGCAATACCTTTCGCGATACCTTCCCCTACACCTTAAGAATCCACTGACTCCGAGTTTCTGCGCTCACAAATGCTGCGGGTACGGTTTTGATGTTGACGCCCAAAGCAATGAACGCAGCGCGGATTGCCGTAGCATGGGAGGCTTCCGCCGTTGCAATACTGGCTCCCGCCGTAATGAGGGCAGGGGTTTTGAGTTTGGCGGCCTCTTGTCCGTAAGCGATCGCTGCATCTACTTCCAGCGCTAGGGCAAGCTTGGCAATATTCACGTCCGAATCAAGTCCCCCTTCTTTTCCATTGAGGTAGGTTGAAAGATCATACTGAGCCTCTGTTCTGACAGGCGTCCCTCCCAGACTCATGATGACGCTTTGCAGCGTATCTCGGTGGGTTTTGTGGTCGGCCTGATTTGCTAACCCCAGGGCCAAAACCGCCTTCCCGACTGCCGTGCTGCTGAGCTTACTGGCGGCTACCCCATAGGCCCAAATCGCCTGGTGCTCGTAGTAAAGCGCTGTATTGAGAATCTTAATATCGTTGGCTGCATTGCCTGTACTGTCTTTCTTCTGAGCTTTCTGCGCGAGCAATGGCTGTGCCGTGACTGCAGAAAGCCCTAGGGCGCTAGAGACACCGGCCACGATTCCTCCTGCTAGTACTCCCCGTCGTGAAACATGCTTGGATCTGTGGGTATTGACTGTATTGGTTAGGTTATTCATGGATGAATTTCTGTTGTAGAGCAAAGTTGTAGAGGAAAAGATATTGCGAAAAGGCTGATTTGTTTTGCAGAAGCAGGCTGCTGTTCTGCAATCTGATTCTGCAATCTGACTTCTGCAATCTGACAAGGTTACGCAGGCTAAGCCGTGCTGGATTGAAATTCATCCAAAACAGCCAAAGCTCCGTACTATAGGAAAAGTTCTTTCGACGGCATTTCGGAATGCCCCCAGACTTCACTGGCGCTTCATCAACTCAATTTGCGCAGGCCACCGATGCCGAACTCATTCAAGCCGTTCGGGCTGGAGATATGCTGGCGTTGGGGGAGATTTATGATCGCCATTCTCGGTTTGTCTACGGGCTGGCTCTAAAAATGCTGGCTCGTCCTGATGAGGCAGAAGAGCTGACGCAAGATATCTTTCTGGCGCTGTGGCAGCGGGATATTTACGATGCATCTCGCGGCTCTATGATTCAGTTTTTGAGCGTCCTGACGCGCTCACGGGCGATGGATCGGCTGCGTTCTAGAGGATCAAAACTACGGTTTTTAGAGCGCTTTCGCGGGGTACTCCAGACGGATGCACCGAAAGACTCGCCCCTGGATGTTGCTGCCATGAGTGAGCGATCTCGGTCTGTGAAGGTTGCCCTAGCGGACGTCCCGGCACCGGAGCGCGAGGTTTTAGAACTCGCCTACTTTGAGGGGCTCAGCCAATCCCAAATTGCCCACCAGCTCGATATTCCCCTGGGAACGGTCAAAAGTCGTTCTCGTCAAGGCCTTCAAAAACTCCGCCAAGTTCTGACCGATCACCGTTAGCTCGATTTCTAGCTCGATTTACTCACTCTCTTTTTTGCGATGACTTCATCTGCGCGTCCTGAACATTGGCAAGACCTCATTGCAGGCTATGCGGCAGGCGACCTCAACCCACAAGAGGCCGAAGTTTTTCAGCAGCTTTTAGAGACTCAGCCAGAACTTGCGGCGGAGGTGGCGGCAGAGGTGGCAGAATTTCAGACGCTGATTGAGCTGATGTACTATGCACCCCCAAACCCAAACCCACCAGAGCGTCTGCGCAGTCAGATTTTGAGTCAGGCCCAAGCAACGCCCCAAGAGATAACAGAAAACATTCCAGGAAATGTTCCAGCAAATGTTCCAGGAGGTATTAAGCCCAGCCAGCCCCGTCGCCAAGCCCAGACAAAGTGGTTCCGGATTGGGGGCGCGATCGCGGCTCTAGCGCTCTTGGCTTTAGCGATCGATAATATCTTGCTGCGGCAGTCCCTTCAGCAGAACCAGCGCCTTGCAGCACTGCTGCGGCAGCCAAAAGTTCAGCTTTACGCCCTGCAAGGCACCGAAAAGCGGCAGGGTGCTTCAGCCAGCCTAGTCATTACCGCTCAGCAGGCACAAGCCACCATCGTGACCCAAAACCTGCCTGCACTGCCCGCTGGAGAAGCCTATCGACTCTGGGCCATTGTTGCCAATAAAGCCGACCCGGTTTTCTGTGGGCAGTTCAATAGCAACCCCGGTGAAGCGGTTGCCCAGTGGAAGCTTCCTTCGACCGACTGTAAAACGCCTCAGAAACTTTTAATTACGGCAGAACTCGCCAACGCAGCGCCCGTTCCGGCTGGGCCTTTAGTGCTGCAGTGAGTGGGAGCGTTGGAAGCCTAATGCTGCCGGAGCTAGCGATCACCATCAAACTGGTCTTTTGAGCATCGCTAATGAGCAACGCTTAATAGATCCGAGGATAGATTCTGAATCTAGGAATAGATCTGATCTAGGACAGCTTCAAGCTTCTCAACCGTGCGGTCTAAATCTTTCAATTTGTCCAATCCAAATAGACCGATCCGAAAGGTGCAAAAGTCTTCTGGCTCATTACATTTGAGGGGCACTCCTGCAGCAATTTGGATGCCCAGCGCCTTAAACTTTTGGCCAGAGTGGATCTCTGGGTCACGGGTGTAGCTCACAATGACGCTAGGAGCTTGAAAGCCTTCAGCCGCGACGCTTTTTATTCCCCTATCCACCAGTAAAGCTCTCACACGGGTTCCCAAGTCCTGCTGCTGCTGGGCGACGCGATCAAATCCGTAGGCTTCTGTTTCTTGGATGACGTTACGGAAGATCGTAAGGGCATCGGTTGGCATGGTTGCATGATAGGCATGGCCACCCTTTTCATAGGTTTCCATAATGTTCAACCATTTGCGCAGGTCACAGGCAAAGCTGCTGCTGGTGGTTGATTCAATTCTTTCCCTCGCTAGGGCGCTAAGCATCACCAATCCACTACAGGGGGAGCTACTCCAGCCTTTCTGGGGTGCGCTGATCAAGACATCCACACCAGTGGCGACCATATCCACCCAGATCGTCCCCGAAGCAATACAGTCCAGGACGAATAGCCCACCAACCCGATGCACAGCATCGGCCACTGCCTTTAGGTAGTCCTGGGGCAATATCATGCCTGCGGAGGTTTCAACGTGGGGGGCAAACACAACCGCTGGCTTTTCCGCCTCAATGGCTGCGATCACTTCTGCAATGGGGGCTGGCGCAAAGGCAGGCTGAGGGCTATTGTCAATGGGTCGGGCCAACAAAACCTGAGTGCTTTCTGGAATTTTGCCCATTTCCAGGATTTGAGACCAGCGGTAGCTAAACCAGCCGTTTCGGATCACGAGGCAGGTTTGGTCGGTGGCAAACTGTCGGGCAACGGCTTCCATCGCAAAGGTGCCACTTCCCGGCACGATCGCCACTGCGCTGGCGTGATAGACCTGCTTGAGGGTGGCCGAAATATCCTTCATGACGGTCTGGAAGGACAGGGACATATGATTCAACGCCCGGTCGGTATAAACCACGGAATATTCAAGGAGTCCATCGGGGTCAATCGTTGGAAGTAATCCTGGCATAGTCAGCCTTTGCTTCAAAAGTCATGATTAGTTTCAGCGTACCATTGCAGACATGGGACTTTAGGGGACTTTAACGTAGAACACCAGATCTGGCCCAGTTTTAGGCTAATCAACCATTCCTCAGTCCCTTTACAGAGCCTATGAATAAAACCTATGCGGAATTTCGATAGCCCCGCCTCTCCTTCTCTGCGATCGCTTCAGCGCGTCTTGGGGAGTTTGAGTGCCTACCGCTGGTGGGTGTTGGGTTCGCTGGTAAGCCTGCTATTGCTAACGGCGGCCAATGTCGTGACGCCCCAGCTCTTTCGGTGGGGGATTGATCAAGGCATCACCCAGAAAGATCTTCAGGTTGTGCTGTCTAGCGCAGGGGCCATGGTCATTGCGGCGATCGCCCGTGGGCTGTGCAACTTTGGGCAAAGCTTTGGGGCGGAGGCGACGGCTCAGGGGGTTGCCTACGACCTGCGTAACAAAATTTTTAGCAAAATCCAAAACCTGAGCTTTAGCTACCACGACCAAGCCCAAACCTCCCAGCTCCTCACCCGCGTCACCAGCGATATTGACCAAATTCGGACCTTTGTAGGCACGAGCTTTATTCAGGTGATTAGTGCCTGCGTCACCCTCGTGAGCGTGGCCGTAATCTTGCTGGTGATGAACTGGCGGTTGGCGCTGATTACGCTCACGGTCATTCCGCTAACGGGCTGGCTGCTAACGCAGTTTTTTACCCGCAATGGCGATCTATTTCGACAGGTTCAGGAGCAGCTTGGCAACCTCAATGCGGTGCTGCAGGAGAACTTAATCGGCATCCGCGTGGTGAAGGCCTTTGTGCGAGAAACCACGGAGACGCAGCGCTACACCGCAATGAATGATGCCCTGGTGCGGGGCAATATGAAAACCATTCGCGCCATTCGCAACACTTTTCCCCTGATCTTTTTGCTGAGCAATTTGGTGACGCTGGCGGTGTTTGGTTACGGCGGGGCTGAGGTGATTGGCGGCGGATTTTCCGTGGGGGAGTTGGTGGCATTTAATGCTTACCTGCTGCTGATTCTCCAGCCCATTTTACTGATTGGGTTCGCGGCACCGGTGATTGCCCAAGCGGCGGCGTCCGCAGAACGGGTCTATGAGGTGGTGGATGCCACAATTGAAATTCGCGATCGCCCGAAGGCCATCCCCTTTAAAACCTGTGGGGGCCGTATTACCTTTGAAAATGTCTCGTTCCGCTACCCTGGCGCAACGACGGAGGCGCTGAAGGGCGTTTCTTTTGAAACAAAACCGCGAGAGCTGATTGCGGTACTCGGCATGACGGGCTCTGGCAAAAGCACCATCATGAACTTACTGCCTCGGTTTTATGACGTGACGGCGGGCGGAGTGCGCATTGATGGGCGAGATGTGCGGGACTTTACCCTGGCCAGCTTGCGATCGCATATTGGCATTGTGTTCCAAGAAACCACCCTATTTTCCGGCACCCTCCGTGAAAATATTGCCTATGCCAAGCCCAAAGCAGCGCTAGAGGAGGTGATAGCCGTTGCCAAAACGGCTCAGATCCATGATTTTGTGATAAGCCTACCGGACGCCTACGAAACCATCGTGGGAGAGCGGGGCGTTGGGTTATCGGGGGGCCAAAAGCAGCGAGTGGCGATCGCGCGCACCTTACTCACGGACTACAGCATTCTGATTTTAGACGACAGCACCTCTGCAGTAGATGCCCAGACCGCCAGCCAAATTCAGGCTGCCCTGGATGACCTCATGCACCAAAAAGCCTGCACGACCTTTGTCGTGGCCCAGCGCATCAGTACGGTTCAAATGGCCGACCGTATTTTGTTGATGGATAAGGGATACCTAGTGGGTCAAGGAACCCATGAGGAACTCATGCGCCACAGTCCGCTCTATAGCGCCATTTTGGAGTCTCAAGTGAGGCAAGTGTAGAGACGGGAGGGAGTTAGGCAAGGGAAGATGCGATATTTTTATTCAGGCTATGGCATCGAGAGTCACGTCCAGTCTTCAGGCTTTTCTTGCTTCCAATCTTCTAGAGCTTGTTCAAGGGTGTACTGATAGGGATAGCCTGCATCCCGGAGAAACCCTGGCACGATGTTATTAGATCGGACGAGCTTACGAATCCGCACCGGGTCAATGGGTTGCTTAATGCCTAATGCATTTGACAGTTGGGCAATGGGGTAGGATGCCCCTAGCAATAGTGGGTAGGGCACTCGAAGGGGCGATCGCTTGATTTGAGCAACCTTACACACCGCATTGACATACTCTTCAAGAGTCGGGGTAGGGTCGGTTGAAAAGTTAAAAAGTGTGACGTTCTGTTGCTGCGCCTGCTGCCACTCCAATACCCATAAAATGGCGTTGCATAGCTCCTTAACGTAGCCACCTGCCTTGCGGGTATTTTGGTTGCCCACATAAAAGAAATATCCCTTAATGATCGACCGCACGAGGCGACTCACATTTCCGCCCTCCCCCGGCCCATACACCACCCCCGGACGAACAATGACAAGACGACGATCTTCCCCGCCACGCTGCCAAGCGAGATGAATCTTTTCCGCAGCCAGTTTTGATGCCCCATAGGCTGTCACAGGGACTGGAGTAGACTGCTCATTTTTTTGCTCTTCCGTTGGCCCATAGGGGGAAATGCTGCTGGTAAAAGCGATCGTCTTGCAATTGACCTGTTCTGCCCATTGGCAGACATTTTCAGCACCCTTCAGATTGGTTTCAAAATACTCATGAGGTTCATGCCCCGGCTCCCGATGAATCGCCGCAAAGTTCAGGATTAAATCTGCACGATCCGGCAAATCAGCATGACGAATAGGTTTACACACATCTATTGGCAGATAGCGAACCCGTGGGTCACTCAGCACCTTTCGAGCCGTCGAAGACCACAATGGCTTGTTGGGTGGCTCAATATCTGCAAGGGTAATTGTTTTAGCAAAATTATGGGTCAACAAAAAGCGAGCAAAGTGGGTGCCGATAAACCCTGTGCCGCCAAATAGAACACAGTGATCTAGCCTTATTGGAAAGGTGCTTTTCATTTGCTCACTCACTGCACTTGCTGTCATGCTTCTTTATCCTCAGCTCAAGATGGCATTCGGTAATGTGCCGAACCTGTTTGACATACTAAGGTGTAACAGACGCAGGAGCAAGCCAATTGAGCACGGGTGCATCCCGCTTGTGCAGCCCCTCACCCTAGATCCCTCTCACTTTTTGCTATCCATTGCACACAAATCGGCAGACTGTAGACAGGGATTAGGTTTTAGTAG
>JAKRSB010000072.1 GCA_022402525.1 Thermosynechococcaceae cyanobacterium MS004
CATGGCGCTCCTTGGTGTAGTCGCCTTGACCTGGACTAAAGTGTTGAATAAACCGGATTGTATCGACGACTCCTAAGGTATCAACTAATGCTTGATACCCTTGTCTCACAAGTTCTTGCTGAGTTTTAGTCATTGTCATTATCCTCAGTTTGTGTGGATTCCATAAGCCAACTAACAGGGTTATTCACTGCGACGTTTATGATTTTGATATTTCTTTGAGCCTTTCTAATCAGCCTGTCATCGGTAGACAAAAATATATCGGCTTTGCCGCGTTCGGCGCTGGCGAGGTGGGTGGCATCGAAGCCCGTGAATCCTAGTTTTTGGAGTTCTGCTGATCGCTCTTCTATAAATGGGCTGTAGACTACTTTGATTTTAGCGATCGCAAGAGTAGCCTTTACGTTCTTCAGTCTTTCCAAATCAGGAGTTTGGTTAAGTTCTTCATCTAATGCGGCACTGGTCATGAGTTTCCACTGCCCTGACTCACATTGGCTCAAGATCGTGAGGATTGCCTGAGATTCCAATGCAATACGGGGCTGGGTCTGATCATCGAAGGGACGATTTAGGCAGCAGGCATCAAGATAAATTCTGTAAATTTGACTCATACCAGCCGCGTTCTCCCCGTCAGGAGTTCTTGCATCATGCCTTGTTTGATGGCTTGGGTTTTAGTGCGGCGGATTTCTAAGGCGGCGATCGCAGTATCCATATCAGAGAGGACAGCGGCGATCGCGCATTGTTCAGGAAATGAAGGAAGTGGAATAACTGCATCTCTAACTTGCTTAAGGCTTATCTGCGGGTATGCTTGACCAGTTGTGATGGTATTAAAAGCCTTTCTAACTGAGCTTTGAGTCAAAAAATGGTAAATGAATTTTGCACATACGTTATTGTCAACAATTCTGACTCTGGCAATGTGCTGGTTCATATTCCCAACGCCAAAGTCATTATCGAGATAAACTACTCTTCCTACATTTCCTGTGATTGTTATGAGAATATCTCCTGAATGCAGTTCACTTCTACTCAGTACAGTATGAGCTTTTTGAGAAATAAACATTGACTGCGAAAGATCTAATCCATTTTCTGAAACGCATTCGCTTCTTAGAAATAGAATGCCACTTTGTACCCAGCTAAATCCATATGTTGTAGGAGTTGATCCTTTTGTTATAAATGCTGAAATTTTTTCTAATGATGTAAGTCCCCAATCATCAGGAATTACTCCAATCTCAGTGTGCTTATAACCCTTCTCCTTAACAAACCCTGGCAGGCGCATCTTACCCGTAAGAAGCTGCTGCATAGCGGCGGTTTTAAGCTGACGCTGCTTGGCGACGAGCTTATCCAGTGAGGTGATTAGGGCATCTACGTCCGATAGGGCTTGGGCGATCGTTTTTTGTTCGGGGAGAGGGGGAAGAACTATTTGAATACCCTTCAATATTTGAGTATTTAGTGAAGGCATGGTCTGCCCAACTGCCACTGCTTTTACTCTTTGCTTAAAGGGCTTTGAATGAAAGTGATAGCTTAGATAATTAGGCTGATTTATTTTGCTGTCAAGTCTTACACGAAGAAGCCTTCCAGAAAACAACCATCCAGATTCAGAATCTCCAATTAGGGCATTTCTATCAATTGAGCCTACACGACTAAAAACAATATCGCCTACTTTTAAGGAGAATAATTTTAGTCTATCCTTGTCTTCATCTGATACCATTGGCAGATTAAAATGTTCAACTCCGAAATCTCCCAAATGTTCTACAGTGATAATCGGAGTTCCATCTATTACATAGTCGCTTTCATGTAATACTGAGCCAAATGGTCCTGTTTTTACATCAGCAATATCACCAATAATATTTATTTCCCAATCTTCAGGAATTACACCAACCTCAGTTTGCTTATACCCTTCTGGCACTTGAGCACTACTCATTCTCATTCTCCTCAGGTAAAGCCGACGCTAGCAATCGTTGCCAATCCTTGTTAGTCGGAAACAGCCCTTGATCCACTCTTTGGTGTGCTAGAAAATCCTGATAACTTAAATTTTTAGCGGTTGTAATCTCGCTCATACCAACCTCAGATCACTAAATAAAAGGTATTTGAGCACCATCAATTCCATACCAGCCCCATTTTTTTGAGATGCTCATCAACCTTGCTCGATAGTGTCTCAACCTCCAGAATTAACTGAGGCAGCGGTTCAGCATATCGCTCCTCCAGGGTCTTTACTCGATTCGCTAACTGCTGTGTCACCCGCTCAATTTCTGCCTGAATCGCCCCCTTCAAAGTCGCCTGCCACTTGTCATCCACCACAAGCACCTTGATCTCGCTCTCACTCAATATTGAATATTGAGCAAACACCGCCTCATCCAGCGCTGTCTGAGCATCCTTCACAGCCTTCTTTGCCGTCGCCTCTTTCTCAAATAAATCTAGGCACTGTTTCAGAACCGTCCGTTCCTCTTTAGCACTGGCATCGCCCTTGATCACCTTCAGACGAGCTGCAACAGTGGCCTTCGTCACCTTCCCCGCATCGGTCTGTGCATCTGTCAGTAGACCCTCTTCCCCGCTGTGTTCCTCAACTAATGCCTCTAGCTCCTGACTGACGGTATCCAGATCAGCCTGAAGCTGGTCAATCTCAGACTGCCCATCAGCAAAGTACCGAGCCACAATCAGCCCAGGCGGAATCAGATCAGCTTTATATTTCTGCCTGTCAATCACCAGATCCGGTGTTTCCTTCAGCTTCTCACCCTTCTTCGCTACTAACTCCCGCAGGACATTCCCTGCTGCCCAGCCATCCTGTACCAGCACGTAAACATCGTCCTGCATTGTCTCAGCCCAGTAGTCCATCAACAACTGGTAAATGTCGTACTTGTCCAGTAAATCCGCCTCAGCAAACCGTACCAGCAAATCCTCAGAGAGCGTTTCAATCAATGCCTTGGGTTTGTCACCAATGGCAATCCCCTTCAGCGCTTTCTCAAAGTGCTTGCACCAGTTTGTGTAGAAAGCCAGTGACTTCTGTGCAAACGCCGTAAATTCTGGATGGTTGAGAATCGTAGGTTTCACCTGACTCGCCTCAACTAACCCGTGGCTATAGCCCTCACGCCCCCCCGTACCAAATAAAGTGCTCCGCAACTGGGGAAACACCTTCCAGAAATCCTCTAGGGCATCAATATCTGCATTGGGGATGCCACCGTTCAGGTGAGCATTGAGATCGTGTAGGTCTTCCGGTTCGCTAGAGTCGATATAGCGGGGAATGTTGAGGTTATAGTCATTCCTTTGAATTTCATCCAAAGAAACCATCCGGCTGTAGCGGGGTAGCTCAATCTGGCGAGTAAACACATCCACAATCTTGTGAATATCTTGGCTCCGAAGACGGTTCTTGTTGCCATCCTTCATAAAGCCCTTGCTGGCATCCACCATAAACAAGCCCTCTCGCTGGGCGGCTCCTTCCTTGTCAATCACAATGATGCAGGCTGGAATACCTGTTCCGTAAAACAAATTTGCAGGCAGGCCAATAATTCCCTTGATGTAACCCTGCCGCAACAAATTTTCCCGAATCCGAGCCTCTGCATTGCCGCGAAACAGTACCCCGTGGGGCAAAATCACAGCACCTTTGCCCTTGCTCTTGAGCGACTTCAGGATATGCAGCAAAAAGGCATAGTCGCCGTTTTTATCCGGTGGAGTGCCATACTCAAACCGATCAAAGGGATCTTCAGTAATGCTGATCCCATTGCTCCAAGACTTATAGGAGAACGGCGGATTAGCCACCGCAAAGTCAAAGGTCTTCAGACTCCCATCGCTATTCTTCCAGTAGGGTGAGGAGAGGGTATTGTCCTTCCAAATTTCAGCCGTGGGATGATTATGCAGAATCATATTCATTCGGGCTAAAGCAGCCGTAGCATTGTCCATCTCTTGCCCGAAGATAGACAAACCACGGGGAGCCTCATCCGTCACCTTTAATAGAAGTGAACCGGAACCGCAGGTTGGGTCATAGACGGTTTGGTCTTGGCTCGTTTGCTGGGTAATGCCCACCACCTTCGCCAAAATCCGTGACACCTCAGCCGGAGTATAAAACTGCCCCTTACTCTTCCCCGACTCCGTTGCAAAGTGCCGCATCAGGTACTCGTAGGCATCCCCCAGCAGATCGTCACCCTCGGCTCTGTTTGCGCTCAGGTCAATGCCATCGAAAATTGCCACCAGGTTAGAGAGGCGATCGACCATCTCTTTACCTTTGCCTAGCTTGTCCTCATCGTTAAAGTCAGCGACATCAATGACACCCTTCAGACCATTCTCTTCAGCCAGCGCCCCAATAATTTTGTTAATCTTGTCTCCAATCTCCTTATCGCCCTTAAGGGCCACCATATCCTTGAAAGAGCCACCTGCTGGCACAACAATCATGGCGTAGGGGTCTCCGGCATACCGATCGGAGACATATTTCATAAACAGCAGGGTCAAGACGTAATCCTTGTACTGTGATGCGTCCATACCCCCGCGAAGTTCATCGCAGCTTGCCCATAAAGAGCTGTAAAGCTCAGTCTTCTTAATTGCCATTCTGTAGCTCTACGACCATCTAAAAACTGCAAACGGAGATTCTGTATCGCTTTGTAAATGCTACATCGTCTTAAGCACAATCCCCAAGGCTATTTCTACGGTGGGAAACGCTTGAGAATACAAGGAGAGATGGCTTTCTGGAGATGCTTGGTTTGTGGGGCGGGAGAGTGGTGCTGGCGCTGGCAGAGTGGATGATAGCTTGGGTAGAGAGCCAGCTTCCCCTGTATTTGCGTCTAGAGAATTCATGTAGATGAGTTGTCATAGTGGCGATGAAGGGGTTAGTGTAGGGGCGAATCTGGTTGAAAAATTGATGAGAGATGAATTAATTACACTGACTTACATATCTAAAGGAGTAGTATTTGCTTCTTCTAACGCATTTTCTAAATCACGTATCGCGCGTCGTTCCCAAGGTATGCGTTGCTGATCTGTGGTTTTGCCATATATCCAATCTTTCAACTCTTGAATGTGACTTTCTGAATCCCAGTCACAATTCATTAGTTGTTCTTTGAAAGATACTATCCACCACCATACAAAAAGTTCTCCAAATAGAGAAACTGTCATTTTTTCATCAACTTGTTGATTTTGAATAAGAAAATTTAAACGCAAGAAAAAACCTACAACTATCCAGAGATGTACAACTCTGTCCGATTCCACTTTTGATTCAAGAATAAACATTTTATCTTTAGGGTACTCACGAACAAGCTTGCCTGCAATAGTTCGCGAACGATATATTGACTCACTATTCCATTCGCGGTGTAGTTCTAACACTATTCTTCTCTGATTTTCAGATTTCTGTATATTCTCTTTCTGTTGCTCATTAATTCGAGTTAAAATAACAGAAATGTAAATAGCAGCTATAAAACTCAAGAAAGAGAAAAAAGGACTTAAAAGTCCACCAACATAACTTCCAAATTGTGCCCATGCTCCAGGATCGGTCTTTGAAATCGGAAGTTCTCTAAAATTATAATAATATGCTCCAAATATGATTGTAATATAGACACTAGCTGCAAGAAGTGTAAATCGAATAAATCGATTTGAAGTAGATGATTCCATCTCTATTGCCTTCGGAATGATTAAATATTTAATATCACATTTTCAATGTAGTTAGTGAAGATAATCTCAGCTTTTAGAGAATCAGTTTCAATCAAACTTCACTCCAAACTCCTTCCTTTCTTCGCCAGATCTTTTCCCCGATCTCTATCTACCCTCACCGCAACCCCTCCAGTATCTGCTCCAAAGACTGCGCCTCCCGTTCTTTCTCCCCCTGCCCCTTTAAGTAGGCCGTTTTCGCCGCCTGATATCGCCCCTTGTTAGAATGGGTCTTAAACGCCCTTGCCGACCGATCGCGCGTCAACTGCATGGCAAGGTACGCATCCATCCCATCCTCAATCAACCGACTAGCAAACGTATGCTTCCCTCGCTTGCGATAGAAATTCTCCAGTTCTGCCGCCCGTCCTAACCCTTTCACCATGTATTACATGCCCCAGCATCCCAACCGCTACCCACGCCTAAACTCAAGCCCCGCTAAAGCCAGCCCCCCGCTTCCGCCAAACCAGCGCAATGTGATCGCCCCCTAGCCAAGCCCACAGCAAAGAATGATCGCCCACACTGCTTGAGCAAACGAACAATCGCCCCGCTTCCGCCAAACTAGCGCACTGAGATCGCCCCTTCCGCAAAGTCACCAGCTCGGCTCCGGCTAGGCGCTTGTCCCACACCCTCCAGCGCCCGTCTAGCCATAGCCCTGCGATCGCCCCAGCCCCCAACCACAGCAAAGCCCTTGCCAACTTCTGCCAGCATGAGCAGTGCGATCGCTCAATACCGCAAGCGATCGCCCAACTTTGGCTATGCAATGGAGAAGGCGATCGCGCTTAGGTGCGGCGACGTGAAAGCAAGCGCAGCTATCAGCATGAGGGCTTCCGCTTAAGCGATCGCTCATCGAAAGCTCTGGTTTTGGCGATCGCCCCGCTACAGCAATGTGATCGTCATCGCCCCTGTTAGCGATCGCCCAAGCCCACGCAAGCCTGCAACCTAGCGGCGAGTGAGTGTCATTAGCCAGCGCTGGAACTGCTGCTGTATACAGGGGCTTTGCCTGAGCCTTTTTGTATAGTTGGTTACAATACGAAAAATCACGATTAGAATACGAATTGTGCAAGGTGAATATCACCTGCTTAACTGTCACATCAAGTCAGATTAAGTGCTTGGCTAGAGAACGGAATCGTCAACCCAATAAGAAACAGATGGCACCTAAAACAAAGAAACGGAAGCAGACTGAAATCACTGTATTGACAGGCGAGGAACTGCTAAGTCGAGTGAAAGAGCTTGGTAGCGCAACCAAAGAAGAGAAAGCAAAAGCCTGTGGCTACTATACCGTTGCCGAAGATGGAAGCGAACGCATTCGGGTAATGAAATTCCTAAACGCCCTCATTGATGCTGAAGGCATTGACCTAGACAGTAGCGTGGACTCCAGAGACGCTGAGAGTCGAGGCGGTCGAAGCGCAAGCTTTAGGGTTTCAGTCCAGGCTAATGGGAATATCCTTGTTGGAGCAGCCTACACCAAAAGGTTAGAGCTGAAGCCAGGAGATGAATTTGAAATTTCCTTGGGCCGTCGTCAGATCAAGCTAAAGCAGGTATCTGAAAAAGCCGAACTAGCTGAAGCAGTCTAGCGCGAGTGCATGGCCTCAGCAAACCTAAGGCTTTTCTCCAGCAGCAAGCGAAGTCGCTAGGGGAGCTGAGGCCATCAACAAAAGATTGGACATTGTGATGAAGTCCCACAATGTTACTCAACCTTTGGTGAGCCATTCGTCGCCACAAATGAGTCAGGGGCGGGGGATGCTTCGGTGCGTGTGGGCTGTGGCTGTGGTGGGGTTCCTTGGGTTTAAAGGTGCTGGCGATTAGCAGTGAAGGAAGTGGACTGAATAGCCAATGTAACGGTTGTGAGAGGGTGGAGAGTAAGTGTAGAGGCAATTTAGCTTGTAGCGTTGAAGCTTGGATTTAATTCAGATATTTTGTCATCGACTGTGCTCGCCGAGAAACTCCTGTTTGTCTGCGTTCTTTGCGACGACACTTGGATATCTCCAACACTTTTCCCATCATCTCTTGATTTTGTTGACACACAAGATATGCTGCTTCCAAAAAAGTCTCCTTTGTAATCTTCTCTTCAGAGCAAAGCGATTTTAATCCTCTATCAATACTTTCATCGACTCTAAGGGTAAATGAAACCAATGCTTGTGGTTTTTGAAGATTGTTACTTTGATGTTTTGTTGCATTAATGCTTTGTTGCTTTGTGTCTGGCAAATTGTAAGTCAGTTCAGGTGCTTGAGTTTGTGAAACAACTTTACTATCCTCGGCTACTTCTCTTTTAAATAGTGAAGTATCTCTGGTTGGTACAGTTGCTCTAACACGAGCCTTTAACCTGCTATTTGCATCAACGGGTTGAGGTTGTGTTTCAGCCATTTTGTTTCAAGTTTCTCAATAATTGTCTGAAAGGGATGTTCAAGGTCTGGAAACCCTAGTTCTTGAAGTGATTTTCCCGTATCTATTGCTTGCTTAAATCGCTCGCTTTCTAAAATAGAAGGGAGGACAGCTATTCCTGCCCCTATTTCTTTCATGTCTTGAATGCTGACTTCACTTCGCTTTGCTTGAGTTCGCCCAACCCAGCGATCTCGAAAGGGTAGAATTCCGAGGATTGAACCTTCAAAGGCTTCAACAGCTTTAAGCTCATCCACAAGCTGCAAAGTCCGCAGCAGCGAATGAAGTCCTTTTGAAGAAGCTTCTGCTGGAATAACAAGTTCATCTGCCGCAACAATCGAAGTTAAACAAATTTGAGTGCGTTGCGGTGGAGAATCAATGATACAGACATCAAATAAGTCCTGAATATCTTTGAGTCTACGTTTCAGGGCAAGCTCTCCCATCGCTGTCGAGGAAAGGTAGTCCTGAATTGTTTCAAGTCCATCGTCAGAGGGGATTAACCATAGATTCTCATAGCGAGATTCGTAGATTCCATCCTCTACAGGGACTTGCTTTCTCAAAACTTCAAGCAACGTTGGCTGATTCTCTTCGACTTCATGCCCAAGATATAGTGTCAAGCTGGACTGGGGGTCAGCATCGATCATCAAAACTTTGTAGCCTTTTTGGGCTATTGCTTTTGCCAAGAAAAAGGATGTGGTTGTTTTGCCTTGCCCTCCTGCGAGTGAGGCAGAAGTCATTGTAAGCATTTACAGCTCTCCTTTGAGAAGCAAATCAATAAAGAAACTATTCTACTACACAACAAAAGTTTTCTTAGTAAATACAACCAAGAACTAATACATTAAAGCACTCATTTTTGTATGAGTCAATATATTAAAGATAAAAAGCACTTATGAATTCATGAATTAATATAGTAAAGCAACAATACTACAATGCAACATTTCAATAATGATATCTAGTGTTAATGATTTCTTTATTGTATTGTAGTATTTAAATGAATAGCATATAGGGTAATGGTTGTAGCCTTTCAAAAGAAATGGGCGAGATTCACAAGAAGAGTCAATTTCGCAGCCCTCTTAGCTCCCGCCTTCCTTCTAAGGGAACAGCCCCACGATGCCCCTACTGTGATATCGGTATCCTGCATAAGCGTTCAACGCGGGGAAAGCGGTTGTACTACCAGTGCTATAACTCAGAGTGCAGACGCTTCAGTACCTATGAATTGGATGAGAGTGGGGACTTGGTGCGAGTGGTGACGAGGAAGGGGAAGAAGCACTAAGCAGAGAGGCCAATTGAAATAAAACAACCCTATGATTTAGCGTTGAATATGGAGTAAATCTCATGAACGCAAAGCAGACTGAAGATCAAATCTTGACTGAAGAACATCTAGCCTTTGTGAATCAAGTCCTTAGTTTGACCGTCCTGATGTCTGTGATCGGGTTGGCAATATTTGGCTTTACCAGCAGCAAGGTTGTGCAGAAAGAAAACTCATCTTACTGGTGGGTATACGTAGCGAGTTTCAGCTTTAGCATGGGAGGATCGAGTCTTGTCTATATTCCGTACTGGCTTGCAAAGCGTGACCAGGTGCGAAAAGAACTAGAAATTAAGCTGTAGCCCTGAATTTAACGCGAGATGTATCGAGAGGGTGCGGGGAGGAGAGCGAACGCCATCGCGTCAACTAGGCTCAGGTTGTTGGAGATCGCCATCAGCAGGGCATCGATCAGCGAGCTAGGGATCGAGCGGTCAGGCTCTAGAACTTGGCTGAAGGCCATCGGCAGGACTGAAGGGCAAAGCGCCAGCACCCTAGCCGCATCGTCCAGAGCTTTTGATGCCATTGAGGTCAGCGCCAGAGGGACAGCATCGGGGCAGAGTGTCGGAAATTCTGGCAGTGATTCATGGGCATGGGCAAGAGTAGAGAGCGATCGCCCTTCATCTGCTTGCCGCCTCATACTCTGACTAGGCGTGATTCCAGAACCGACTCATTGAAGAATCGTTCCTCATCCAACTCGTTCGAGACTTGGGCCACTTGATAGACCCATTCGTGAGCGCTGAGCCGAAAAGAAGCCTCAACAATCCGTGTAGGGTATTCAACGCCGTTCCAGTGCAGCGTGACAAACTCATATAGCTCGAAATTTGGTGCCGGAATTTGGATTGTCTCACTCATTGAAGTACCCCAACGACGACACTTTCAACATCATAAAACCCCCCGCTCTGCCGTAGCCCAAACCCACCCAGCAGCCCAGCTAGCCAAAGCTTCACCAACGTCAACCCAGTGCCCTGCTGAAGCTGAGCGATCGCCGCAGACTCCAGCCCCTGCCGCTTCAGCCACACGCGCACAGCCTCAGCCCAGGCCGCAATATCCTCGTCATATTCCAGTGCCTCAATCTCATCCTCTGCGCCTTGATCGATGAAGGTTTCTAGCTCAGCCAGCACCTCCGCCTTCTCTCGATACTCAACGACCGACTCAGTATCCTCATGAGACTTTTCGGAAACAGAGCGCACATAAAGTTCAGGCACCCCCACCAAGTCGCTCAAATCCAGTGACAAGGACTGCCGGACAAACTCAGTGAATAAGTCGTCCCCCAGTACAGGCCCATCACCAGGTAAACGATACCAATCCTCTGCCCAAGCGATCGCACGAGCGGCCAACAGCTCAGCCATCTGCTCAATAGCATCCGCCGCTGTCGCCAACCTCAACCCTACCGGAGTCTTATCAATGGTCTCATCAAAGGCAAGACAAAGCTGGTGCCAGTCGGTCGCCTGCGGTTGAGCCTGGGCTTGCTCAAGCCGCTGCCATAGGTCTAGCTGGAGCTGAACAATGGTCATTACCTCAGCCTCGAAAAATCATGGCTTGGTAGAGAACGATATGTTGATTGTTTAGTCCATCTCGGTAGATATAGTTACTTAGCCCACCGATTGGTTCCCAGCCATGCTGGATATAATGGTTGACTTGCTGCTCTAATTCAGCCTCAGCAAGGGGAGTATTTTCGGTATTTGCAGACAAAATTTTGTATTGCATGAGAAACACCAATCTCAACTTTTACAAATCGGACATAATCCAGGCGATCGCTCTTGCTGCACATCGAACTTGCTCAGGCTCTCCCCCGCCTGTTCCGAGAACGCCTTCAGCACCTCCCTCAAAAACTCTTTGACTTGAGCTGCCGATAAACCCTGAGCATGGACAGGCTCAATCTTGGCCACCACCAGATCACCCTTTCTCAATTCTGCACCAATGGCATGAAGGGGCGCATCCACCCTAGCTCGATAAAGATGCAGCTCAGCGGAAGCTACAGCCGGAGGAGCGATCGCCAAGACCACAGGCTCCTGCCCCGCCTTCACGCGATACTGCTGGCGCTTACGGCTGTTAAGGCGATCGCGGTTTCTGTAATAGCTGCGGCGCTTATGGCAGGGTTCACCCACCCAGCAGCCCGTTCCCGCTGGCCCGTGGAGAGCGATCGCATCTTCAGCAGAGAGCTTGGCACAAAGACGGCATTTTTCAGATTGAGATTTTGGCATGAGAAAAAGTTTAGGAGAGTGCGCGCCTGAAGGCAAAGCCCTGGACTATCAGTAGCAGTATCGAGTGTAGAGATAGCATTATCGAAGCTAGAAACATAGTTGCAAAACCTGAAGGGCGATCAACCACTCTGCAAACGAGCTGTAGCATCTGTGTCGCTTCTAGCCCCCTTGGCTAGGAGAAGAAAAAAGTTAATCTCCAGAAGTTTTCACCATCCTAATAATGTTGATCATAAATAGGAAATAAGTACATGAGTAAAATGGGTTGTATTCAGCAAAATCCTGACGCGATTGAAGATCTATTGCAGACCGTGATAGACCGATTGTCGAGTCATTCACTACGGCTGGCTATTTGGGTGCTAGAAGATATTGATCTCTCTCAATTTGGTGCTCAACGAATTGGTGCAGAGTCTCCCTTTATTGATAGTGGCAGTATATTGGCGGGTTCTGGTTATTTGATTTTAGTCCGCTCATCCAATATAAAAAGTATAATTGAAGTGCTTTCGGGCGATTTGATTGACGAGATTATACATATCGAGATTGAGTCGAATGGAGAAGTTGAATTCGCAGCATTCGACTTTTTTGAGTATATATATTTTGGGAAGCAGATTTCTGTAAAAATACTTGAAGATCTTAAGTCGCATAATGTAATTTTGAGTTATGACCTATTTGATGCTTAAGTATCAGAAAAAGAGTAAAGAATGCTGGTCTAAAACCTGAACGAAGGAAGAGATGCGGAAATGCTCAGGCTGGATTCTAGAAAGGATTAAGCGCTCCTGCCAATTTTTGCTTCTAAAGCAGTGATTTTTTACAGAGCCTGAAGGCTGTTGTAACGACTTCAGACTTCAAGATAAACAATATCAATTGGTCCACAAAGGCTATCATTCAGCAATGGCTGTGAGGAGAATGACATTACCAGTATCGTAGCGGTGTGCATTTAACAATGTGGATGAGACAATCGTGCAAAGAGCGGAACATTTGGAGAATTTGGGTAAAGGAATAGCTCAAATGCCCAAATTGTTAAGTAAAAAATTAAGTTTAACCAGAGAAAAATAAGTCTAAGCCAGACTGTTTAGAACTCTAGCTTGGATAAAGACATGCCAGATCCAGTCACCTTGACCGCCAGTGCGATCGCAACCCTTGCCTTTCAGGAGTTCATCAAAAGCGGTGCTGGTGAACTGGCAAAGAAGTTTACGGGAGAGGCGATCTCCAAGATGGGGCAACTTCGTGACCTAGTGTGGAACAGACTGACCGGAAAACACGCAGCAGCAGCAGAAGCTTTAGCCAAAGCCAGCGAAGGCGAACAAGAGGGCATCGATACGGTTGCAACGCTTTTGGGTGTGGAAATGCTGGATAAAGCATTCGCTGGGCAGGTGCAGGCGATCGCGCAGGAAATCAATGCAGGGAAAATTCTTGACCAGAGTACAATGACCCAGAACAATTCCGACAATGCCAGAGGATGGCAAACCAAGGTAGAGGGCGGTACTGCCTATATTGGAGAGATTCATATTACTGACAAGGCAGAAAAGGCTTAAGGGTATGAATTGATGGACGATCCAATTCAGGAAATTTGCCAAATTCTTGCAGAAATACTGCGCTCGGAGCCAAGCACTGAGATAGATCGGATTGTCAGTCGGGTCAAGGCTGAACTTACGTTGAATTCAAACCTTGCGATCGCATTGCAGAGCGATTCAAGGATGGTGCAAATCAATCAGGGCGAGGCAAAGGGGTATCAAGTCTTAGTTACAGGCGGGATTGCAAATATAGGCGACCAGTACCATTTCGACACTGAAGCCCTCAGCCAAGCGTTGGGCAAACTGCTAGAAGAGTTCGCTAAGCAGAAGCTAACTGGCACCCCCAACAATCTCCCTCGCAGCGGCGTTGAGAGAAAAAATTTCGTAGGCCGAGACAAAAAACTCATCGATCTCCACACCCAACTTCAGCAAAATGATCGCCTAGCCATCACCGCGATCGCAGGCATGGGCGGCATTGGCAAGACAGAGCTGGCGCTTCAGTATGCGATCGCTCAGCTCCAACACCAGACCTATCCGGCTGGCCTTTGCTGGCTCACTTGTCGTGCCCAAGAAATTGCGACTCAGATCGTCAGTTTTGCGAAGACGAACCTGCTGCTAACGATTCCCGAAGATCTAGAAGCCAGGGAACAGGTGAATCGCATTTGGCAACAGTGGCCCGAAGGAAATGCCCTGCTCGTCCTGGATGATGTGACAGACTATAACGAGATCGCCCTCTATCTCCCGCCGCCTGACCCCCGATTCAAAGTCCTGATCACCACCCGTCAGAATTTTGGTGCTACCGTCACCGCCATCAACATCGAAGTGCTGAGTGATGAAGCTGCGATCGCCCTTCTGAAATCTATCGTTGGGGAAGAACGGATTGAAGCTCAGCGGGGGGATGCCCAGGCGCTTTGCAAATGGGTGGGGAATTTGCCCCTTGGACTAGAGTTGCTGGGGCGGTTTTTGGTGGGGAAGCCGGATTGGGCGATCGCCAAACTACTCGAACGTCTGGAAACAAAACGACTAGCTGCGAAAGCATTGATTGAACGCAAGGATGGAATGACAGCCACGCTTGGGGTTGCAGCGGCCTTGGAATTGAGCTGGGCTGAATTATCCCAACCCGAACAGGATTTAGCCTGTTTGCTGGGAATGTATGCGGTGGCTCCGATTCCTTGGAGCCTTGTGGAACCGTGTTTCCCTGAAGTTGATTCCGATGCTCTGGAAGATTGGCGAGATGAGGGGTTACGCGATCGCTCGTTGATCAAGCGAGTGGAACAGGGAACCTACCAACTGCACCAAGTGGTGCAAGAATTCTTCAGAAGCAAACTGCAAGGAAAAGGGGAATCTGGAGAGGGGATTAAGTCTTCATTTTGTGCGGTGATGGTGGCACAGGCCAAAACTCTTGATTACACCCCCACCCTTGAACAGATTGAACGGGTACGAGGTGCGATCGCACATCTGGAAGAAACCGCAGATCAATGGTTCACCTCAATTTCTGAGACTGAAGTAATTTGGCCTTTTATCGGAATTGGGAGATTTTATGCGGGGCAAGGAAACTATACTTTTGCGGAACCTTGGTATATAAAATGTCTAGAAGTGACTCAGAAGCTCTTAGGCCAGGAGCACCCATCTGTCGCAACGAGCCTCAATAACCTGGCAGGACTCTACGAATCCCAATGCCGTTATGAAGAAGCCGAACCGCTGTATGTAGAAGCGCTCCAGATGTGGAAGAAGCTCTTAGGCCAGGAGCACCCAGATGTC